>JBBRMW010000059.1:0-25394 GCA_038230635.1 Aggregatilineales bacterium | reverse complement strand
CTCGCTCAACGTTATCGTGTCTTCACTTTTCTGGCACACGGCACATTCACAATTATGAATCTCACGCCCCATAGTGTGCGCTCTCGCTTATTTTTCGATGTGCCTAGTTTACCAGCCCTGGGTGGGATTCTATACTTTTACGAGCCCTAAAACCCTCAATTGCCGCACACGTATCCTTTACTTTGGACAAAAAGGGTGAATTGTATTTTGTAGGCTCAGGTGGTGGCGGTGGCGGCGGTTATGGGATTATTCTAAAAAGCGAGGTTGAAATGAGCCAAGAATATGTTCTTGGTTTGCTCAATTCCTCATTATCAGACTTTTTTCTTAAAAAGGTGGGTTCAACTTTTCAAGGTGGATATTATGCCTACAATCGTCAGTACATAGAGCAACTCCCCATCCGCGCGATCGACTTTGCCGACGCCCACGAAAAGGCGCAGCACGATCAGATCGTGGCGTTGGTCGAGCGGATGCTCAAGCTGCATCAGGATCGCGCGGCAGCCATCGCGCCGCCCGATCAAACCGCGCTCGATCGGCAGATCGCGGCGACGGATCGGCAGATCGATCAGATCGTGTATGCGCTGTACGGCTTGAGCGAGGCGGAGATCGCGCTGGTGGAGGGGTGAGGACGATTGTGTTTCAATTCGCGGAATCGGATGGATGGGGCAGGCCTCGTCCCTACGAAAAACCACGATTCCTGTAGGGACGAGTCCTGCCTCGTCCGCTAACTGTCGCAAAATTAGAGGCGATTGTCTTAAAAATTCCCGGTCGTAACTTGCGCTTTCTGGCGCAAATGGTATTATCGCTTACCCGGCGTGGACACCACGATCGATCGTTTGCTCACTTTGTACGAAACACAAGAGGATAGCGTTTATTATGCGGAGTTCGACACCGTTCTGGTTGGTGGTGATTGCCGCGATCACCATCCTAGCCATTTATATGATTCTGCCCAATCCCGGCCTGTTTGGACGCCCCATCGTGATCCAGCCCGGCCTCGATATTCAGGGTGGGCTGCGCGTGCTGCTGAGTGCCGATGCGGGTGCGGCGGTGGATGCCGGACGACTCGATCAGGCGCGCCAGATCATTTCCCAGCGCGTCAACGGTCTGGGCGTCGCCGAGCCGGTGGTGCAGGTCTATGGATACGACCGGATCGAGGTCGAACTGCCCGGCATCAGCGATCCCAAGACGGCCATCGATACCGTCAAACAAACGGGTCTGTTGGAATTCGTCGATTTTAGCAAAACCGGTGCCTGCACGGCGACGATGCCGACGGACGGCCAATTCGTGCTGACCGATCGCCAATTGGCGCAGCTTGGTCAGACGAGCGTGCCGGGTGCCGCGACAGCGGCGGCCACCAGCGCGGCCACGATCCCGGCGACCGCAGCCGCGACCGTTCAAGCAACTGTCGCGCCAACTGTCGCGCCAACCGCTGTACCGACCGCCGCCGCGACCACGGTGGCGTTGAATGCCGACGTGAATACGGATGCGGGCAACAGCTTCCGGCGTGCGGATTATCAGGCGACGGCCCAGGCCACCGTGCAAGCGACGGCGCCAGCCACCGTTCAGGCAACCGTCGCCGCGACAAATGCAGCCACCGCGCAAGGCACAGCCGTCGCAACGGCGGGTGCGACCGCCGCTGCCACGAGCGCGGCCACGCCAGCCGTCACCGCCACGCCAGCCCGCGACGGTGCATCCAAAGAGCGCGCATTGTTGAACCCCTGCACCGGGCAGCCGTTTAGCACGATCATGGATGGATCGGGCTTGAAAGATGCACAGCCCGCCGTCGGTGGCAACGGCAACACCCAATATGTGATCAATTTCCAGGTGGCGGACAATCCTGAGGGTGCGAAGTTTGGACCATTCACGGGCAGCCACATCGAGCAGCCCATGGCGATCGTGCTCGATGGCGTGGTGCTCAGCGCGCCCGCCATTAAGTCCGCGCTCACGACGGGCGGCCAGATCACAGGCAACTTTACCCACGACGCCGCCAGTCAACTCGCGCTGAAACTCAAGTACGGTGCGCTGCCCGTCCCGCTGCATGTCGAATCGACCGAGCAGGTCGGCGCGACACTCGGTGCGGAATCGGTGGCGGCGACCGGACGCGCGGGCGTGCTGGGCGTGCTCGTCGTGCTGATCTTCATGATTGTTTACTATCGCGTGCCGGGTATCATGGCCGCGCTCGCGCTGCTGCTGTTCGCGGCCATGAACTTCGCCATCTACAAGTTCATTCCGGTCACGCTGACGCTGCCCGCAATCACGGGTTTCTTGATCTCGATCGGTACTGCCGTCGATGGCAACATCTTGATCTTCGAGCGGATGCGCGAGGAACTACGCCTCGGACGCACGCTCGATAAAGCGATCGACGTGGGCTTCTCGCGCGCGTGGCCTTCGATCCGCGACTCGAACATCTCGACCATCATGGTCGGCTTGATCCTGTACTTTTTCGGCGGGCAGTTTGGCGCGGGTTCGGTGCGCGGGTTCGCCGTGACGCTGATCCTGGGTTTGCTGACAAACCTGTTCACGGCGGTGATCGTGACGCGGACGCTGCTCGACGTGGTGCTGAACGTGGCCGGCGATGCGTTCCGCCGCAACAAGTGGATGATCGGGTTGTAGATTCGGGATAACCTCACCCCCCGCCCCCTCTCCGTAATCACAGCGAGGGGGTGTCTGCTGGCTGTACTGGAACAGACCAGCACTATTTGAAATGTACCCTCCTAAGCGAAGGGATAAACAGAGGACAATATGTTTAACATCGTTCAACGCCGGCGCTGGTTCTTCCTGTTCTCCGGCTTGGTCATCGCCGCAGGGCTGATCGCTATGGGCATCTCCGTGGCGACATACCCAGAACACTCACCGCTGCGCCTGAGTATCGACTTCACGGGCGGCAACTTATTCGAGGTGCATTTCAAGCCGGTCGATACAGCAAAAACACCCATCGCGCTCTCCGAAGCTCAGATCAGCGCAGCCTTCACCGAGAATGGCGTGCGCGACGTGTTTGTGCAGCGGCTCGGCGTCCCCGCCGACAATCACTGGCAAATTCGCAGCGCCACATATCTGCAAGCCACGACGGATGCGGTTGAAGCCAGCCTGAACAAGACGGCTGCCGTCCAAAATCTGGTGGTCGATAACGGGACGTTGCACATCAACTCGATCAGCGCGACGATCGGCCAGGAAGTGACGCGCGCCGCCCTGATCGCGGTTGTCGTCGCCAGCCTCGCCGTGCTGGGGTGGATCGTGTTCGCTTTTCGGGCGGTGGCGGGCGCATTCCGCTATGGGGCGTGCGCGGTGCTCGCCATGATCCACGACATCCTGGTGATGACAGGCATCATGGCGATCATGGGCTTGGTCTTCAAATGGGAAGCCGACGCGCTGTTCCTGACGGCGCTGCTAACCGTCGTCGGTTATTCGGTACAAGATACGATCGTCGTGTTCGACCGCATCCGCGAGAATGCGGCGCGACATCGCGGCGAACCCTACGAGATGATCATCAATCGCAGCATCCTCGAAACCCTGCAACGGTCGCTGTCGATGCAGTTGGTAGTGGCGTTCGTGATGCTTTCGCTGCTGTTCGTCGGCGGTGAGTCGATCCGACAGTTCGTGGCGATTTTGCTGATCGGCTTGCTGAGCGGCACGTACAGCTCGACCTTCACGGCGATCCCGCTGTTGGTCGCCTGGGACAAGGGTCAACTGCCGTTGGTCAGGCGCTTCGATCCGACCGTCGCCTGAGAAATTCCCGTTATCCCCGACCCCTTTCCCCACGCAAGCGGGGTAAGGGGCGCAAGATGGGCGGCGAACGTTTTTTGTAGGGACGGCGGCTTGCCGCGTCCGTCTCATGGAGGGCACGCGATGGACTGGGAGCAGATTCGTGGGCAATATCCGCAGCAGTGGGTCGTGGTGGAAGCCCTGGATGGCGTTACACACGGTGCCCATCGCATCATCAATCAGTTGGCCTTCTCCGGTGCTTTTGCGGATTGGGAAGGCGCTTGGCAAGCCTATTCTACACTTCACAACGCCGACAAGTGGCGTGAATATTATGTTATTCATACGGATCGAAGGGAACTCAATATTGGCGTGATCGAATCTTTTGGTCGCGTCATTGCATGAGAAGACAAAGAACCTCACCCCCCAACCCCCTCTCCGTAGTAACAGCGAGAGGGAGTCACATCCGACACATTAGACATTTTATAGATTCGAATATATGTACCGTACATAGTGGCTTTTTTTATGCGCTGATGATTATGCTGATCGTAGCCTGCACACCCGCCGCCACGCCTCAACCGCTGCCCGCCGGCGATGCGGCACGCGGCGCGATCCTTTTCACACAGCCGATCGATGGTACGCCGTTGTGTACGGGCTGCCACACGCTCGATGGTTCGCCGCTTTCCGGGCCGAGTCTCAAGGGTTATGGCGCGGTGGCGGGCACACGCATCACGGGCATGTCAGCTTCCGATTACACGGTTCAGAGCCTCGTCAATCCGGCGTCTTTTCTGGTCAGCAGCTATGGCAACCTGATGTACAATCAATATGGTCAGCACCTGAGTGGTCAGCAGATCGCGGATTTGGTCGCCTTTTTAC
The DNA here is from genome assembly GCA_038230635.1 of Aggregatilineales bacterium. Lineage (GTDB taxonomy): Bacteria > Chloroflexota > Anaerolineae > Aggregatilineales > UBA2796 > JBBRMW01. The sequence goes on along the minus strand of JBBRMW010000059.1, from coordinate 20,822 downwards.
TCACCCAGTAAGGCAAACAATCATCACGATCCGCCGAGCCAGCGCGCGATAATCCGATCGAGCGTGCCATCTTGGGTCAGATCGGCGACGGCTGCGTTGATCCGTTCTGCCAACTGACGGCTGCTCCCCCGCACCACCATCACATACGGTTGCGGCGCGACGGACTCAGCGGAGACGCTCAGGCCGGGGTGCGATCCCACGTAAAGCCGCGCATCGACGGTACCCACTATCGCCGCATCGACCGTGCCCGCCGCCAGCGTATCCAACGCCTCGCCAACTGTTGGGAAAGGCTCCTCATCCAACCGATGCAACCGCCGCTGCCAAAGTCGCGCCGTTTCATCCGCCGCTGAACCATATTCGACGGCCACCGTTCGCCCTTCCAGATCGGGCATTTTTGCATAATGCGCGCCTGCCGCCGAAACGATCCGCGCACCCGCATCGAAATAGCCGCCGCAGTAGCGCACATCGCCCAGTTGTGCCGGATCGACCGCCAGCGCTGAGATCAGCACATCCACCGCGCCGACTTTGAGCGCATCGTACAAGCCGTCGAAGCCCAAGCCGCGAATCTGCACGGTCACGCCCAACCGCGCCGCCACCGCATGAATCACATCGACATCCAGGCCGATGGGTTCACCATTCCGGCCATCGGCAAAGGGCGGATTGCTGGGATCCATGCCGACGATGAGAATGCCGGATCGCAGGTGCAGCAGCGAATCATCGTGAGGCTGCGCGCGCTTGGCATCGATGGTGATTAGACCCGTCACCAGCAGACACAGTGCCGCCGCGATCCAGCGTCGGGGTGAGGGGAATCGGCGTTTACGAATCGGCTGTATCACGGCGTTTGTGCGAACGCTTTCACGGCATCATAGATCGGGCGCGCTTGAAAATCGGGCGTGACAAACGCGAAGTAGTCGGGATAACTGTTGGTCGAGATCGGCAGCCGAAAATCCCACAAACACAGACGCTTCACCCACGTCCATTGTGATTCGGCCAGCCGCAGCGCATCCAGCGTATACGTGACGCGCTGGCCGGGCGTGACGGCCAGTGTCCAGTGGGGGGCATCGTTCCAGCCGCTCTCGGTGATATACACGGGCTTCGCGCCGTCACCCTGCGCGACCATGATCGCGTGCAGCAGCTCGAAGCGACGAAAGTTGAGGATGTCGGGCGCGGGATCGGCACTCGGCGGCTGCGTGAAACCGTAAGTATGCACGGCCAACGCATCGAAATACGCCCCGCCGCCCGCCGCGTACATGCCGCGCAGATAATCCAGATCATCGAGCGCATTATCGCTGTGTTCGATGGTCGGGGCGAGCGCGCCACCCAGTACCAGCACGTCAGGATTCGCGGCGTGGGCAGCGCGATAGACCCCGCGCAAAAAATCGACGTATTCGGCGGGCGGCACACTCCGATAACCCCACTCGAAACTGAGGTTCGGCTCGTTCCAGGCGATGATCGCGTTGACCTTGCCCCGGTAGCGTGCCACGAACGCGCCCACGAAGCGCGCGTAATCGGCGTAATGATCCGAAGTCAGACTGTTGTTCGAGGTTTGCTGCACCGATGCTTTGGGGCGCGCCCACCCCGGCACGATCCCCAACCGCGCGATCACGGTGATGCCTTCTTGGGCCGCATCGTTGATGATTCGGTCGGGATGCCCCCAATCGTAGACGCCGGGCGTGCCCTCGATATAGGCCCAGGGGAAAAAATCGACGAGGGTGGCCGCGCCCATCTCGCGCACCATTTGCAGCGAACGCTGAATCTTCCAGTCCTCCACTTCGTCGGTCAGGCGGGTATGAACGCAGACGAGCGGATGGTAGGTGAGGACGGTTTGCGGCGAGTCGATAAAGGGTCGCGGCCCGGCGGGCGCGATCAACATCAGGATATAAAACATGGGGAGCGCGCGGATCAAAATTGGCAGGGCGCGCCGCGTCAGCCTACCCGCCCGAAATGAGACACTCGGAAGAGTCCATCCTGGCGATGCGCCTCCCCCTCGCTGTGAGGATGGAGAGGGGGCTGGGGGGTGAGGTAAATTAGCGAGCGTCGTCTTCAAGCAGCCCGTATAGCAGCAGATCGACCATGCCATCGATCCAGGCGCGCGGCGGAAATAGGCGCAGTGCCATCCGTGCCATCTGCGGCATGGCGCGTTCCGAAACGACATAGCCCATCAGCAGCGAAATCAGCGTGCGCGCCACGATGAGGTCGGAGACGGGGCGCATCTGATCGGTATCGCGCAGGCGTTTGAGCAGTCCCGTCGCCGATGGCAGCAAACGTGTGCTCAAGGCCGTGAGCGCTGTCCCATTGTTGACCTGCGCGTCGATCACAGCCAAATCGAAAAAGAACTCATGGGTGCGCGCAACCTCGGCCATCTGCCGCATCGCCTCGCGCAGCATCTCTTCGGCACTGCCTGCGGGCACAGCACGTATGGCCGCCTCGAAATCGTCGGCGGGGCTGTAGTTTTTGAGCATCGCGCCGAGCAGTGCCTCTTTATCGACATACTGCGCACTCAGCGCGGCAAGATCGACATGGGCGGCACGCGCAATATCCGCCAGCGCGATGTTGCCGTACCCTTTCGAGCGGAACAGCGTCAGCGCGGCATCAAACACCGGATCAGTCAAAATGGCGTCTCACAGCTAGTCCGAGGGGTTTTTCGCGCCGAGTTCGGTGATCTGCCGCATCAACCCGATCGCGGTCAGCCCTAACCGGAACGCTTCGCCGGTTTCGACGCGCGGTGTCACGCCCTCATTATTTTCTTCGACGGCGCGCGCGTACATGTGCGCCGAAATCAGCCCGAACACGACACCGATCAGCGCTCCGACAAAATATACGGGTGCTTTCCAGCTTTCAGTTGCTTTTTTCACGAGTCACCTCTTATTTATCCGTTCGTTCGATCAGCCTGTGGGCGGCGGCAGGCGCGGGCCGATCCGTTCGAGCCACGCCAACCGCCGATTGACCGCGATCACTGGCGCGCTGATCGCCCGCGAGGCGCGCTGTGATCCCATATTCAGACTATGCGCCACGTTACGGCCAGCGCGAAATACGTTTGCCAGCGTCCCGTGCGAGCGCGCCAACAGCGGAATCAAAGCCAACAGCAGGGCATAGGGCAAGAGGCATACCAGCACCAGCGGTACAAGGATCATCACCGTCGCAAAGCTCGCCACGATGCCGACCTGACGCGCCGATACGAGCAATAGCAGGCCGATCGGCACGAGTGCCATCAACACGAGCGTCACGCCGATCGGCAGCAAGACTTGGCGACGCATCGCCCGCCGCCGCTGGGCGCGCACTTCGGCATTACGCTGCGCTTCAGAATTGATTCGAACGCTCACGGCTCACTCCGTTCCTGCTTGTCCGAATCGGATTATAGCGCACATCGTCCCAAATGCCCCATAGCCCTGGTGCTCATGGTGAAACCAATCTAACACGGAATCCGGGTGAATAGCATAGGATTCACCTCACCCCCAGCATCCCGCTCCGTTTTCACGCAGTGGGCATGGGGTGAGTCATCATGAACGATGAACACATGCGACATCATGAAAATCGCGCGGCGTGGACTCTGTCTCCCCCTCTCCGTGATGACGGAGAGGGGGCCGGGGGTGAGGTCAATTACCCCATTTTCATGAGAGGTGAATCGGCGGACTTTGCAATCGTCCAATCCGATCGAGGGCGCTTTACTCCAAGCCGCGCACCTGGGGATGCAGCAAGCCCAGCGACATAAAACCTGCCGCCACGCCGCCGCCCACCAAAAATACCAGCGGCGCGCCTATGAGCGCGGTCAGCCAGCCCGCCACGCCAAAGCCGATCGGCGTCAGCACCATCGTGCCGAATTGATCGACGCTCGATACGCGCCCCAACAGGTTTTGTGGGACGAGTTCTTGGAGTATATTGACCCACACCAACTGCCCCGCCGACAACAGCGCGCCTGCGACGACGGCAATCACGGCTAACATCGGCACGGAGGTTGCGAGGCCAGCGCAGCCGATCAGCAGAAGCGCGATTATCCAGACGAGGTATGTCCAGAGGCCGCGCTGCTTGATCTTCCGCATCCGTCCCATCACGACCGCACCCACGATCGAGCCGATCGAAAACGCGGTGAGCACCAGCCCCAAGCCGCCGACATCACCGTGCAAGTGATCTTTGACCAAGAACGGCAGCGACACCGCAACCACGCTGGCAAGCACCATATTGGCGAACGCGCCCAATAGAATGGTTAGCCACAACCAGGGCGAGGCAAACACAGCTTGCAACCCTTCCCGCAAATCTTGGAGGGCGTTGGAACGTATTTCACCCGGTTTGATTTTGCGGGTGAGCGAAAGACTCAAAATGGGCAGTAAGCAGATTGCCGACACGAAAAACGAGAGGCCATCGAGTCCAAAGGCCACCGCTGAGCCGCCGAGGGCGACGATCAACGCCCCGACAGCCGGGCCGATGATTCCCGCGAACTCGCCGCTGAGCATCGTCAGAGAGTTGGCGCTCGGTAGAATTTCGGCGGAGGCAATCTCTGGGATAGCGGCGGAATAAGCAGGTTGGAAAAAAGCATCGATCAAGCCAAAAATCAAGCTGGCAATGTAGATTTCCCAAATTTCGAGCTGACCCGTCGCCATCAGCACCGTCACGAACAGCACCAATGCGCCGCGCAGCACGTCGGAGCCGAGCATCACCCGCAGCCGAGGCAGCCGATCGGCCATGACGCCGCCGAACAACAGAAAGATCACACGCGGCAGCATGATGGCAACCTGGACAAGCCCCAGCGCGGCGGGGCTGCCCGTCTTTTCGAGCACCCACCATGCCAGCGCGATATTGAATAAGCTATCGCCCAGGCGCGAAATGGTCTGACCGAGCCAGATCAGCGCAAATGGGCGAAAACGCAGCGCACGAAATAACGACATAAACGATGATCCTCTGTGTGCAACAATGAGCCTGAAATAGACGATTCGTTGGGGCGATCCAGCGAACAGCTTATTCTATCATTTATAGATGATCAGATGACCGCGTGCGCGTGAAATTTTGTGAATTTTGTGCCGAGCGAAATTTGAGCCAAAACCCCACACACCTCACCCCAGCCCCTCTCCGTCCTCACGGAGAGGGGTGCAGGACTCGACTCGGTCTCGATCTGTGGCGGATGCGGTGTGGTTTGACGCCCCTTCGTTGTGGTGACGGAGAGGGGGTTGGGGGTGAGGTGAATTTGTGGGTCATACAAAGGTGTCGGGGCAAGGGGGCAGTCTCTCAGGTTTTGTTGGCGGGTTGGAGCGTGAGGATGGTCATCCCTGAGCCGAAGGTTTTGGAGCCAATGGGCTTCAGCGTCCTGGTATCCAAACCCTCTTGGAACAGGCGCTTGCCGACTCCCAGAATAACCGGGCAAATCAACAGGCTCAGTTCGTCGATCAGTTCAAGTTGAAGCAGGGATTGAACCAATGTGCCGCTGCCGACGATGGAGATGTCCTTACCCGGCTGTTGCTTCAATTGGGTGATTGCCGATGCCACATCGCCTTTGAGCAGCGTTGAATTTTTCCAGTCGGTTTTATCCAAGGTGGTCGATACCACGTACTTGTTCTGGTTATTCATCGCGCTGGCGATCGGGTTTTCATCACCCAGCGGTGCCCAATACGCGGCGAAATTCTGATAGGTCACACGTCCTAAGAGCATCGCATCGCTCGAAGCCATCCCGCCCATGATAAACCCGCCGACTTCCTCATCCGTGAAAGGCATCGACCAGCCACGTTTGTCTGGAAGCGTGGTATCGCCCGGGCCTGGTGCTTCGACAACACCATCGAGCGTAATGAAAATTCCTGCGGTCAGTTTTCTCATGATCTTCTCCGTGTACGGTTCGTTTAATAGCTGCATCTTATCATCGTGGGGGGGACGCTGTATTGTACAGAAACGACAGCCGAGCTTCTCTCGCTTCATCCATGACTTGAGCGGGGGTTTGCCCGATATATTTCTTGAGCGATCGAGTGAGATGGGGCTGATCAAAATAGCCCGCTTCAAAAACGGTGTCCAAGATCGATGCGCCCTGTTTCAAGAGCACTGTCGCTTGGCGGGCGCGTTCGATTTGGCGAACCGCGCCATGTGTTAAACCCGTCGCTTGTAGGAATCGGCGTTGGATCGAGCGCACCGATAAGTCGCTGATTTCGCTTTGCAAAACGGCATCGACGACGGGTTCATGTAGCAGCAAGCCTTCGCGTATCAGGCGATTGACAAAAGTATCGGCGTTATCAAAAGTCGGAACTTCCCAGGCCGAACCCTTCAACCAGAAAGATTGGGAGGCGGCCTGCGGTAAATCGATCGAACCATTCACGAGGGTACGGGTCGGGAAGGTCGGTATAAATGTTCCGAGCCTAAAAATGATGCCTACATGCTCAGCACCATCCAGCACAGAAGCGGATGTTGCTTTGGTTTCTGGCCCGCGCAGGGTGATTCGCACCGTCCCTCTGTGTTTTGCGAAGACCAGCTCCGCGAAATGGAATGCAATCGAAATAAAATCGCCGGGCTGCTCACCGCGACTGCTCCAGATTCGCTCAATCAAAGGCGACTCCGATGGCCGCTCATCTGCCGTTAAGTCCATGCGAATATTCCCCGCGTATCGTCCTCTTATTTTACCGAATATGAAGCGGGCGAACACGGGACGGACGCGGCTTGCCACGTCCGCTAACTATAATCAATCGGAATCAAGAGGGCGAAGGTGAATTTCAACCCTCGCCCTCTTGATAAGAGAAGCAAGCTGACTCTAGTTGATCGCCATTTCCGGGGTACGGATGGGCAGGCTGAGCGGTTCACGGAGCGCCGCCGCCAGCACATCGTCGATCCGCTCGACGGGCACGAGCGTCAGATCGGCGCGCACATCGACGGGCAGTTCATCCAGATCATCGACGTTGCGCTGCGGCAAAATGATCGTGCGCAGCCCGGCACGATGGGCGGCCAGCACCTTCATCATCGTCCCGCCGATGGGGAGCACCTGCCCACGCAAGGTGATCTCGCCCGTCATGCCGACGTCGGAGCGCACCGGACGCCCGGTTAGCAGGCTGTACAGCGCCGTCGTCATGGTCACGCCCGCGCTGGGTCCGTCCTTCGGGATTGCGCCTTCCGGCACATGAATGTGGAAGTCCGAAGTCTCGAACACCATCGGATCGATGCCCAGTTCGGCGGCTTTGGCGCGCAGATAGCTGTAGGCGATGCGTACACTTTCTTCCATGACCTTGCCAAGCTGCCCGGTGATCGTCAGGTTGCCCTTGCCTTGGCTGCGCGTCGCTTCGACGAACAGCACATCGCCGCCGACGGGCGTCCAGGCCAAGCCAGTCGCCACGCCCGGTACTTCGGTACGCAGCGCCGCTTCCGCGAAGACGCGCGGCTTGCCTAGATATTCGCGGATCAGCTTGGCGTTCATCTCGATATGATCGGTGTCGCCTCCCGCAATCTTGACCGCCGCCTTGCGCAGCGCCTTGCCGATCTCGCGTTCCAGGTTGCGGACGCCCGCCTCGCGCGTGTAATCCTCGATCACGCGGCGGATAGCTTCCTCGGTGAAGCTGATTTCTTCCGCTTTCAGGCTGTTGGCGCGCGTCTGGCGATCGATCAGGTGCTCCTGCGCGATTTTGATCTTCTCGTATTCGGTGTAGCCGTCGAGCTGAATCACTTCCATGCGATCGAGTAACGGCGCGGGGATCGTGTCGAACTGGTTGGCGGTGGTGATGAAAATCACGTCGCTCAGGTCGAAATCCACGTCGAGATAGTGATCGCGGAAGGTGTTATTCTGCTGCGGATCGAGCACTTCGAGCAGCGCACTGCTTGGATCGCCGCGCCAATCGGAACCCACCTTATCGATCTCGTCGAGCATGAACACCGGGTTGCGCGTCTTGGCACGCTTGAGAGCCTGGATGATGCGACCGGGCATCGCGCCGATGTACGTGCGACGGTGGCCGCGAATTTCGGCTTCGTCGCGCATTCCGCCGAGGCTCATGCGCGTGAATTCGCGTCCGAGCGCGCGGGCGATCGACTTGCCGAGGCTGGTTTTGCCGACGCCCGGCGGTCCGACGAACAGCAGAATCGCACCAGCGGCCTCCGCTTCGGCCACGTCGTCGGATTCGGTCTCCCCTTCAGCCAGCGGCACATGGCGTTCTTTCGCCAGTTTACGCACAGCCAAATATTCGAGGATGCGATTCTTGACCTCTTTCAGGTCATAGTGATCTTCGTCGAGCACCTGACGGGCGTGGGCGATGTCGAGGTTATCTTCGCTGCTGGCGTGCCAGGGCAGTTCGATCAGCCAATCGATATATGTCTTGATCACACCATATTCGGCGGATTGCGACGATAGGCGTTCCAGCCGCTTAAATTCGCGGGTGGCTTGTTCGTGCGCTTCGGCGGGCAGATTGGCGTCGCGGATTTTGTCGCGGTAGCTTTCGGCCTCCGCCTCTTCGTCATCGGACTCGCCCAGTTCCTTGCGGATGGCGTCCAACTGGCGGCGCAGATAGAACTCGCGCTGCTCTTTGCCGAGCTTTTCCTGCGTTTCTTCGCTGATCTTTTGCCCGATCGAGAGCACCTCACGCTCGTGAACCAGCGTCGAGATCATCAACCGCATCTTGGCGTTGACACTATCGAGTTCGAGCACCTGCTCGCGTGCGTCAAGTTCCATGTTCGCGTTGGCGGCGATCATGTAGACGAGACCGCGATTCGTCTCGACTTGTTCGAGGAATTGGCCGACCTCGTTGGGCACGTTGGGCATCAGCGCGACGACCGCCTGTGCGACTTCCAGCAAGTTGCGGCGCAGCGCCTCGGCTTCGGTGTTCGACTCTTCTTCGTCGGCAGCCAGCACGAATTTTGCGCGCAAATACGGATCGGGTTCGAGCCACTCGGTGATCTTGACCCGCTCCAGGATGCTGACTACGAGTTGAATGCCGTTGTCGCCGTTGACGACGCGCTGGATCAACGCCAGACCGCCGATCTGACGGACTTGATCGGATGTGGGTTCGTCGATGTCGGGATCGAGCGAGGTGGCGAGCAAGACCAGTCGATTCGCGTGCATGGCGTCATTGACGAGCTTGACGCTGCGCGGCACACCGACATTGATCGGCAAAACGGTAAAAGGAAACGCGACCATGTTCCGCAGGGGCAGCACCGGCAGATCATCCGGTAGTTGGCGCAGGACTTCATCGCGGCTTTGTTCAATGGCTCCAAACATGGGTTCGCTCCTTATGCGTGATTGAGGTTCGTTTCAGTCTACCCGAGACTTGAAATTTTGAAGTTAATTCCATAGCATATAACATGGGACACTCGTACAGCGTATACTATAGGCGTCTTGCATCAGAAGCGGGTTAGATTATTATCTAAGAGTTATAAGAGTTTTTGGGGGAATCGGGCAAATGAAACTGATTGTGGCGGTCGTTCAAGATCGAGATGGGGATCCCGCCGTCAAGGCGTTGAACGAAAAAGGCTATCGGGTCACGCGCATCGGTACGACGGGCGGCTTTTTGCAACAGGGCAACACGACTCTGCTGATCGGCGTCGATGATAATGCCGTTCAAAATGTGACGGCGCTGCTCAAAACGGTATGCCGTCGCCGCGAGATATTTATGCCCGTCGCGGTCAGCGGCAGTGATCAGGCGTTCGCGCTCAGCAATCATATCGGCGTCGAAGTGGGTGGCGCGACGGTGTTTGTGATGGATGTCGATTCGTTCGAGCAAATCTGAGGCAATTTACACATCCTTAAATTGCCAAAAAAGTCGGACTCGGCGAGTCCCGCAAGAGACTCGCCGAGTCCGATTAAACTTTCCTCATGGTTCAAGGCAAATTGAAATGAGGAAATGTGAATACACCTACTTATGGTACTCGCTTGGGTGTGATTGGTGCGTCCATTGCAGCAATCGGCATCGTGCTCATTATTCTCACTCCCGGTTACGTTGATAGTGCAGTATCGCGCGCAAAGTTTCAGGAATCGTTGTGCAAACCTAGCGATAATATTTGTGGAGATAAAGCTTGGGAATCAGTACCTAATGAAGGGATTCTTATTACGGCAGGTGGAATAGCTGCGGGGATAGGGCTTTTCATGTTCGCTATCGGGTCCATCATGTGGTATCAACATCCCAAATCTGTCAAATCTTCCCTGGCTACATCGTCAACGCCCGTCACGCAGTCATCTTATGCGTCCCCATCAGCAGTATCGCAAGCTCAATCGGTTGATATTCAGCGTGAACTTCAAAAGGCCGCAGATATGCTTAAAAGCGGTCTGATTGACGACGACGAATACAAAGAACTCAAAAAGAAGATCATCAGCAAATCCTGATGGTCTTCCTGAGTTCGCTATTTGGCTCTTGAAAACACGCGAACGCTACGGTTCGGATTCCGTCTTGCCCACAAGGGGTGCATTCAGAATTAGGGGCGAGGGATGCGCTTTGGCTGAAGGCCATCGCTTGGCGGACGAGGCAGGCCTCGTCCCTACCCCAGCCGCCGTTTCTGTAGGGACGAGGCCTGCCTCGTCCGTCCGTTTCCACGAATTTAGATTAATCGCCCCGCCCTTTCGACTCTCGATCTTGAAGACGGCGCTTCTTTAGGGTAAGATAATCCCCGAGATTCTGGCTGAGAAAGATAAAATTCCGATGAAAGTCATCCTGACCCAATATGTCTATAAGCACGGCGTCGCTGGCGAAGTGGTCGATGTCGCCGATGGCTTCGCGCGCAACTTTTTGCTGCCGCGCAAAGTAGCGATCAAAGCAACCGTCGCCAACCTCGAAAAAGTCGCCGATTTGCGTGCCAAAGCGATCGAAAATCGGACTGCGCTCAACAATCAACTGAGCGAAGCGGCCCAAAAGATCGATGGTACGGAGCTGGTCTTCGGCGTCAAAGCGGGCAACAACAACAAGCTCTACGGTTCGATCACCACGCAGATGATCGCCGAAGCGCTGCTCAAAAAGTCGGGCGTGGACATCAACCGCCGCCGCATCAGCGACCGCCCGCTGCGTGAATTGGGACGCTATCGCGTGCCCGTGCGCATGGGTGGCGATCAGTCGCCGACGCTCAGCGTTGTGATCCTGCGTGAAGAGGAAGTCGCTTCGTATTTGTCGGGTCAGATGAAGGGGCCTGAATTCACCGAGGTCGAGGAAGCCGAGCCGGAGAACGTGGCCGCCGTCGCCGATACAGCCGTCGAAGGCAGTGCCGACGCCTCCGCGCCTGCTGCTGAATAACACGCGGCTCGAATTCGGGCGGCGGGTGGCGACGTGAGCAGCGACGCTGAACAGCTTGGCTCAGAACTACGGGCGGCGCGCGAAGGCCGCGAGTTGACGCTGCCCCAAGCCGAGGCCGGGACGCGCATCCGTGCCCATTATTTGGCGGCGCTCGAAGAGGGCAATGTTGCGGCGCTGCCTTCCGCCGTGCAGGGACGTGGCTTTCTGCGCAACTATGCCCGCTATTTGGGTCTGGATGGCGATGTTTTCGTGGCGCGCTTCGATGCCGCGCTGCGTGGATCGGGTGGCCGCCGGGGCCGCCAACCGCCCGTATTTGCCGACGATCCAACCCTGCAATCGACTTCGCGCCGCACGCCATCGGGTGCGCCCATCAAGGTTCAACCCACGACGCCACCGCCTATCGGGAGCACCCCGGCAGCGCTCATCTCCACCACGATCCCGACTCCGCCGCGCGGTGAATCCAGGCAAACGCGCCAGCCCCGCCAAAGTCGCACCCGCAGCATGACGTTGGGCACGCTGGCGATCGTGGCCGCTACTGCGATCGGCCTGATCGTGCTGCTCGTCTATGCGGTGCAATCGACAAGCGGACAGCCCCCGGTCAACCCGATCCTCAGCCCGTTGCCCAACCAAATCACGACCAGCGACACACCGCAAGACACCAACACGCCGCAAAGCATCGATAGCCCGACGCCCGATCGCCCGACACCGCTGCCCAATCCGAGCGGATCGAGTCTCGTTTCGACGGCCCCACCGACGATCGCGGGCGGCATCAGCATCCAGATCACGGTCAAAGTACGCGGCTATTTGAAGATTACCACCGATGATACGATCGTTTATGCGGGTATTCCTGCGCCGGAGACGATCTTACAGTTCACCGCCAAAACGTCGATCCAGGTTCACAGCGGCGACGCGGGCGGCATCGAGGTCAGTGTGAATGGCATCTCACAGGGGACACTCGGTCAGCGCCACCAGATCGCCGATAAGACGTTCAGCGCGGCGGCGACTGCCGTCCCTACTGCGATTAGCACCGCGCTCGCCACGGCGAAAGCGACCGTAACCGCGACTCCGCATTGAAGAACCTCACCGTTTTATAATGGGGTGTATTCCATGAGACGGACGGGGCAAGCCGCGTCCCTACGAAAGGTGGGTATTTGGTAGGGACGACGGCTTGCTGCGTCCGTTATGCGTAAAATTACATCAAAATGGAGGCAAATTACGGTGACTTTATCCGCGACGCTGCCACGGAATCCGCTTATCTACGAAATCAACACCTGGATTTGGCTGGCTGAACTCAGCGCGCAGGCCGGAAAGACCGCTATCACGCTGGCCGACGTACCTGACGCGGAACTCGATCGGCTGGCCGCGCTGTCATTCAATGCGGTCTGGCTGATGGGAATGTGGGAGCGCAGCAAAGGCGGCCAAGTGATCGCACGGACGCATCCAGGTTTGCAAGGCGAATATGCGCACGCCCTGCCCGATTATACCTGGGACGACGTGGTAGGCTCGCCCTATGCGGTGTCGCGCTATGCCGTCGCCGAGCACTTCGGAGGCCGCGCCGCGCTGGCGACTCTGCGCCACCGACTGGCCGATCGCGGGATGCGCCTGATCCTCGATTTTGTGCCGAATCATGTGGCGATCGATCACCATTGGACGCTCGACTGTCCCGACTGCCTCGTGAATGGTACGCAGGTCGATCTGACGACCAGACCCGGCTCCTATTTTCAGGTCGCCGACAATGGGCGCATCATCGCACATGGCCGCGATCCATTTTTTCCGGCTTGGACAGATACCGCGCAAATCGATGCGTTTTCCGAGGCGCTGCGCGAGCGGGCGCGCGCCACCTTGCTCGATATTGCCGATCAATGCGATGGCGTCCGCTGCGATATGGCGATGCTCGTCACCAATCGTGTCTTCGCGCAGACGTGGGGACACACCGAAGCGCCCGCCACCGATTATTGGCAAACGATGATCCCCGCCGTCAAAGCGGAGCATCCAGCGTTCATTTTCATGGCCGAGGTGTATTGGGACATGGAGCACGAATTGCTCGCGCAGGGTTTCGATTACACCTACGACAAACGGCTGTACGATCGGATGCGCGACGGTGCGGCGGCGGGCGTGCGCGATCATTTGCTGGCCGGGATCGATTACCAGCGCGGGATGGTCCGTTTCATCGAGAATCACGACGAAGGCCGCGCGCTGACGACGTTCGGCCTTGAACGATCACGGGCGGCGGCGGCGCTGACGGTGCTGCTGCCGGGCGCATCGCTGATCCATGAGGGTCAGATCGAAGGGCGCGGTGTCAAAATTCCCGTGCAGTTGGGGCGGCGCGTCGATGAGCCGATCGTCACGGGTTTGCCTGAATTTTACCGCGCGCTGATTGCCGAAGCCGCCGCCGCGCCTTATCACGAGGGCGCGTACATGGCACTCGCGGCCAACCCGATCCTGGGGCGCGATCCGGGGCCGGCGTCGCTGATCGCATTTGCGTGGGTGCTGGGCGCGGATTGGCGGATCGTGGCTGTAAACTTCAGCGATGCGCCGATCACCGTGCGGTTGTTTGTCCCGAATCCGGATCGTGCGGGGACACAGGTCGTCACGCTGACCGATGCGCTAACCGACGAAACGATCCAGATCAACGGCGATGATCTGCTCACGGCGGGCTTATCACTGACGCTGCACGCTTTTGGCATCCGCATTATGCGCGTCAACGCCTCGTGAAATGACCTCACCCCCCGCCCCTCTTCGTCCTCACGGAGAGGGGTGCAAGACTCGACTCGGTTTCGATGTCTGGCGGATGCGGTGTGGTTTGACGCCCCCTCGCTGTGATGACGGAGAGGGGGTTGGGGGGTGAGGTGAATTAGTGGGTAATGCCATAAGCCGTGGCGGATGAGGCAGGCCTCGTCCGTCCACTTCCACGAATTTAGACTGTTGCCGCCGACTGCCCAAAAGCGGTAAAGTTGAGGGGTCACACGAAAAGGGGCGCAATGTCAACTCTGATCACGGGCGGAGCGGGTTTTATTGGCAGCCGATTGGCGCTGGCATTGCGGGCGCGCGGCGAACGAGTCGTCTTGCTCGATAATTTCGATCCGTATTATGATCCGCAGCTCAAGCGCGCCAATATCGCCGCCCTGGGCGATGATCCATGCGTAACGCTGGTCGAAGGCGACGTGCGCGATCAGGCTTTGGTCGAGCGGGTCATGACCGACCACGCCGTCGGGCGGATCGCGCATCTGGCGGCATTGGCGGGTGTCCGTGCCTCGATGGATGATGCGCCGCGCTACGTCGATGTCAACGTCAACGGCAGCGTCAACATGCTGGAAGCCGCCCGCCGTCACAGCGTCAAAATCTTCGTGCAGGCCTCGACTTCATCGGTCTATGGCGAGACCGGGCATTTGCCCTTCCGCGAAGAAGACGCTGCTGATCGTCCGCTCGCGCCGTATCCAGCCACCAAGCGCGCTGCCGAACTGCTCGGTCACTCCTATCACCACCTGCACGGCCTCAACGTCACCTGTCTGCGTTTTTTCAATGTGTATGGCCCGCACGGTCGCCCGGACATGATGCCGCTGCGCGTGATGCGGGCGGTGCGCGCGGATGAGCCGATCACGCTTTACGATGGCGGATCGCTGCGCCGCGATTGGACGTACATTGACGACATCATCGCGGGCGTGCTGGCCGCGCTCGATCGCCCGATGGGTTACGAAGTGATCAACCTAGGCTGCGGCGCACCGCTGGCAATGACTAATTTCGTGGACATCATCGAAGAATTGAGCGGCAAAACGGCGATCCGCAAACATGCCCCCGCCCCCGCCAGCGAACCTTCGATCACCTATTGCGATAATAGCAAGGCGCGCCGTTTGCTGGGCTTTGTACCGCAGACCAACGTCGCCGATGGGCTGGCGCACACATGGCGGTGGTTGCGGGAAATCGAACCGCAGCCACCCACCGTCCCCGTTTCGGGATAGGTGTCGGGGGTGCCATCATTTCAGCCCCCCAACATCTGATCGACGCACGCGACGACCTCTTCGGGCAGCAGCGGCTTCGTCAGATAGCTGTCGATGCCCGCGTTAAAATCGACCGATACCGCGAAACTACGCGCCTGGGCACTCATGATCACGATTGGTGTATGCGTGCCGGAACTGCGCTCCATCTCGCGGATGCTGGCGGCCACGTCGAAGCCGCTGATACCGGGCATGGCAATATCCAGCAGAATCAGATCGGGCGGCCCCGCGCGGTACATCGTCAACGCGGACTCGCCCGTATAGGCGGATTGCGCGTCATAGCCATCGTCGCGCAGCACCGTCACAATCATTTTGCAAAAGATTTGATCATCATCCACTACAAAAATGCGCTTCGCCATAAAACACCTTCGATCAATGATAGACTTATCGGAAAACAACGGATAACAATAAGATCAATCATACCATCGTCGCCATGAAACCGTAGATGTTTCGCGGCGTCCGTCCGTAATAGAACGCAAACACAATTGAAACGCGATCAAAATAGGGTGTCGATCATCAGAGGGCACGCGGTATCCCCTACCATCGCCACTCCGCTATCCACTCGCCTATCCTGACCCGACGGGCGAATTCTATGGCTACGATTTCCCGCGAACCGCTGCGACCGAGGCGACGGGCACGCGCTTGTTGATCGCCATCGGATTGTGGGGGCAACGCTTCATTTGGCTTTGTCAAAAAATTGCTTTATGGTGAGCAAGCGCGCCAGCATCGAAGCCTACAAAGAACGGATCGGCGATGAATGGACATCGTTATTCGAGGATTTATTTTTCACCTGCAAGCTGGCCTGGGCGCACCACGTCCCTACGGGCGCGCCAGAACGGTTGCGCTTACGTGAAATGTGTCGCCACTTGAACGAACTGGAAAACTTCATGCTGCGACTGATCCGCGAGTTCCTGCTGACCCAGTTAGTCAGTTCCGACGCGACCGCCAAGTTGGGGGCGCTGCGCACCCTCACCAGCATCGATTATGGGGACGATGCCGCGCTTCACCGCGCGATTCACGCCGCTGCCGCCGACCGCGACATTGCCATCTCTGAAGCGGCGCAGCAGGTCATTGCGCGCTGGAATATGCAATCGTAACACACCCTTTCCGTTGGCGGAAATCATGGTGAAACCCATTAAACACTACGCCTTGAAGAACCTCACCCCCGGCCCCTCTCCGTCCTCACGGCGAGGGGGGTCGTATGGCGTGACGCCCCCTCGCTGTGGTGACGGAGAGGGGGTTGGGGGGTGAGGTAAATGCGCGAACTTTATCTGGTTTCAGCATCAGTTAATCGCGGCCTGTTCAATGTAGCCTTCACTGCGTCCCGCCGATGTGATGGCTCGGACATACCACCACCACTGCCGCCCGTCATATTCGGGTTGCGGCGTTCCGAGCACGGTAAATCGGTTGCCCAAGAACAGCGTCGAGACAACCGGGCCTTCCGAACTCGCGGTGCTGCGAATCCAAACAAATGGCAATGCGCTTGAAATCGTTGCCGTAAACGGGGTTTTCCAGGCGGCTGCGGGCGGGCCAGCGGGCGTAGGCGCGATGATGCTGAGATCGTGGAGTGATGCTTGCTCCACCCATCCTCTGAGCGCGGAATTGCTCACCAAGCCGACATTCCACCAGTTTTGATAACCGTCCCACACTTCGGGAAATTGAAGCACAACCAGGGCGGGTTTGGAAGTCCATATCACCGTAGCAACCACTGCCGCTGCCGAGGACGGATTCTGACGCAGCCAAACGAACGCAACCTGTGGCTGAATCGCAAGTTGCTGATTTAACGCGAAAGCCGGACTGCAAATCCCAGACTGGGTATATGCACTGCAATGGAGTGCCAGAGGACGTGCAGCGGCGGGTTGCGCTATGCCGAGTACGGCGCAAAGCAAAATCGATAGGGTAACGATGTGCCGAAATCCTGGTTTAATCACAATCAAGCTCCTTGATGCGTAAAGTTGGGGTGGGTTGTCAAAAGAAACGAACCCCCGCTGATTCAATGATAACAATCTTCACGATCCAAACTTGACGACAAGGCGCTTGTTAGCTGACAATTAGCCCACGATGGGTTTATAGCCCCGCTTTGATCGCCTCCGCCAACTTTTGTGATTCGTAGCGCGGCTTCATTCAAGTAGGCATATTGTGTCAGATTATTGTTGTAAATCGAACTGAATAAAATACTCTGCGTGGCGACTTATGGGAGATTCCCTGAATTCGTGTTCGCTTAAAGGAGGTGGCATCTCGACTAAAATCAACCCCAAATATGCTTGATATCGTAAGCCTATATCCTCAAGGAGTGCTTTTGCCCTGATTAAATTTTCAAGTTTTTGTCCAGCATCATCAATTGCAAGTCCGAAAATAAGCTGATCATCCACTGTAAATCCAAGTATCACATAAGCAAATTCGGGATTATTTGGTTTGAGATAAACCAAAAAAGCACGACGTGGGTAGCTTAATCCACGTTGAACGACATTTGTCAGCGTCAGTGAAGGTTCCCACTCATCTTCCGCCGTAACTGATAATGGAAGCATCCGAATTTCTTCATCACCTCGATTTTCACTAGCAAGCCGATCCACACAATCTGCAATAAACTGATTGATCATTTCAAAGTTACGATGACGAATCAGTAGATACACATTCAAATTGGGTGGCATCGGTGCTCCCTCTATTATCGAAATCACAAAGATTACAGCGATCTAAAAACCGCTGGCTTTACTCGCTCTGCACCTATAGCCCCGCCTTGATCGCCTCCGCCAGCTTTTGGGTGATCCCCGGCACTTTGGCGAGATCGTCGGTGCTCGCCGCGCGGATCGCGTCAATGTCGTTGTTGAACGCCCTGAGCAATGCCTTGCGCTTCGATGGCCCGACGCCCGCTACGGTCTCCAACTGGCTGACGATCCCAGATTTGGCGCGTTTGTTGCGGTTGGCAGTGATGGCGAAGCGGTGCGCCTCATCGCGGACGCGCTGCACCAGGAACAACGCTTCGGAGCGGCGCGGCAAGATCACAGGCATCGGGTTGCCCGGCAAATACAACTCCTCGAACTGTTTGGCGAGTCCGACGACCGGCACCTGATCGAACAAGTGAAACAGCTTGAGCACCTCGACCGCGATGCCAAGCTGTCCTTTGCCGCCATCGATGATCAGCAGATCAGGCAGCAAGCGCCAAGTCTCATCTTGTTCCTTTTTGCCGGGCGCGGTGATCGGGTCTTCGAGCGAATCGACGTAGCGCTGAAAACGCCGCGTCAGGGCTTCGCGCATCGACTCAAAATCGTCGGGTTTGCCGACGGTGGTCACGCTGCGGATATTGAACTTGCGATATTCGGATTTGCGCGCGGTGCCTTGCACGAACACGACGCGGCTGGCGATCGTCGCCGTGCCTTGCAGCGTGCTGATGTCGAAGCACTCGATCCGGTTCGGCGGCTGCGGCAGGCTGAGCGCGACGCCTAACTCGGTCAGCGCCAGCGTCTGCTTATTCGTATCGCTCGCCCACTGTGCGCGCAGCATGGTGAGCGTCTCGGTCGCGTTTTCAGCGGCAATTTTGACCAGTTCCATCTTCGTGCCACGCTGAGGCACGATGATTTTGACCTTTTTGCCGCCGCGTTTGTCGCGCAACCACTGCTCCAAAATCCGCGCCTCCTCGACTTCATGTGGCAGCAGCACCTCATCCGGCGTTTGAGCCGCCTCTTCGTAATACTGCTCCAGGAAATTCGTGAGGATTTCGGTGTCGCTGCTTTCATCCGCGCCTTCGAGCATGAAATATTCGCGCCCGACCAGCCGCCCGCCCCGAATAAAGAGCACCTGCACGCACGTATCGCCTTTTTCCTGCGCGAAGGCGATCACATCCTGGTCAATATCGACGGGCGACACCACTTTTTGCCGCTCCACGACCCGATCCATCGCGTTGAGCTGATCGCGCAGCGTGGCGGCCTTCTCAAAATCGAGCGACTCGGACGCGGTCAGCATCTTGGCGCGCATCTCCGTCATGATCTTGTCGCTGTGCCCGCCCAAAAAGTCCATCAGGTTCTGGAGTCCGGCGCGATATTCGGTCTTGTCCACTTTTCCGATACATGGCGCATTGCACAGTTTGATGTCGTAGTAGAGGCAGGCGCGCTCATCATTGCCCGTGATCTCGCGGTCGCAGGATAAATAGGGAAACGCCTTGCGCAGCACGTCAAGCGTTTCGCGTACCGACCACGCGGCAGTATACGGGCCAAAATAGCGGCTGCCATCTTTTTCCATGCGGCGTGTCACGTCCACGCGCGGGAATTCTTCTGCCCAGCGCACCGCAATATAGGGGTAGCGTTTGTCATCCTTGAGCCGGATGTTGTAGCGCGGCATATATTTGCGGATCAGGTTGAACTCCGTATGCAGTGCAGCGATCTCGCTGGGCAGCACGAGGAATTCAATATCGACGATGTGGCCGCGCAGCCGGAGCGTTTTGGGTTCGTAGACGCTGTTGTCGAAGTAGCTGCGCACGCGATTGTGCAGATTGATCGCCTTGCCGACGTAGATCACCGTGCCGTCTTTGTCCTTCATGATGTAGCAGCCCGGTTTGTTCGGCAGATTTTTGAGGATCGTCTGGATGTGCTCAGAAGGGATAAAAGTCATGGCAATCACGCGCCTGATCAGCTTTTGGGAGCGCTGATTTTACCCCAAAACAGCTTGAATCTCACTGCTCATCCTCCGCCTTTCAGAGGCCGATATTTCCAAAAACGGACGCAGTAGGCGGCGTCCCTACTCACAGTGCCAACCATTCCTGCAAGCCGCCTTCGATTTCGTCGCGTGGCAGGTCACCCGCGACCAGTTCCGCATCGCTTTTGCCCTTGAGCATCCCATAAAACGCGATACCTTCGTCGATCAGAGCAGAATCTTGCGCATCCAACGCAATCAAATCGAACAGCGTATCTTCCGCGCGGGCATAAGAACCGTTTGACGCATAAAAGCGAAACAAATTGTGGAGCGTCGATTTTGGCAGCGATGCGCCGTTTAGAGCCGTCACAAGCTCGTTTATGCTGCCAAATTCCTCCAAATAATCGCTCGTGTCGCGGTCATGCAGCACAACGAGATAAATATCCAGCGCTTTCAAATACGACGCATCGGCTTCGTTTATGTCGGCACGCGCTTCGTGTATCCTGCCCTGTTCGGCGAACAACGCCGCCAGCGCCAAACATTGAGCCGCGCCGCTCGGACTATCCGCGTCCAGCATAGCGAGCAGCGATTGCGCCGATAAGCTATTGAGCAAGCCCGCGTCGAATCCCGTCAACTGCTGACCCGTGCCCTGAATAACCGCCAGTGCCTCGTCATAATGACCATTCTTTTTAAGGTTGAGCAAGTACGGCAGCATTTGAGAGAATGGCTGGAGCAGTTTGAGAAAGTAATCTTTTTGCTGCATGACGCAAATCCCCTCAATCCCCTGCCCAATCAACTTTTGGGAGCGCTGATTTTACCCCGGAATCCGCTCAGATATACATAACCCGCAGCCCATAGGCAGGGCTGTTGCAAAGTCGTTCACCCCACCCCCCGCCCCTCCCCACGCTGTGGAGTGGGGATCCAGACTGGCCTGATCCCCCTCTCCACGGCTGTGGGGAGGGGGCTAGGGGGTGGGGTAAATAGCCGATCTATGCCCATCCTTCGACTTTGCAACAGCCCCCAGCCCATAGGCGCG
>JBBRMW010000058.1:0-25406 GCA_038230635.1 Aggregatilineales bacterium | reverse complement strand
TCTCCGTCACCACAGCGAGGGGGCGTCAAACCACACCGCATCCGCCACAGATCGAGACCGAGTCGAGTCCTGCACCCCTCTCCGTGAGGACGGAGAGGGGCTGGGGGTGAGGTGAATCCTTTAGGGCGTGTCTGCAAACCCCTCTATCCCCCGGCCCCTTTCCCCCACGCAAGCGGGGGGAAAGGGGAGTCAAGCCCCTCGCCCCGCCTGCGTGGGAGAGGGGTTGGGGAGAGGGGTCAGCCGCCCAAACACTTTGCAGACACGCCCTAGCATTCAACCGGCTCCCATATCAGCCCTCTACGGACTTTCGCAGCACACTGAGTGTGTTCGCCAGATCAGCTTCCCCGAACAAGCCGCGCACGCCCAGGACGAAGTTCTGCGCACCGGCCATTGCGCACGCCCCGATCGTCGCCCGATCGATGCCGCCTTCAACACTCATTGTCACCCTGAGTCCCAATGAGTCGATCACGTCGCGCACGTCGCTGATCGTACTGAGCATGTCATCCCCAAATAGCTGTGACATATCCCCTGGTTCGGCGCACAGCAAGTGGATCATGTCGATGTCGGGCAGCACATAACTGAGCGTATCCGGCAGCGTACTTGGATTCAGCGCCACGCCGACCGCACAACCCGCGCGCCGGATTTGCGTGACCACCCGGCGAAGTTGCACGGTCGCCTCCGCGTGGATGATAATTGCCGTCGCGCCCGCTTCGGCGGTCATCGTGATAAAGCGTTCGGGCTGCTCGACCAACAGATGTGCCTCGAACGGTGTGCGGGTCAGCTTTCGCAACGCGGCCATAATCGGCGGACTGAGGGCGAACTGTGGCACAAAATGACCGTCCATGATGTCGAAATGATAGGCATCGATCCCCGCCGCATCAAGCTGTGCGATCTGTTCGGGCAGCCGCGTAAAGTCGGCAGATAGCACATTCGCCGCGAATGTCGTGTGGCGTTGTTCGTCCATATCCTGAATTCAGGCAATCCACAGCCAGCGGACAAATAAGAACAACATGGTCAGTCCGACCAAAATACCAATCGTGAACCAGAGCATACGCAGGCGAGGCCGTTTATCCCAGACAATCGCCAGCGCGATAAACAGCGGGAAAAAATCGAGCACATAGCGCATCGTCCCATTCAACATCTGGGGTGGATAATAACGCATCAACACGAGAATCAGCGTAACGCCCATGTACAGGTGATAGGGCAGCGGCAGCACCTTGAGCGAGCCGATGAATAACAGCACGATGATGCCAAGGGCGATGAGGTTTGCATACTCGATGGCGATGGCCTGCCCGCTGGCAACACGTTGCAATACGGTCAGGATGGACTCCCAGGGCGGACGAATGTTCATGCCCCAGGCCTGAGCATAAGCACCATCCACCGTTCCCAGTCCACTCAAACTCGTATACTCTAAGAAGATGAACGTCATCAGACCGCCGCTGCCCATCGCCACCAAGCGCGGGACGGCCTCTCGAATGCTCCGCATCACGGTAATTCCGGGTACTGCCCAAAAACGCGGCTCAGCCAGAAATGCCCAATAGCCGATCGGAAAAATCAAAACCCAGCCTTGCAAGCGCGTGAGGCTCGCCACCATCGCGGCGGCGGCGGCCAACCACCAATGTCGGTTGCGCGCGGCCAACATTGCCAGCGCGGTGAAGGCCATAAACGTACTTTCGGTGTATGCCGCCAACATATAAAATGCGGTCGGGACGGCGATCAGCAGCAGGACTGCATTGCGTGCGATGCTATCGCTGCCATTTGCCTCGCCGCGCGCCAGCCGATAAAACACGAGTAAAAAGATCAGGCAGGATACGCTGCTCACAAGCAGCCCGCCGAGCAGCGTATCGCCGACCAGCCAGCCAACGCCCGCGCTCAGTGCCGGAAACATCGGGCCAAAAATGATCGAGCCGTCATCGGCGGCATAACCATGTACCGCCACCTTCATATACCAGCCCGTATCCCACCGATCCCAGGGTTCGATCAGATCGTGAACAGGGCCGCTTAACCGCAGCGCGTCCAAATTCGCCAGGAAAATCGGGTCATCTTTGAATATATTATGGATCGTTGCGCCATGCACCGACTGATACGCCACGAACACCGTAACGAGACGCGCCACGATGAACACCAATACCGGAAAGCGAATCGCGGGATCGCGCCACCAGCGCAGCAGTCGATTGGTTGCCTCGTGTTCACTGGCGAGCGGGGCGGAATTTTGAAGCGTATTATCCACTGATCTGACCTTATCCCTTTTCGCGGAACGTACCGAGCTGCCAACCTGCCTGCTCGGCAAAAGCGCGTGCTTCGGGGCTGCTGAGGGCGCTCGTTTCCGCCTCGAAGTCGTAGCCCGCGATCCACCGATAGCCGCGCGCCAACAGGTGATCGAGTGCGGGTGAGCGATCCGCCGGATGGCACAGCAGTTCGGTTGTGCCCGCCCGCGTCGTGCGCAGCAGCCGTTCGAGCGCGGCGCGATCTAAATGCCCGGTATCCACAAAACCAAGCGTATGGTCAGTCGTGCGCAAGCCAGCCCGCCGAGCGACGGGCGCGGCCACTTTACCCAGTGCGGCCATCACCGCCAGGCCCGGCAATCGACCCATCCGTGACGGCGCATCGACCAGATGGTGCGGCACACGCATCACCGGAATCGCAAAACGCCGCGCAATCTCCGCCGCAATGGCCGTAATACCAGGCAGCAGATGAATGTACTTGTGGCCGTCGATATGCGAAGGTTTCAAGCCGCTGTCCGCTACTTTGGCCGCCTGTGCCTCGAACTCACGCCGAATCTGTGCAATCGGCAGCCGCCCACTTGCCAATGCCCGCGCGAACGGCTGATTGCTGAGCGGCAGTTCGCCATTCGCGGCCAGCAGCGCCGGAATTTCATCGATCGGCGCGACCGGGAAGCCTTCGGTCAGCGTCAGATGCAGCCCCACATCGAGCGAAGGCCGCTTCCGCGCGGCAGCCACCGCCTGATCGAAAGCGCCGCCATTTGCCAGCAGCGACGTACTCGTCACGATACCGGCTCCATGCGCCCGCACGATCGCGGCATTCGTACCCTCGGTCAGCCCGAAATCGTCGGCATTCACGATAAGCAGGGCGCGTCGCTCGCTCATGATGCGGCTAACTGGTACAGCTCGACGAGCACGCCCGTTGCGCTTTTGGGGTGGATAAAACAGTAGCGCGTGCCTTTCGCGTCGAGCTTGGGCGTATCGTTCAAGAGTTCGACGCCATGTTCGCGCAGGCGGGTCATGGTCGCCTCGATGTCGGATACTTCCAGGCAGATGTGGTGCAGCCCCGCGCCTCGTTTGGCGAGATAGCGCGCGACGCCGCTGGTGGTGTTGATCGGCGCGAGGAGTTCGATTTCGCCGCTTTCGAGCGGCAAAAAAGCGATGTCCACTTCTTCCGCTGGGTTGCGACTCATCTCGCCGAGCGGCAACCCCAGGGCGTCGCGCCAAAAGCCGAGCGCCGTTTCCATGTCTTCAACGACGATTGCCAGATGATTGATGCGTGCCATGTCTAATCGCGGGTCTCTGATCAGTTCACTACCGCTAATTGTTTCGCATCGCGCCCAAACTCGCAAATCCGATCACAGTTTTTGTGCGACGAACGCCACATGTGGATGATAATAGCCGCGATCGAGCGGGATCGTCATGACCCGAAAGCCCAATTTTACGAACAGTGCCTCCCAATCGGCGCGCGACCGAAAATAGAAGCTGCCTGCTTCCGTCGTCGCCGTAATGCGCAGCACATTCACGGCCAGCTTTTCTTCCCACACGGCCAAGCGCAGTTTCCAACGTGGCGTTTCGGCCATTTCTTTGAGCATAATCACGCCGCCCACCTCCAGCTTCTGCGCACACACCGCGATCAGGTGTTCCTGTACCGCGTAGGGCACGAGATAAAACACATCGAGAATCGTCACCGCTTGGGCGGGCGGAATCGTCAGCGCGGCAATGTCGCCCGCCATAAATTCGAGCGTCGGAAACGTCAGTGTCTGCGCCAGCGCGATCTTGTGCGCATCTAGATCGACGCCGATTACCCGACGATTCGGCGCGCTGCGGGTCAGCATCTGCGCAAACAGTCCGTGCCCGCAGCCCAGATCGACGATTGTGCCGTGATCGGGCACGAGCCGCTCGAGCGCCGGCATCGGACACACCCGCCAGCGGATGATCATGTGTAAGCGATCGGTCACGCTCAGCTTGGGGTAGGCGCGCATCAGATCGGCCAAACGGATTGTGGGCTGTGCCATTTTGGATGTTGTCGCTAAGCTCATCGTCTTAAACCTCGCGCCCATTGTCTCGCATTGCGTCCAAACTGACCAGCGATTTAATGATCCGACAATCTTGACCGCCTTGAAAGTGGTTACAATAGATGCTGGGATTTTTGCTAAAATGAGGACTTATCATGTCGGATGTGATGGTCACGAAGGGCGGCGCGACGCGCGTAGCCGAGGTTGAAGAAAAGCTCAACGAGTTGTGGGCGGGGCTGGCTGATGGCGAAAATGCGCTGCTGCGCGCCACCACACTCAACTTGGTGGCCTACGGCGCAGCCAGCGATGAAATGATCAACTTGCTGGCGCAGGTGTCTGAGCGCCATCCGTGCCGCGCCATCGTGATCGCTGTCGCCGATCAACCGGGCACTGCGATCACGGCCACGCCGACCCTGCTCCGTCATCCCGCCTTCGGACGCGAAATGCGCACGCAGGTCTCGTGCGAGTTGATCACATTGAACATTGAGCGTGACGCGCTTGAGCGCGCAGCAGGTGCCGTCCAAAGCCTGCTGCTGTCCGATCATCCGACCTATTTGTTTCGCCAGAGCGAACTCTCGCCCGCCGATCCGCTGCTCAAAGGATTGGCCGACGCGCTCAATGCGATCGTGATCGACTCGGCGATTTTCGCCAGTCCCGAAGATGGTTTGCGCTCTGTGCAAGCACTCCTCGAAAAAACGGGCGTCCGCGCTGGGGTCTATGATCTCAACTGGCTGCGCCTGGCGGCTTGGTTTTTGGCGCTGTCACAGCAGTTCGATGCGGCCAACGATCGGATCACCCTGAACAGCGCCAACAGCGTCGAGATCACGCATCACAAGGCGCGTGGGGCGGCGCTGCTGTTGTTCGGCTGGCTGGGCGATCGTCTCGATTGGCGCATGATGGGCGGATCGCAGCCCGACGAATGGACGGCGCGTTCAGCCAGCGGCGTGATCGTGCTGCGGCTCAAGGAGGTATCCATCTCGGATGAGGGCGTGCAAACCGTCACGATCCACACGCAGAGTCGCACCTATAGTGCTTCCTTCAACGCCACCGACAACTGCATCGTGATCCAATCCGACGGCCATCACGCCGCGCTGTCCAGCACCCCGCGCGATGTGAGCGCCTTGCTCGGTTTGGCGCTCGACCAATCCGGGCGTGATTCACGCTATGAAAGCGCGCTGACTCTGACATTGGCGCTGAATCCTGGGGTGGTGGGGATCGGTCAGCGAGCGGGCATGATCGTGGTCGAGGATACCGATGCGCTCAGTCGCATCGCCGCGCGCGAGTTGTCGCTCGTCGCCGATTACTCGGTCAAACGCACCAAACGTTTCACCTTGGCGCTGTCCGGTGGGTCCACGCCGCGCGCCTTGTACGAACTGCTGGCGACCGCGCCCTACCGCGATCAAATCCCGTGGGCGCAAACCCATATCTTCTGGGGCGACGAGCGTGATGTGCCGATCGATCATCCCGACAGCAATCAGCGGATGGCAGCCGAATCGCTGCTCAGCAAAGTGCCGCTGCCGCCCGGCAATATTCACGGCCTGCTGACCGGGCAGCTCAACGCGGCGGACGCGGCGGCACGCTATGCGGCGGAGATTCGCGCGTTCTTCAAACTGAGCGATAATGAACTGCCGCAGTTCGACTTGATCCTGTTGGGTTTGGGGGATGATGGTCACACGGCTTCGCTGTTTCCGCATACGGCGGCGCTCACGGCCCGAGGTGAGGGGCTGTTCATCGCCAACGAAGTGCCGCAGCTCAACACCACCCGTCTGACGCTCACGATGGATGCCATCAACAGCGCGTCCAATGTCATGTTTCTGGTGGCGGGCGACAAGAAGGCGCACATTCTGTACGATGTCGTGCGCGGGCCCTACCGCCCGGATGATCACCCGGCGCAGCGCGTCAACCCTGCCGAGGGCACGCTGACCATCGTCACCGATCAGGCCGCGGCGTCGATCCTGCGCCGCGCGATCGACGCGAAATAGCGATCTTCAGGAGCGCGCCGGCGCAATCGGCGGTGCGGGCGATCACACCGAGTTCGCCCGTTTTGGAATCGTTTTTATATGTGTTCATAACTGGAGTTATAGT
This sequence comes from Aggregatilineales bacterium, assembly GCA_038230635.1. GTDB lineage: Bacteria > Chloroflexota > Anaerolineae > Aggregatilineales > UBA2796 > JBBRMW01. Next base: position 19,081 of record JBBRMW010000058.1, on the reverse strand, counting down.
GACATGGCCTATTTTGATATGCCGCTTGAACAGCTTCAAAAGTACCGCCCAGAACGGCACGAACCCGCCGATTTCGACGCCTTTTGGGCGCGCACGCTGACGGAAGTACGCGCGCATCCGCTGAACGCGCAATTCGTGCCCGTCGAATGCGGGCTGCGCACGCTCGAAGCGTTCGATGTCACGTTCAATGGTTATGGGGGGCAGCCGATCAAAGGCTGGCTGCTTTTGCCCGTCGCACGGACGGCACCACTGCCCTGTGTGGTCGAGTTCATCGGCTATGGCGGTGGACGCGGCTTCCCGATCGATCGGCTGCTGTGGAGCAGTGCCGGCTACGCGCATTTAATCATGGATACGCGCGGTCAGGGCAGCAGTGGCGCGCCGGGCGATACGCCCGACCCCGAATTGGACGGCGCGAATCCGCATTTCCCCGGCTTCATGACACGCGGCATCGCCAAGCCGGACACCTATTACTATCGGCGCGTGTTCAGCGATGGCGTGCGCGCGATCGAAGCGGCGGCCTCCCACCCCGCGATCGACAGCAACCGCATCGCAGTGACGGGGGGCAGTCAGGGCGGTGGCATATCGATCGCGGTGGCGGGCTTATCGAATGCCGTCGGCGTGGTTATGCCGGATGTACCGTTTTTGTGCCATTATCAGCGCGCCACCGAGATCACCGATGGCTACCCCTATCAGGAGATTGCGCGCTATCTGCTCGTGCATCGGGAACAAGTCGATGCCGTATTCGAGACGTTGGCCTATTTCGATGGTGTGAACTTGGCTGCGCGCGCCACGGGTCAGGCGCTATTTTCGGTCGGATTGATGGACGAAATCTGCCCGCCGTCTACCGTCTTCGCCGCCTACAACCACTACAAGGGATCCAAAGATATACGGGTTTGGCGCTATAATCACCATGAGGGCGGCGATAGCTACCATACGGTCGAAAAGGTGAAATTCCTCAACCACATTTGGCCGCCGCACGCTTAACGATGGCCGTGATCAAGGTTTCGCAGTTCGTCAAAGTCGTTCCCGAACGTGCGCGTGCAATGTTGCCCACTGACCTGCGCACATTCAAGGTGTTGTTGATGCCCTGGTTGTCGCAGGTCTATTACGACGACAAAAACCTGCACTACGAGATCGCTAAGCTGCCGTCACGTTATAGCGACAGTCGGCTGGAGATCGGGCTGCACTTCGAGAGCCGCGATCGATCCGTGAATGATGCGCTTTTGACGGGCTTCGAGCGCCATTTGTTCGAGGTCCGCGATGCACTGGGCGAGACTTGGTGTGCCGAACCCTGGGATCGCGGCTGGTCGAAGGTGTATACGACCCGTGACTATGAAGCGATGGACGAAGAACTGGTCGAGGCGACCGCAACTCAGTTGGCCGACGCGATCCGCGTGTTGCAACCGATTTACCGCATCGTTGCGCGCCGGTAACGTAGCAAATTCTAGCCGCCGACCACCGTCAGGAACACCCAGACCAGCACACACGCCACAATCAGGCCGTCGATCCGATCGAGGATGCCGCCGTGTCCGGGCAAAATGCTCCCGGCGTCCTTCGCATCGGCGCGCCGCTTGAGTGCAGACTCGAATAGATCGCCGAGGATCGTGCCGAGCGCTGCCAGCGCCGCGACGCCCGCCGATCGCCAGGATAACGATCCGGCAGCCAGATTGAGCATGACGCCCACGCCGATGCCGCCGAGCAGCCCACCCATTGCGCCTTCGATCGTCTTATTCGGCGAGATCGTCGGTGCGAGCGGATGCCGTCCAAAGAGATGCCCGCAAATGTAGGCGAGGCTGTCCGTCCCCCAGTTGGCAACGATCACCGTGAATGCCCACATGATGCCGAGCGGCATTCCGCGTATCGCCAGACACAATGCTAGCGGAACGCCAATATACAGCGCCGCGCCGGGAATCAACAGGGCACGCCGTCGAAGGCCGCAGCACAGCAATCCAGTCAGGAAAGTGGCCGACAACGCCGCCGCACCCATAACGGCTGAGCCAGTTTGACCCGCCAGGGTCAGTATCCCGGCGGCAGGCAGGCCGATCCACAATGCCCGACGCGGCAGATCGAGCAGCCGATAAAATTCAACGGTGGCGACGCTGGCAGCCAGTGCAGCGAGTACCAGGAAAGCCAGTTCCCCGCGATAGACAACCCATAGCACGAGCGGCCCGACGATCAAGCCAGTGGCGAGCCGTTGTGCCAGATTACGATCCAGTTTGAGTGGCATAGCCTGATTCTAGCGAACGGAACGGCGGCTGACGACCCCAAATTGCCTTTTTGCGCGACTATACATTTGATATTCGATCGATACATTCCGTTGATTAGTTCTACAACCGAAACGATGCAGCGATAGCCGCAGTGGGTATGGGCTGGCTTCCCCCTCTCCGTGATTACGGAGAGGGGGACTGAGGGGGTGAGGTAAATCTGTGGCAGTTGATGGATCAAATCGTAAGTTTTGAGGATCAAAAAATAATGATCGTTGATCAAAAAAATGCGCGGGATGCGATCGAATCGTTGCTAAGGCGCGATCGACTGAGCCTGGATGATCTGTTTCGGATGCGCGAAACGCTCGCCACTACGACTCCGCTGAAAGGCGATCAGGCGCAAGTCGGTGCAGCGAGCGGTTGCGACGTGAACGATCGCCCCTATGATTCGAGCAGCCGAGATATGACACTGGCGTCCTGAATCGGTAGATAGAGAAACGCCGTCGCACCAGAGGCGAGCGCTTCTTGCTCCGACTCCGACGGGCTGGCGTTGGCAATCAGGATCACCTTGACTTCCGTCGCCTTATTCTTGATGCGCTGTAACAGTAAAACGCCGCTGAGATTTGGCATTCGGACGCCACTGATCACGCCCTCGACCTGATGCTGATTGAAGATCGACCAGCCTTCCTCGCCGTCGGTCGCCGTCAGCACCTCATAAAGCTGTGTACGCAGCATCTCCGCAATTTGAGTCAATAAAACTGGATCGGTATGAACGACCAAAACCGTTTTCGCCATGTGTTACCCAATCTCCTTTACCATTTCACAATATCCCGCAGTTGGTGTGCGACGAGCCAGGTCGTCGCCTCGAAAAAACCATAGGTACGCCGCACCGAAGCACCCGGCAGCGCGTTGAGTGGCTCACTCATCATCCGCCAGACCGTCTTCTCCAGTTCCTCGATCCGGTCAAGGACTGCGCCGGGCGTGCTCGGCGGCGTGATGTCGCGGTACGATCCATTGAATGAACGATGCGGGAACGTGATCGCTGTGATGGGCAGCCGAGGCAATACACCCAATGCTATCAGCGCGTGCTGATACACAATCACTTGCCCATCCAGCTTTTCCAGCGGCTCATCGGCATATCCGCGCAATCCAAGCTCATTCAGCCACGTCCAATCCACGATGTCCTGAATCAATCGGCGCATGTCATCGCCCACATCCGAAGTGTGCAGCGCCAGCATGAAGCCTTCTCGAATCTTGACCAGGGCGGCCAGAATGCGCTCGCGGGTGGCGCTTTGTTCTGGCGATGGATAACGCGCAGGCTGATCTAAGGCATCGGTAAAAGTCCGATGCGCTTCGAGGGCGATGACGGTCATCGCTCGCAAAGTTTGCCGCGCTTCATCCAAGGAGAGCAAATCAGACATGACAGCCGAACTTTCTTAGCTACTAAACGCTGATAAAACATCAGCATTGCTCACCAATGCACGTTGCAGGTCATGCAACGAGGGGAGTTCTCCCAACGCACGCAGGAAAATCCCACGCGCTCCGTTCGCGTCCCGGTGCATCTTAATGCCGTCCGAGCCGCGAATTGTTTCACGAGACCCAACAACGACCATTTCACCCGACCAACTACATGTCTTTGAGGTGTAAGCCTCGCACACGTCGATTACCAGCTTGTTTTCAGCAAAGGCCATGGCCTTGAGTCTTTGCTTGAACTCGAAGTGCGCAAGCGTCAGCATTGATCGAACCGTTTTGCTGCGAAGTTTGCGATAGGCGCGACTGGTCATCTGAGACGTTTCAAAGGTTGGTAGGAGGATGACGTCAAACGTGTCCACTAAAAACCGAGCCGTTTTCCAGTGTAGTTCGTCGCGTAAGTCGCGTATCTTCCAGCGCATTCGGTTTGCCGCCTGGCGCATTCGGTAGCGCTTTTTCTTATCAGGGCAGGCAGCAATACGTGAAATCAGGTCGTCTAGGTAATGGCACAACCGAACGATCCGACCAAAGCTGTGATAGCCTATTTGCCCGGCCATGTCCGGCGAGAAAAACGTCTGGAACGTGCGCACTCCGGGGTCTAGTGCAACGATACGCGCTTGGTTTTCGCGCAAAAGTATCGTTTGCTTAACGGAGAGGCGCAGATACCAGCGTCCCTGTCGATAAGTCAGACGGCAATCGCCATGATCCGGCAGCGTTTCAGCATAGTGGAGTCCGCCGCCAGAGATCGTTGGATAGATTCCGGACGGTTTAACTGCATCCTTCGGAATGTAGCAAGATTGCTGAACGTCTTTTCGGCTGCGAAACTTCATGGCGAACGACTGCCCGTCCTGTTTAGCACGCATCTTGGCGGCGCTAAATGCTTCACAGGCGTCTTTTACAGCGATTTTCTTGATCTGGAATGGCACTTCTCTTGCCCAGTCAGGCAACCCGGCCAGGATGATTTTTGCCAGTGCCATCCAGTGCGGACACGGGCCGTCAAGCGCATTAATGTAGGCAACGGTTTGGTTGTAGACATAGCGCGATGCGCCAAACCACTTACGATACGTCGCCCGCTGCGCCACTGTTGGGTAAATCCGTATCTTGCGCGATTTGGTCACGGTATTTGCCGAGTCCGTGCATTCGGGCAGCAAAGACGGCAAGTATTGCGAGAAGATCGGCTGTAAGCTCGTCGGCGGAGCCGGCGAGATGAGACTTGCTGAGAACCACGATGTTCCCACCGTTGCGCTCGACAATCCATTCGATAAGCTCAACGCCAAACCGTGCGAGTCTATCGCGGTGGGCAACCACAATTGTGAGCTTATCGCCTGACAAGCTGCGCTCCAGTAGGGAGTTAAGCCCTTTTCGTTGGAAGTTGAGGCCGCTGGCGATGTCGGTGACAACTTCGGCGGTTGGCTCTTTCGTCTTGAGATACGCGACTTGTCTTTCAAGATCGTCTCTTTGCTTGTAGGAACTCACCCTGGCGTACAAAACAGTTTGGCTTGGTTGCGCTTTCCCTAGAAAACCGTCAAGGTCAAACAACCTTTGTCCTGATGGCGTTCGGATGGATTGGATAACACCTGTATCTGCGTACTTGCGAAGGGTGTGGGGGTGTAATCCCGTTTTATCACACGCCTCTCGTAGCTTTACGTAGCTCATCGCAGCGACTATAACATAAACGGCTGCTATCCGTCAGCCTCCATCATTTTTAGATGGTCGCATTATAGTGCAAATCGCGCAACTCCATGCCAATTTGTGAAAAAGCCCAAAACCCAAAGCTCAACACCCAACACAGTGCTTTGCACGTTTTCGGCATCATCGCATCTGACGATCACCCTCAAAGCGCGCTACCGGCCGGCGAGTGTCAGCCCCGAAACCAGATTCAAGACCGAGAAACGCCGTGAAGTGTCACCGCTCACGATCACCAATGCCGAGTCGTCACCGGGGAAAACACGCGCGTCCTCGATATGTTCACCCGCGTTCAGCGTCACCGTCAGCGGTCGTGCAGTGCCATCCGTGATCGATTGCAACATCAAAATACCGCCGGCGCGCGGAATCCATAGCAATTTCGGCGCGTCACCCGCACCTACCCAACGCACCCCGCTCGCTGATTCGATCGGCAGCCGCAAGGGGGGCAGCGCCCGTCGTGCAGCTACGTTCATCACAACCACCTGACCGCACTTGCTCGCACGGTCACAGGCCAGCAGCCACGACCCATCTTCGCTCCAGGTTGGCGCGATCGGCGCATCCACAAATTGCAACGAGTCCGGGAGCGCGATCGTTTGACGATCCGCACCGTCGGCACGCGCGATTTGCAAATTGGTATGCGTGCCAACGGTATGCAGCCATTCAACATGCGCGCCACCCACCGTCCAGACTGGGAATGCGCCGTCATCGAAGTGATCGAGTGCGCCCGTCCCCGTGTCATACAGCATCAGCCGCGCCCGATCGCCATAGCGTAGACTCATCAATACGCGATGATTATCCGGTGACCAAATCACATCAGCCACGCGGTTCAGCGCGCCGTCCGCACGTATAAAGCCGGGAATGCTGGCATTGGCGGGTATATCGAACAATAAATGCTCGCCATCACCCGCGATCAAACTGACTCGATCCAGGCCATAGAAAGGCGTGCGCGTCCCATCGCAGCGGATCAGAGAATGCCACAGGTGGCGCACCACGATCAGGCGCGTCGCATCCGGCGAAATGTAGGCGACGGCGGCCAGCAGATCGGCGGGCAGCGCATCGGGTGAGGTGAGTCCGGCGTAGAGCGGATCGCCTCGTCGCAAACGATCCGGACAGTCAGTGCGCGCCACCTCGAATGCTTCCCGGAGAAACAGCGCTTCGTGAGGCGGGAACACGTCTCGCACCGTGCCGCCAATTGGGTTGACCACAAAACTTGTCAAGGCCCTCGACAAGCCGCGCTCGTTGATCCGAATCGCGTCGAAGCCCGCCGCGCTGCGCTCGATCGAATCGAGCAAAATTTGCCACGCCTCGATCACATAGCTGCCACCGGGCGTCGTTTCGCGCGTCCAGCCGAGTGTGCCCGTTAGTGCGCGCACCTGCCACCAGCGCGTGCCATCCGCACATACCGGACCACGCAGCACCGTGACCGTCGTGCCTTCCGGCAGGCTGCCCACCGATCGGCCATCGACAGCGGGATATTCGTGCAGATCGATCAACTCGCCCCGCCCATACGCGATCCGCGCCGTGCTCCCGACGGCCAAGCGCACCGTGGCCGGACAGATCGCGTTATCGCCGTGCGTGGGCAGCGGCAGCACCAGTGAACCGAACAGCGCGATCAGTAGTGTTAGCCGAGCGCGTTTCAGTATCACTTTTCGAGCATCAGCAGCCGAAATTAAATGACGCATATCAGGCCGATTGTACCATGAGTCGACGGTCTCGCAGTTTGTGTTTATGCCTCGCCATACGACGGGTGCATTCAGAATGAGGTGCCAGGGATGCGCTGTGGCTGAAGGCCATCGTCGTGGCGGACGAGGCAGGCCTCGTCCCTACCCTAAACGCCGTTTCTGTAGGGACGAGGCCTGCCTCGTCCGTCTCGAAAGTGCAATGCACCCCCTACGACACCTCGCTTTCGCACATGGCGGAATCGTGTTATAAAGACCGCATTGTCATTATTTGCTGCGAAAAGAGGACACATCGTGCTTCAGCAGCTTGCTCAGCAGCTTCGTAGTCCCGATCCGGAACAGCGTAAACAAGCCATCAACGCTTTAGTAGAACTAGACGATCCGCGTGTGTTGAGCGCCATGAAGCGACTCGCTGCCAACGACCCCGATCCATCGGTGCGCGAGGAAGCCGAACAGGCCGAGCGAACGATTCAGGTGCGCCAGTGGAAACAGTCCGAGTCTGATAACGCAGCCATCGTGGCGGAGCAGCAAACGGGTATCGCGCCGAGTACCAGCGCTGACGCCTTCGCCGAGGCACTCAATGATCCAGCGGCCAGCGCCGAAGCGCGCAGCGAACTCGCCACCGCGCTCGAACGGCGGCGCAGCGGTAACAAATCAGGCGCCCTGGATGCGTTGGCGCGTGCCATCGAATTTCATCCGCCCTATCGGCGTGTCCCGGCCATTCGTCAACTGGCGCGTGACCTGACGGGCAAGGTGCCGGATGAAGCGATGGCGCTGCTGCTGTCGCGTTTGGAGTCGAAAGGCGCAGATAAAAAGAAGCGCAGCGACGCGGGTGGCAGTAGCAGCGGGGATGCCTCGTGGGCGGTGCTGATCCTCGAACTCGTGCTGCTGTTTTTGGTGGCGGCGGGCAGCATTTTGATCCTTTTTACGCTGTTTCGGCAAAGCCCGGAACTCGCCACGCAGTTGGCGAGCGCACCTGCTTCCACGCGCGCACAGTTTGATAGCATCATGCAGGCCTCGCAGGTCACGTTGATCCCCATCGCAGCGATCGCCGGCGTCGCCATTGTAATCGGGCTGTTGCTCTACAATCTGGGGCTGCACTATTTCAGTGTCTTCGTCTTATCGGGCGAAGGTGATTTTGTCAGCTTTCTGAACGCGCAACTGGGCGTGGACATCGTTTCCTACCTGCTGACGACCGTTATCTACGCCCTACCCTTTCTCGTGACGCGCCTGCCCGCCAATTCGCAAAAAGCGATCCTGTCGATTGATCAGATTTTCGTCCCGATCGCCTCGCTGGGAGTGTTAATTGCCAGCGTCTACTACGTATCAAAAGTGGAGCGTTTCGGGATAATGCGCGGCATCATCGCGGTCATCGTCGCGCCGATCGCGTTCGGTATTTTGTGTGTTTGCGGCCTTTTCGCACTGTCGTTCCTGACGGCATTTTCCCGCACCCGTTAACTTTCGGTGTGTGATCGTCGCGTGTCCTGGCTTGAAAACCAGGGCACGTGCACAGTCCAGAAAACGCCCCAAAGCGCCCCACCCCAGCCCCTCCCCGTCTACGGCGGAGGGGTCAACTCCGCGCTCCGACGCCTCCTCTTCGCTGTAAACGGAGAGGGGGCTGGGGGGTGAGGTCAATTCGCCATTGATCAAACGGATTCCGTATTAGTCGCCGTATACTTCGGTTGTTTTCGGTTGTTTGACAGACGGCTGCGCCAATAACGCCGCACCGATCGCCAATAATGTCATCACGACGCCGCCCAGATAGGGCGCAGCATGACCCGCGCTGTCGTATAAACCGCCGCCTGCGAGGGGCCCCACGACACGCGCCAGTGCTTGCACGGATTGACTCCCGCCCTGCACTTGCCCTTGCGATTGTGTACCTGCTGCCCGTGACATCAAACTACTCAGTGAGGGGCCGAGCAGGCCATCGCCCATCGCAAAGATGACCGTGCCCATTAACAGCGACAGCGGCGAGGGCAGCACAACAATCGAGGCTATCAACATATAACCGACGACTTCACAGCATAGCCCGCCGATAGCCACCTGAGATTCACTGAATCGCTTGAACAAGCGTTCCAACAGAACACCCTGTACCACAATATCCGTTACCCCAACCAGCGCGAATATCGATCCGATCGCGGTCGCGTCCCAGCCCAGACTATCTCTAACGAGCAGCCCCAAATTCGATGCCACAACCGCAAACGGCACACTGTACAGGAAAGTCGCCATCAGCAGCCAGCGCAGTTGCCGGATCATGAAAACCTCGCGCAGCAAACTGAATGGGTTCAGCCCTGCGAGGGTTACGGAGCGTGTCCGCTGCGCTTTCGTCAGACTTTCGGGCATGAAGAACAACCCAAAGATAATATTGGCAAAGGTGAGCGCTGCCGCACCATAGAACGGCGCTTCAATGCCGAACTTTGCCAGCAGGCCACCGATGATTGGCCCAGCGATAATGCCAATCCCGGCGATCGCCCCCACCCGCCCAAAATACTTGGCGCGTTCTTCGGGTGGCGTGACATCCGCGATGTAGGCAAAGCTGACGCTGTAATTGCCGCCCGTGATGCCATCAATGATGCGCCCCAGGAACAGCACCCACAGTGCGCCGCCGATACCCAACAGCAGATAACCAATCGCTGAGCCGAACAAACAGATTAGCAGAATAGGTCGGCGTCCGAACCGATCGCTCAACACACCTAGACCCGGTGCGGCGACGAACTGACAAATCGCGTAAATCGAAGTGAGCAAACCGAGCGTCACGCCCGCCGAACTGGAATCGCCGACATAACGCGCGACCAGAAACGGCGCGACTGGACTGATTAGCCCAATGCCCATCGAGCTTAGAAACGCGGTTACGATAATGAACAAAACAGCTTGGCGGTTCGGTTGCTTCGCAGACTTCGCCGACTCGGCGTGAATAGGTTGCGTTGACATGTGTTTAGCCCTCTTAGGATCATTGAACACATGGATTGTAGAAGACGAGGCGCTAGGCGTATTGTAAAAACTCGGCGGATTGCCAGTACCGAACGCTCTCTTTGGAGTTTGCGACATAATTGCCGGGTGTCTGACTGGAGAACGCTTTGAAATCCCGGATCAAGTGGGACTGATCGGTGTAGCCAAAATCGTGCGCCAAGGCGATTGCCGGGCGCGTTGGATCGTAAATCAGGGCTTCGCAAATGGCCCGAAAACGGATCAGGCGGGCGAATGTCTTTGGTGTGACGCCCATGGACTCCTTGAACCGTCGCTCGAATTGGCTGGTCGAGAGGTACAAACGGGCGGCCAGTTCGCCCACGCGGGATTGTCCGCACGTTGCAAACAACAGTTCCGCGGCGGCACGCACTGGATTCAGATCAGCGTGGACTTTGCGGCGCATCTCGATCACGGATTCTTGCAAGCAGTACAACGCTTCACTATAGCCCTGATGTTGAACTTTCTCGACCAACACGCCGGCGAGCGATTCCCATTGGGTTCCCGCCGCCAGCAGCGATGTACCGGGCAGTTCTTGGTAATCATCGACGAGCGATGGCAACACCCAGGGATACATGCGCATGGCAACCAACTGGCAGAGGCCGTCCGTCTGGAATCGTTGCGGACGGGTTTGCAGGCTGTTGAAGAAAACGCGCGGCAGTTCGACCGTGCGACCCTCGTTGGTGCTCAAACTGAGCGGTGCGCCACAATTGATGATCAATTCGATGTACGGGTCGGGGATGATTACGTCGGTGTTAAAGGTATCTGGCGGCTTTTCGAGCATCCAGAAACATTTCACATCGCCGCGCAAGGCTGGCGTTGGTGCAATTTCACTGCGAATCATGGCAAATGACCTTGTATTGAGTCGTTCCAGCTTACTATAAACCAGTTAGCCGTTTGCGTATTGTAAAAAATCGGCAGCCTTCGCGCAGATCAGCCCAGCGCTTGGTGCTGCACATGGTGGATGAACTCCACCGATTTGAGCCGCCGCTCCAACAAATAGGCGATGTAATGTTGGAGGATACGCTCGATCTCGATATGACAGCCATCGCTCAGCTTCAAAACGCGGATGACGCTGAAATCGCGCGTTTGCAAATAGCGCAAGGTTTTGAGTGCATTCAGGCTAATTGATAGAACGTGCGGATTGCCCTCGGCATGTTCCGCGCAGATAATGCCACCCTCCGCCGCGCTGAAAAACTGATCGTTCGGCTCGACGGGTTCGAGTCCGGCCACACATTGGAAAAGATCGGGCTGGTAGCCGACGAGTCGGAGCAAGCTCAACTCGTAGTAACGAGCGACCAGCCGCAGATCATGATCGGGATCGGTCAGCCAACCCAGCGCGTCGTTCAGCAGGTGATAGAGCGGCGTATTTTGCTCATCGGGTTCGGTAAATCGATCGAGCAGTTCGATCAAATAGCTGGCATAGGCGGCGCGTGCCAAGTCCTCGCGGATCGGCAAAAACGACTCGGTCATATCGGCCTGATTGACGACGTGCAATTCACGGCCACGCGCCAACAACATCGACGAACGCGCGAACAGTTCGACATGTCCCGTATTGCGCCCGGTCGGTTTGCGGACACCTTTGGCGACGACGGACAGTTTGCCGAATTCCGGCGTATACAGCGTCAACAGCCGATCAGCCTCGCCCAAATCCTGGCGACGCAAGATGATCGCCTCGGTGCGGAAGCTGCGTTCAGGGCGCGGCATGATTCGGCGCGGCGTCGCTCGGTTCGCGCAAGTCACGCGGCCCAAAACCATGCGGCAGCAGCTCGCGCAGGGTGCATTCTAAAATCGCTCCGCCGTGATCATCCGTGATGAAAATCAGCAGATCGGGCGCGAACTCATATAGCATCTGCCGACAGAGGCCGCACGGTGTGCCGCCGTTGCGCGTCGTGACCGCCAGCGCCTGGAATGTCTGCACACCCTCGCTGATCGCCTTGACGAGCGCCGTCCGTTCTGCGCAGATCGTCGCCGGAAAAACCGCGTTCTCGACGTTGCAGCCCGTGAACGTGCGGCCATCCAAGCTCAGCAGCGCCGCGCCCACTTGATAACCAGAATAGGGCGCATAGGCGCGTTTTTGCGTATCAATTGCCGCCGCAATCAAGGTCGTGCGCGTTTCAGATAGGAGGCTTGAAGAAGTCATGATAGCCCTATTGTACTCGATTTTGCGGCTGTCGGGGCGACCGCTTCCAAACCCGATTCGAGCGCATCCATGCGGCGCGTTTGATCGAGTGTGGCTTCTTGCAACCAATCGAGTTTGCGGGTGACTTCCAAGATCGAGAGCTGCGCTCGCACGTTCACTTGGTGATCGAGATCAGCCTGAATCTTCTCAAACTTATCTTGCCGCTTCTGGCTCATCATGATCAATGGCAGTTGCAGTGCGCCAAGCGTTGTAATCAAAATGCCGAGCGCATCGTAGACCGAGGGGAAGTTGCGCTCACCACTCAATATCCCCAGCGCGATCCAGGTCAGGATAAACAGCACCAACCCGACCAAATATTCCCACGACCCGACCATCCCAGATAATCGATCGGAGATGTGCTGCCAGACATTGGCCGAATCCTCGAGCATCTGGAAGGCATTGCCCTCTTTGGCGCGCACCAGTTGGGTGGTATCGCGCAGCCGCCGCGACAGCACATTGATGATATGAATGGCGGTTTCTGGGTGCTTGTGCAAGAAGCTCATCATGACTTCCTGCCGCAAGATGATCACGGTCGTCAATTGCGTCGCCATCGCGTTGGTGCTGCGCGTCCCATTATCGAACAGCGTCACTTCGCCGAAAAAGCTGCCCACGCCGACATCCGACAGGACGAGCCGCTGATTATCGTCATCGTAAATGAACAATTCGACGTGGCCTTCGATCACGATCATCAGCGCGCCACCTTTATCGCCGACCAGGAACAGCGTCTCACCTTGCCCAAATTGGCGCGTTTCGATCAGCGGCTTCAGTTCCTCGAAATCGGTCGGCTGCAAGCCTTCGAGCAGCGGCACGCTGGCTAAGTGGCTGTACTCAATTTCCATAGGCTGAATCTTTATTTTTCCGCTTTTCGGGCGATCGGGGATGATTCGGATATTTGCCCCAATGCGCGGCAATAAATCCAAACCATGATTATAATACGCCTTGTTACACCTTCATAATTGGATTAAATCGAGCGCGCTATGATTGGTCAGAAACTTAGCAATCGCTACCGTATCGAAGAATTGATTGGCGAGGGCGCGACGGCGATCGTCTATCGGGCGACCGACCTGCGCCTGGGACGTTCTGTGGCCGTCAAAATGCTCCTGCCACATGTCCACGTCACCACACGCCAACGTTTCGAGCGGGAAGCTCGCGCGGCAGCCATGCTCAACAGCCCGAACATTATGACCATCTACGATGTCGGTCTGGATGGCGATCGCAGCTACCTCGTGGTCGAGTTGATCAAAGGTCATCCGCTCTACGATTTGATTCCATCGTCGCCGGCTATCGTGGCGGATTTGGCGGAAAAAATCTGCCGCGCGCTCGAAGATGCCCACCGCGCCGGGTTGATTCACCGTGATATCAAACCCGCCAATATTTATGTCACACCCGAAAACACGATCAAGATCATGGATATGGGCTTGGCAATGCCGATCGATGCCAGCGAAAAGCGCCTGACCTCGACCGGATCGATTATCGGCACGCCAGCCTATCTCTCGCCCGAACAGGCACAGGGCAAAAAGCTCGATCAGCGTACCGATTTGTATTCGCTCGGCATCGTGATGTACGAGATGCTCACCGGGCAGCTTCCTTTCGATGCCGATGACATTGGTTCGATCCTGATTCAGCAGGTCAACAAGCAGCCGACACCACCCAGCGCGATCACGCAAGGTATCCCGGACTGGCTCGATAGCATCGTGTTACGCGCGTTGGAAAAATTACCCGAAAATCGTTATGCCAGTGCCATCGAGATGGCCGATGCGCTGGCCGGACACGTGGTAAGCGGCGAAAAGGCGACGACGCTCGTGAAGGCGGTGAGCGGTAAGCGGAAAATCCGCGTCGTGCTCGTCGATGATCATGTGATTTTGCGGTCAACCCTGGCAACGGTGCTCGATAACAGTGGGGAAATCGAGGTTATTGGCGAAGGATCGAACGGCCAAGAGGCGATCAATTTGGTCGAACAGATCAAGCCAGATGTGCTGCTGCTCGATCTGAATATGCCCGTCATGGGCGGTTTGACCGCGCTGCCGCAGATCAAACAAATGAATCCAGCAGTGAAGGTGTTGGTATTGACGGGCCGCGATGAGACGAGCTATATCATGCGCGCCTTACGGGGCGGCGCGAACGGTTATATGGTCAAAACAGCGGGCGAGCACGAGTTGATCCAGGCCGTGCATGATGTCAGCAGCGGCAACTTGGTGCTCGGCCAGGGTGTCGCGGAGCGTATCGTGCAGGGCTTGCAACTGATGAATCAAGTTGATCCCCTGACGGAAGAAGAGCGCGATGTGCTGCGCTGCATTGCCATCGGCGACGAAGATAACGCGGCCATCGCGCGGCGGCTGGGCTGGGATGAAACCCAGACCACGCGCATCGTGATTCAGGTGATCGACAAACTCGGCGTCAAGACGCGCGTCGATGCCTCGCTGACGGCGCTGCGAGCGGGCTGGATCAGCGTTGATGACATTCGGGCAGGGATCTGACCCACATATGACACGCTATAAGCCGCCCAGCTACGCCGCCGACATGCTTCGTGTTCTCGCGGGCGAAACCCACGCGATTCATTGGGGCGGTGCGGACGGCCCGCCGCTCGTTTTTTGGGAATCGCCCATAGAGCCGTTCGATGCCCTGCGCGCGTGGGATGGTCGCGTCAAGATCGGCGGCTTCGTCGAGCGGCTGCACGCCCGACAGATCGGCGATGTCGAATTCACGGTCGCCGAGGTGGTCGGCGGTGCGTTCGCGGCGGACTATAACGGACTGCCGACGCTCGACGAGATGCGGCGCGGAATCTATGCCCGTCCTGCCGATACGGAGCCGCGCGGATCGGGACACAGTTACCCGTTGATCATGTTTTCGGAGAGCAACTTCGCGGCACTGGCACAAGATGCGCTGGTCAGTGGACTGGCAATCGATGCGGTCGGGCGCTTGGCCGCCGACTCCGATGGCTGGCACGAAGTCTGCGGCTTACCCCTGCTGATCGAATCGCTGACACTGCTGGCACACGACTAAGGTGTGTCTGCAAAGTGTTTGGGCGGCTGACCCCTCTCCCCAACCCCTCTCCCACGCAGGCGGGGCGAGGGGCTTGACTCCCCTTTCCCCTCGCAGGCGGGGGGAAAGGTGCCGGGGGATAGAGGGGTTTGCAGACACGCCCCAATTTCCCCGCCACGTCAGTGGTAGACGAACAGCCGACAACAACCTGCCGCGACCCTCTTTTTCTACGGGAAGTTATATTGCTCAAATGTTCTTTTTTTGATTTTGCTCTATAATAATCGACATGCTCAACGAACAGCCTTTCCAAAAACGCACCCTGGTCATTGCTGGGACTATCGGTGTCGGCAAATCGAGCCTGACTGAGCGCTTGGCATCTGCCTTCGGTTGGACGCCCTTCTACGAAGCCGTCGATGAGAATCCCTATCTCGCCGACTTTTATGCCGATATGCCGCGTTGGGCGTTTCAGTCACAGGTGTTTTTCTTGTCACGGCGGCTGCATTTTCAGCGTACCTTGCACGATCACGTTGGCTCGGTGGTTCAGGATCGCTCGATGTACGAAGATGCCGAAATCTTCGCCCGCAACTTGTTTCAGGGCGGCCACATCAGTGAACGCGATTACGCCACCTATCGCGGGCTGTATGAGGGCATACGCGGACTGCTGCCGGCGCCCGACCTGCTGGTCTATTTGCGTGGAAGCGTCCCCACCCTCAAAGCACGGATTGCGCGACGTGGTCGCCCCTACGAACAAAATATCGCAGCCGACTATCTGGCACGTCTGAACATGCTCTACGATGAATGGATCGCCGATTGGACACTGTGTCCCGCCCTTACGATCGAGACCGACACCCTTAATTTTGTCCAAGATTCAGACGCTTTGGCGATCGTCAGTCAAGCTATCGCCGAGCGGCTGGGACTCAGCCTTACGATGCCGGCAGCGGCGTTGGCCTTGCGAAACGTCGAGTAACCACGATCGCCTACGGTAAGGTCTAACCCGTGATGGGCGCAACACCCGCAAAGGTGATCGGGATACTCGCTTGTTCGGCGTTGGTCAAGGCGACAATATAGCCGTTGGCTGGGGCGGCTGGCTGATTGAAGCTGACCGTCGCCTGCCACACCCCAATGCTCCCGGCGACGGCCTGGATCGTGGCGGTGGTGCTGCCGAGCACTTGATTGTTACTATCTTGAATCTGCACGATCACGCGATTATCGCTTGCGCTGCCGCTGCCCGTCACCGTGACCGTCGATCCCATCAGCACCGACGATAAGCCCGGCGCGGTGATAAACAAGGTCGCGCCACCCGTGCCACCACCCGTACCCCCAGCCGCCGGAATCGCGGTGGCGACGATGCCGCTGCCACCTGCCGCCAAGAACAATGCACTGGCCGTTGTCCCTCCACTTTCCACCGACAGCGTGAACACGATCGCCATATTTGCGGTGACGGGCGTATTATTGATCTGTCCCGGAAGCTGCACAGCGAAGCTCAAGCCACCATTGCCATCGGTTGTCAACGTCGTCAGCGGCACGGTACTCGGCAAATTCTGTGGCGAAAGATACAAGTTCACGCGCGCGCCGGGTGGAAAACCTGCCGCCATGACGATCACCGATTGCCCCGGCTGCCCGCTAACCGGGTTGACGCCCACGATTGGAATCGGTGGGGCGGGCGCGGTCGGGAGCGCGGTCGGCGGCGTCGATCCGGTCGAGAGGCCGCAGGCCAGTGCTGGCAAAGCCAGGAGAATCAGCAAAAGTATCCGTTTCATGAGCAAAACCCTTCGCGCGACTCACCGCGCCAAATAATATTCGGAATACACCGAAAAATTCCGGGGCTTGATTCGGTGCGAGGCCGCTGATACACTTAGCGCATGGAATCGATGAGGAGGAATGATAAAAATGACACACCGCAGCCAACTCGCGGACAAGAACCGTAAACGTCGCTTGCAGCGCACCGAATATCGCCGCGCGCTGGAGCAGGCTTTCAAAGCACAGCAGCAGGAACTCGCCGCCGCCGAATCAGGCACTGTCGCGGCCAAAACCGACAAGTCCTAATCGCGCGCCCCTATCGAGGCGGAGTACCCTATCCGCCTGATTCGCGTCACGCCCGTACATGGGCAGCCCCCGTCAGATACGCGTACAGCATTTCCAACGCGGCCTCCGCCGACAGCGTTTTGTTTTCTGCGCGATCACCCATCCAGTGAAACTCCCGCACCTGTTCCCCGGCTTGGGTGCTCAACCCAATGTACACCAAACCAACGGGCTTGCCCGGTGTTGCCCCACCCGGCCCTGCGATTCCGGTCACACTCAACGCCAAATCGGTACTGAAGGCGAGTCGCGCGCCCAACGCCATTTCCGCTGCGGTTTCCGCGCTAACCGCGCCATGCGCATCGAGCGTCTCCGGTTTGACCCCCGTAAACGTGATTTTGGCCGCATTCGAATAGGTCACAAAACCGCCGATCACATAGGCCGAACTGCCCGCGATATTCGTCATGCGGTGCATGATCAGGCCGCCCGTACACGATTCGGCGGCGGCGAACGTCAATTGGCGATCGGCGAGCAATTCGCCAATGCGCGCCTCCAGCGATGAATCATCGGCCATGATCTAATCTTCCTCGCCTTCCAAAATTTTGATGCGGGCGTGCATCAACGGATGCCGTACCTTACCACCCGATCCATCGTCTATTTCCAAATACCCTTGATCCCGATCCATGAAGTTGTAAAACGACTGGACGCCCTCGTTGAAGCGCCGTTCGATCGCTTCGCGCACCGCCGCGCCGTTTGCCCGCCGTGTGATGATCATGAACTGCGCATCGCCGCGCTGTCCGGTGAAGTCGTCAGGCGTGCCGCTGGCTTGCACCACCTCGTTGATCAATGTGGCCGCGAAGTTGAGGACTTCTTGCCCCGTCATGAAGCCGTAACTTTCCCGAAACCCGCTAAAACCATCGATCTCGAAATCGATCTTGTACCAGCCATATTCATCCGCCAGCGCCCGCACCCGTTCCTGGATCAGCCGCCCCGTCGCCAACCCCGTTTGTGGGTGGTGCAGGCCGTCACGTTCGGAGCGCATGATCGTGTTGCGGATGCGTAGGGTCAAAATGTCGATGTCGAACGGCTTCACGATGAAGTCATCCGCGCCCGCCTTCAAAATCTCGTTTTGGCGACCAGCCTCGTTGCGCTGTGCCAACATGATGACCGGAATGTGCATCGTGCGCGCACGGCTGCGCAGCACCTGGAAAACTTCCAGCCCCGCCTGATCGGGTAGGCTGTTTGCCAGCAGCACCAACGACGGCACTTTTTCGAGCGAGGCCGCCAGCCCGGCGTTTCCGGTGGTCGCCGCCTGCACCTCGTAGCCGCTCGCCGTGAGCGTGCTTTGCAGCAGTTCAACCGTCGATTGGTCGGAGTCGATCAATAAAATACGCGACATGGATCGTCCTATTGGTTAATCGGTATCCAGCACCGCATCGACGCGGAACTGACCTTCGATGGCATCCGGTGCGTTGGCGATGGCCTGTGCGTTGGTGAGTGACGGGCGCACCACGTCCTCGCGCATGACGCTGACGAGCGGCAGCACCGAAGCGGTGGGCGGAATATCGCTCGTGTCGATCGCCTGAAGTTCGGAGGCGTAATCGAGCACGGCGGATAACTGTTGTGTGTAACGCGCGACTTCGACCTCACTCAATTCAAGTTTGGCGAGTTCGGCGATATATTCGACCTGCGAACGTGTCAGGCTCATCGTTTTTCCAGCAGTGTGATTGGGCGATTGCGGAGATTATAACAAAGCGGCGGCTTCTATGCAGGCCAGATATTCAGGGGGTGCATTCAAGGTTGGGGGCAAATCATAGAACCCCTCTATCCCCCCACCCCTTTCCCCCACGCAAGCGGGGGGAAAGGGGAGTCATACCGGACCGACAAAGCCCCGT
>JBBRMW010000057.1:0-25513 GCA_038230635.1 Aggregatilineales bacterium | reverse complement strand
CAAGCCAGTTTTTCGTTTCCCCAGGCTTCGATTTCGACACAATCGTCTGCTCCTCAGATGACCGCTCAAACGGTGATGACGATGATATCCAGAAGCACATGGTCTTTCGTGCGCTCCACTCGTGGGCCTTTGATAGCTTGGAAATGTTCAAATAAAGTCGGCTGCTGGCGAGTGTCATTTGTTTGTCCCCTTTCCACCAGTTTACCCTATTGTCAATCCCCTGTTAGATGCAATCGCCCTGTATAATAAGGTTGCAGACCTTGACGATACGGGATGCTTCTGTACATAGATTGTTACACCGCTCGATGATGCAGTGAAAGGCGGCGCAAGATGGATAACCAACAACAAATTATGAACGTACAAGAACAAATCGAAAAGTATATTTTTAGCCAACCTGAACCAAAATGTAGTGATATGCAAGCGCTGCACCGCCTCATTCTGGAAGCAATGCCAGCCTGTAAATTATGGTTTCTGGATGGTAAAAACAGTGAAAATAAAACCGTTTCTAATCCTAATATAGGATATGGACTTCAAACCATAAAATATGCTGATGGGAAAAACAAAGAGTTCTATCAAATTGGTTTGAGCGCAAACAAAACCGGAATTTCTGTTTATATCCTTGGTATTAAAGACAAGAAATACTTAGCCGAGACATACGGGAAAACGCTTGGTAAGGCAAGTGTAACAGGGTATTGCGTTAAGTTCAAAACGCTGAAAAATATAGATATTGCTATACTTGAAGCGGCAATACGAGATGGAGTCGCACTCACAATTTAAAAGCTGGTTGGATTTAAGATAAACTCATGGTGAAACCAGATAAAGTTCGCGCATTCACCTCACCCCCCAACCCCCTCTCCGTCACCACAGCGAGGGGGCGTCAAGCCGCACGACACACCTCTCCGTGAGGACGGAGAGGGGCCGGGGGTGAGGTTCTTCAATGCGTGGTGTCTAATTGGTTTTACCATCAGTAGATCGAAAAATGCGTAGCCCCTCTTCCCGTTCCTCCACCAGGGGTGAGGGGTTCTGACCAAATTTCGATCCACTGAAACTCTAGATCCATTCAAAAAGGATTGTTGCTGATGATGTATACCATGAATCGACGCACGCAAATATTTTTGATCGGCTTGTGCCTCAGTCTATGCGCACTGGCTGCCACGATCTTTCCGACGCACGCGCAAACCGCGTCTCCCGAATCAGACGGCGTGATCAATACGAATTTCCCGAACCCAGGCGATACCAAACCATCCCCCGCCATCCGAATCCTGCCAGGGGTCAGCTATGGCAGCTACAGCAACATGAGCACCGATCCGGTTGCGATCAGCGCGGCTGAACGGGATACCTTATTGGCTGCGGCGAGCAAAACGGCGAGCGGCATAAAAATGATCTCCCTGAATAATTGGGATGCCGTGCAAGAAGGCCAGCCCGCCATCCAGATCGTGAACAATGTGCCGATCAAGGGCGCGACTTACACGATCGTACTGCCACCCGGTTGGAAGCGTAGTGCCCATTATCCGGTGCTGCTCAGCGGCAATGGCGCAGGTGTCAGTAACAACGCGCGCTTGTGGAAAGGTAGCGACACCAGTCTGATCAATGCCATCGCGCTGGCCTCCACGCGCGATCGCAGTGGCCTGATCGCGGCCTACAGCAACGCGGGCGGCACGGAAAGCCAGGGCGTCGATGATCACACCTACAAATCGGTCGGCGCGTTCTTCGACTTCATTGGGCAAAATGGCGGCGATCCGATGCACGCGATCATGGCGGGCGGCAGTCGCGGCGGTGGCACGGCGCTGATGTGGGCGATCAACCCGCTCGATCTGAATTATAAAGTGGTCGCGGTTTTCGCTGATATTCCGCCGACCGCCTATGGCACGCTCAGCCAACTCAGCGTTTTGACCTACCCAAACCTCGGCTATATCAACGAAGCACTGGTACATGACCCAAACGCCTATTTGTACAGCAATCCCAACGGACCGAGCAACTCGCATATCGGCTTGCTAATCGGTGTGAATGACGCGGCAGGCGCGGATGCTAAGAGTCCGATAGGGATGGCTGAGCGCCTCAAAGATAAGGTGCTGGTTATCGGACGCGGCACGCACGATCCATTTTTTCCACTGTGGGAGTTCCTGCGCTTCGACGATCGATTGACCGCGCTCGGCATCACGCATTCGACCGTCATCACGTTGGGGCAAGGACACGTTGGCAACACTTTTCTGGAGACGCAGGTACGCGCCTACATCGATGCGCTCTCGCAGGGCAAGGCGTATCAGCCGCCGCCGGGACGCTTTATCTACATCGACCTCGCGCCGCCCGAAGGGCCTCAAGTGCCACTGCCTGCATTTTTGAAAGACGGCCTCAATGCCGATCCGAAAGCGGTACCCGTCGCTGGCCTCGATCTGCCTTTTGCGGCGGAAATTCCGGCGGGCGCGGGCGTGGGCAACCCGGTGGACATCAGTGTGTGCGGCAAAATTGGCAGCACCTACAGCTACAGCGCCAAAGACGCGGCTGGCAAAGCCTGGACGAGCGCAGCGGGGACGTTCGATGCCACCGAATGTGCGCACGTTCAGATCAAAGCGCCGGATGTGCCGGGCACGTACACCTGGTCGTTCACCTCTCAGGATAAGCCGATCGCTGTTACCAATACGCCGCTACGCAACGAGGGCGGCTGCGGTCTGCCCGCTGAAACGATCGTCACCACGCTGCAACCATCGCCCGCCGATTTGACGGGGAATCAACCGACGCTCGGCTTCGGTGTCGATCAATATAGCGCTCAGGAGGCGAGCTGCGCGACGTCACCCTGACGCGAACGATCAGGTGATGCGCAAAGCGCTTTTCGCGGAGGCGACGCTCGCCAGTGCGGGCGTGTATGCGCCCAGCCGTTCGAGCGCCACCGTAACGCGCTGCCGCACATGGTGATCTGGATCATCACGGAAAGTGCTGATCAGCCGGATGGCCTGTGGATCGCCGAGCACGCCCAGGCATTGGATGATGGTGTAGCGCAGCGTACCCGACTCAGCTTTGTGCAGCAATGTCAGCAGTGGCTCGACGGCCTGCTGTGCGTGCAGTTGCTCCAACAGCGCAATAACCCGCACTTGCACAATCGGCAGACACGCGGGCAACGCGCGACACAGCAGATCGATCGTGGAAGCGCCGCGCTGCTGCATGAATTGGACGGCGGCCAGCCCCAGCATGGGGTTCGTGGATTCGAGGCCTCTCCGCATCAGATCGAGGCAGCGCTCATCGCCCAGCACGGCCAGAACTTCAGCAGCACGCCAGGATTTCGGTTCAACTTCGCTGCGCATGGCTGCCATCAGCGGCTCGATCACACCCGACCCTTGCGCCAGCAGCCGCACTTTGGCCTTGTGCCGGATACTCACATCGGGGCTGCTCAGATCATCGATCCATCGTTGATAAGACGCCAGGCTCACCATCATCCCTCCGGTATTTAATCACTGACGTGTCGAAGCATTGGGCGCGTTCTGACACAAGTTTTTTTGTGTTCTCATTCATCACACTGGCGGTCGGCACGGTCACGTTGAGAAATAGCCGCTGCGCACCCAGTGTTGAAGGGAATATTCAATCGTTTCAAACCAATTCAGCATACGCCAAAATTCGGCGCGGAGCATCCGCCGAATGGTGAGTTCTGGGCAATCCTTTTGGCTAGTTCTAACGGCTAGGACACATGTGAAGGTGTTGTTATCATGGGGATTGGCACAATAATGGTGAAACCAATTAAACACCACGCATTGAAGAACCTCACCCCCAGCCCCTCTCCGTCCTCACGGAGAGGGGTGTCGTGCGGCTTGACGCCCCCTCGCTGTGGTGACGAAGAGGGGGTTGGGGGGTGAGGTGAATGCGCGAACTTTATCTGGTTTTACCATAAGTTCAACGAAAAGGACGACGGCAACGGGCAAACCCCTACCGCGCCGTCTTGGTAGGGGCTGCCCGCCTTTGCTAATTACCCAGCGAGGATCGCTTGCAGTTCTTTGATGAACGTCTGCGGGCTGACCGGCTTCGGAAAGCAGCCATCAAAACCTGCGAGGCGCGCGCTTTCGGCGATTTCTGCCGAATGATAGGCAGTCAGCGCCACGACGGTCAAGTGCGCATACTGTTCATCAGCCCGGATGGCGGCCAGGGTTTGCCAGCCATCGCGGTGCGGCATCGCCAAATCCGTGATGACGAGCGTCGGTTCAAGTTGCGGCAGCAGCGTCAGACATTCATTGCCATTTTTGGCGATCGTTACCTCGACGCCGAAATGCTCCAAAACCGCGCTGGTGACTTGCGAATCGTCGAAAGAATCTTCGACCAGGATCACTTTCCAGGCTTGGGAAGGAATCGTCATCTTACTACGCATTGGCGGTCACCTGACATACTTGCTTTTGGATGGTTTCTACGATCTTGAGCACATCGAATGGTTTGGAGATATAGCCGTCGAATCCGGCTTCCGCCACACGCTCGCGGTCGCCATCCATCGCATGGGCGGTCAGCGCGATCACGGGAATGAGTGCCATTTCCGGCAATTTCCGAATTTCGACCAACATTTCCCAACCGCTCATACGAGGCATCGACAGATCGAGCAAAATCAGGGTCGGGGTCACTTTCTTGAGCAAACTCAAGCCGTCGTGAGCACTGACGGCGGTGTGAACCTCTGCGCCATGATAGCGCAATATCGCACCGGTCACTTCCAGGTTGTCGAGACGATCATCAATGATCAACACGACCCACTTTTTCGCGTCGGGATCCATGACGTTATGGCTTTGCGGTGACATATTCGCTCCTCAATGATGATTCTTCGGTGTGTTCAACGGAAATAAGCGGCAGCGTCAAGGTGAAAGTGCTGCCTACGCCGGGCGTGCTGCTGACACGGATGCTGCCACCCATCAGCAGCACCAGTTTGCGCACAATCGACAAGCCCAATCCTGTTCCGCCAAATTGACGTTGCGAGCTGTTATCAACCTGACGAAACTCGTCGAAAATGATCTCCTGCATGTGCGGTGGGATGCCGATACCCGTATCGCTGACCGCCAACTGCCAGTTGCCCGGCACGCGGTTCAGCACGACGCGCACGCCGCCGACTTCGGTGAACTTGATCGCGTTCGACAGCAAATTGATCACGATTTGCTTGATACGTGCCACGTCGCCCACCATCAGCACGGGCAAATCCTTGTCGATTTCCACACCGATGGTGAGGTTCTTCGTCGTTGCCAGGACGCGACTTTGGCTGATCGCCTCATCCAAGCACTCGCGCAAGTTGTAGGGCTTATTGATCAGTTCCATGCGTCCGGCTTCGATTTTCGACAGATCGAGCACCTCGTTGATCAGGCGCAGCAAGTCGCCCGCGTTGACCAGCGTCCGCTCCTGATATTGGCGCTGCTGATCGGTCAGGGTCCCGGCGATGCCCGCCAGTTGTAACTGCGCATAACCCATGATCGCGTTGAGCGGTGTGCGCAGTTCGTGCGACATGGTGGCGAGGAATTGACTTTTCAGGCGGCTGCCTTCGGTAGCCGCTTCCTGCGCCTTCGCCAATTCGACGTTGGTTTTGCGCAGCGTTTCGTTCTGAGCGTTGATCTGCTCAGCGGCGCGTTTCAGATCAGTGATCTCGTGCAGCACCAGCAGCCGCCCAGTCAATAGGCCGCGACTGCTGTTCAAAGGGCTGATCTTCAGTTCAAAGGTGCGTAATCCGCCCCCCTGAGACGGGACGCTGATCTCGGTGCGCGCTTCGTTGACGGTGCGAAACTTTTGGATCAGTTCGCTCTGCCCAGGCAGCACCTGACTCACCAGCTTGCCGATCACCTGCGAGGGCGAACTAATTTGGAGCAGTGTTACCCCCGCCGGGTTAATATCCACGATGTTTCCGCGCCCATCGAGTACCACGACGGCATCCCGGATGCTCTCGAAGACTCGATCGCGGGCGATGGGCGTGATGTCGAACAATCGAAAACGAACCATACTCCAGGTCAACGCCAGCCCTGTAATGGTGAAGGCGAAAGGCGTCAAGTCAAGATAGGGGAATGGACTCAAGCCACCCAGATAGATGCCATTGGCGACCCAGGGTGCAAAGGTTGCCAGGAGCAACATGGCGAGCTGGCTGCGATACAGGCCCGGTGAACGGCGTAGTGAGCGGATGAGCAAGACTGAACTCACCAGCAAGATCACATACGAGTAGACTGCGTGCAGCCAAAATCCGGTTTTCCCCAGATTCGTCATGATCAGGAAACCGTTGGTCACAACGTAGACGTTGGGACCATGGAAGAAGTAGTTGGAATCATTGGTCCAGATAGCCAGCGCGACGAGCAGCGGTTCGATCGTCAGCAGCGCCAGCGTGCGGCGCGTGATCCATTTTTCACGGCCAATGTACTGTGCCACAAACGCAAACCAAGCCGCAGGCAGTATCGTGATGCCGATATATTCGATGTTGTAGAGGATGCTTTTCACCGACGGGTTGCTGGAGGATAAACTGCCAGCATAGCTCAGCACCCAAATGATGACGCCAAGCATCAGCGCCACGGTGGGCAAGGCACCCGGCCCGGTGCGGCGACGCCACATGACATAGGCGACGCCAGCGCACATGGCAGCCGCCAACAGTAACGGAATCGTGTAGGGAGTGTATTGTAGTGCGATCATGAGTTTTCGACGTTGAGTCCTTCTACAATAACAGTTCGTTCGTGCATCGTCTGTCGGATGGCCTCGAACAGCGCGATCATGGTCGTCTGCTTGTCCAAACACAGCGACCCGCCCGCTTCGCGTACCCGTTCCTGCGCATTCGCATCACACAAGTAGCTTGTCAGCACGATGATCTTGACACCCGGATGTTGGGCGTGGATGAGGCGCGTTGCCGCGATTCCATCCATCACGGGCATCATCCAATCCATCAAAATCAGATCGGGCTTCAAAGTCTGACACAGGCGAACCGCTTCCAGGCCGTTGCAGCTTTCCCCAACAAACACCAAGTCCGCCACCGATCGCAGTGCAAAGGCCAGACTTTGGCGTACCATTGGATGATCATCGACGATCATAACGCTCGTTTGCGTCGATTGAGCCATACTGATTCTCACATACTTATTCCAAAACGCCCAGAAACCACATGTTCAACCAAACCAAGCCGACATCTGATACGGGTTCCGGGTGATTAGCATAGGATTCACCTCACCCCCCCAGCCCCCTCTCCGTAATCACGGAGAGGGGGAGTCGAACCCCGGACGGTGCTGCAAGGTCACCTCATAAAGCGGTGCTTTACCCGGAATCCGTATGAGAGAGGCGGCGGGAACGCTCAACCCACCGCCGAAGTCGGGTGCTGCGCCTCATCGTGAGCGGCAAACCGGGCATAGGCTTCGTCGAGCGAGGCGGCAAAGAAAAATGTGCGCGTATCGCGCCCCATTACGCGCATGAAGGCCGTGATGGTCTGCCGCATGAATTCGCTTGCGCCCAACAGCGCCGTGTCGTGGACATTGGAGTGGAAATCACGAAAAATGACGCGAAAGCGCCAGGGGCCAATATCACGCGGCAGGCCGTCTTGCATCAAGACGACCATATCGACTGGATGATGCACGGTATCGAGCATCCGGTTCGCCTGGGCGACGGCTTCCAAAAAATCTGCCCAAGCCCAGGGTTTTTCATAGTGGAGTTGAATGATCGTTTGAGGCGCATTCAACCAAGTTACGGTGACGGGCATCCAGGGGTTTCCTTTGTAATCGGCAATGTCAGGCTATTCGAAGCGTGGGTTATTTCACAAGGCGGGCGTCTGCATCGATCGGTTTTCGCAGACTTGGCTCAGACTTCCGAGCAACGCCACAACGTCAAACGGCTTCAGAATGATGCGGTCACGACTTAAGCCGCTCTTGCGCTCAATCGTCGCCGCATCACTGCCACCCGACATCAAAAACACTTCAATGGTTTGCAGCAGGCCGCGTCCGCGCAGGCCGCCCAAAACGCCAAAACCATCCAGGCCAGGCAGATTGATATCGCTGAGCACCACACACGGCTGCTCGCGGATCGCCATTTGCAGGCCGATCGCGCCATCCTCAGCTACTAGAACGTGCCAGCCTTCGATCTCGAAGATCGCGCCTAGCTCCGTGCGTAAAGCAGGATCATCTTCAATGATGAGGATCGATTGGTTCGTCATGAATATCTTCGTTGCTCGTCCGAATGTGAATATTTCTCTATAATAAACCAAAATTGTGGCGCACGCATCCTTCGTTCAGGGAGTCTTTGCCAAGTCTTCTGGCCTAGTCATTCGGCACTGGTCAATGGACTAGTCTGTGTTGATGTGCCAATGTGACCGCCTCCGTGCGGCTGCTGGCACTGAGCTTGCGCAGGATGCTGCTCACATGAAACTTGACAGTGGCAAGGCTCACCGAAAGGCGTTCGCCAATATCCTGATTGGTCAGCCCCTCGACCATCAGGGCGAGCACTTCAAGCTCGCGGTCGGTCAAGTTGAAATTGGCAACCGTCCGCCCGGACTTGGCCTGGATCAGCAGCCGGGTCGCGTTGGGTGACAGCGCCGGGATGCCTCGATAGACGGCGCGAATCGCATCCGCCAAATCCGTGATCGACACATCTTTGAAGATATAGCCGATCGCCCCGGCTTCGGTGGCCGCTTGGACGAGCTGCTTATCATCGGTGAAGCTGGTCATCGCCACGATTTGAATGGCCGTGTGTTTTTTGCGGATGGCGCGGATCGCATCCACGCCATTCATCTGCGGCATGATCATATCCATTAGGATCACGTCCGGGTGCAGTTCGTCGGTCAACGTCACGGCCTCTTCACCGTTGCGCGCTTCACCCACCAACATAATGTCTGGGAATACCCGCAGCAGCGTCGCAAAACCTTGACGCACGACCAGGTGATCGTCAACAACCAGAACCCGGATGACCGTTTGCGGTTGACTCATGATGAGCCGCCTCCCAGCAGCCTTCGACTCGTGTTCCCCCCCTGAGCGTACTGCGAATCGTCAGCGCAATGGCTGCATCGGCCGCCCGTTCGCGCATGATGCGCACGCCCATGTGCTCCGCCGCGACGGCGTCTGGATCGAAGCCAGCGCCGTCATCGGTGACGCACAGCGTGATCCGATTAGCCTCACAGTTCAGGCTGAGTGCGACGTGTGCCGCGTCGGCATGTTTGACGACGTTGTTCAGTGCTTCCTGAGCAATGCGATACAAACTGATCTTGGCGGCCTTTGGGATATCGATCGACACGCCCTCGATAGTATATGCAACTTTGGCGGTTGTGCGCGTCTGCAAACCATTGACCAGATGGGAGAGCAGGATACTGAGTTCGGTATCTTCGAGCGCGGACGGGCGCAGTTCCACAAGCAGCGTGCGCATCTCCGACAGCGCGCCTTTTGTCAATTTGACAAGCTGAGTGAGTCCTTGACGCACAAAATCTGGATCGTGGTCGATCAAAT
The DNA here is from genome assembly GCA_038230635.1 of Aggregatilineales bacterium. GTDB lineage: Bacteria > Chloroflexota > Anaerolineae > Aggregatilineales > UBA2796 > JBBRMW01. Next base: position 16,112 of record JBBRMW010000057.1, on the reverse strand, counting down.
AGGGCAGCGTCTCGGCGGTCATGCTGGCCGAGAACAGCGTCTGACTCACGGCGTCGTGCAGTTCACGCGCCAACCGCTGCCGCTCGGCACTGGTGGCATCTTCGCGCGCCCGTTCGAACGCCTGCGCACTCTGAATCGCAATGGCGATCTGGTTGGTGAAGGCGCGCAGACGCTCGGCATCTCGTGTTTGGAAGGCGTCAATTCGGCGGCTGTCCAGGTTGACGAAACCGATGACCCGATCGACCAGGACGATCGGCGCGCCGATGTATGACAGCACGCTGTGCGGACTCATTTCGTAGTTCCAATGTGGGCTGGTGCGGATTTCCGGCACGATCACGGGCGTGCGGGTGCGCACCATATAGTTGAAATTGAAAAGCGTTTCGATCGAGAAATGCGACTCGACCACCAACGGCAGATCGATGGCTGAATAACCCCGGTGCGCCACCACCTGCGTATAACCGTCTTCGATTAGCATGATATTCGCCGAATCGTGCTCGACGACTTTGCTGACGTTCGACAGAATCCGATCGAGCACCTCGGCGAGGCGCGGCGTACTGTTGATGGCCGCCGCAATATCGAGCAGGGCCTCCGTGAACTGCCGCTGCTCGGCTTCGGCTTGCAGCGCCCGTTTGGTTTCGGTGATGTTGTTGATACTCACCAGCAGTGCCGGTCGCCGATCATATTCGGTGCGGTCCGTATGCACCACAATGTTAATGGTTGGGCTGTTCGGCGCGGTCATGGCATACTCGGTGACAGAAGGGCTCACATCGTGTAGGGTGGGCGGCAGGTTCGCCATCATACGTTCCCGTTCATCTGGCGACAGCAGCCCCTGCCAAATCTGAACCGCGTTGTTTGGGGGTGTGGCAAGTGCCGGGAACAACGCTTGCGAGGCGGGGTTGGCAAACAGCACATCTTGCGTTTCTAAATCGACCACGACCAGCGCGATCGGCGTACTTTCGAGCAGCTGTCGGTAGCGCTGTTCACTGTCGCGCAGTGCGTCCTGCGCGCGTTTTTGCTCCGTAATGTCGCGCACATAACCCAATATATAGAGTGGCTGCTCAGCCTCATCCCGCACCAGCGCAATGTTTAGGTAGACCCACACCAACGTGCCATCTTTGCGTACATAGCGCTTTTCCAGATCGAATGATTGGATGGCCCCGCTCATCAAATTGAGCACCTGCACGCGCTCCGCAGCCTCATCGGCAGGATAGGTGATATCCTGGATGCGCAGCGCGAGCAGTTCCGCCGGACTGTAACCCAACAAATGACAAAAACTCGGCGGCACTTTGAGGAATCGTCCCGTCATCGCCGAATGAACCACCATCACCAGCGAGATCGCTTCGGTGCTCGCGCGCTGCCGTTCGGCTTCGGTGAGCAACCATTGACGCTCGCGTTCCAGGCGGCGGCGGTGATACGTTACCAGCAGTACAAACGTGTCCGAAAACGCATTGAATGCGATCGTGCCGTGGACCAGTGTTGCCGGGCTGATGCCACGTATCGCTGCGGCCAGGATCACTAACCCGCCGATTTGAATGATGGCTACCATCAGCAGCGCGCGTACTGATAAAAAGAAGCTGCCAAAGACAACAAGTGCGGCCAGAAAGTCGAACGCTTGCAGATTGACCGGTTGTGTACCGCTTTGCGGCAGGATGATAATGATCGCTGAGCCGATCACAATGCCCAGCCAGCACGCCACTTCGTAGTAACCACGGCGGCTCAGAAAGTACAGCGCAGCGACCATAACTAGGCTGGTCGTTATGCTTGTGCGTTCGATGCGGGTGGCGATTCCTAATAGCTCATAGATAGCGAGCAAGCTACTGATGCCGATCCAGGTTGCGGCCAGCAGCGATGACAACAAGCGCGCATTTTGGCGATGTTCGACGCCTTGCACGACGGGCGCGGGTTCGATCGCCCGATTCCAGGCGGCGATCAGCGGGTGCGCACTCATATTAACTCAATAGGCGTCCGATGGGAGTTCCGGCGGCATTTCCTCAGAGAGGCGTGCGCGCCGGGCGACGATCTGGTTGTGCAGCACTTCGCCCGCCAGCACCGCCGCATCGCGCAGCACCACCGAATCCCACACGACCGCTTCTTCGCCCACGGATGCGCCGCTCTCCAGATAGACATTCGGGCCGATCTTCGCGTTCAGGCCGATCGAGACCTGGGGATCGATGCGCACGGGCGGAATAATATGTACCGAGCCGGGAATTTCACTCAGGATATGCGCGTCGCGGCCCTCACGCAGCAGCCGCTTGTTCATCGCCAGCAAATCCAGTTCATGTACCAGTCCGACATGCCACTCGGCATTGACATAGGTGATTTTGCCATTGGCCTCGAGCAGCGCCTTGATCGGGTGAATCAGATCGCGGTCGTCGGGAGCGGCGCTCGTTTTGCCATTTAGCGCTTTCAGCAAACGCGGACTACAGGCGTGCAGCAAAAAGGCCATGTGGCCGCGTCCGCCCAGTGTTTCCTGCGTGATCGTCGTCACGCGCGTGCCGTCCGACCGCACGACTGCGCCACGCTCCGCTTCACCGCCACTGATCGGCGTCACGCTGAGCACCATGTCGCCCTTGAACTCCTCGAAGCGCTTGAGCAGTTGTTGAACGTGCGCGGTCGAGGTTAAATGATCGGTCGAGGCCAGCACGAACGGGGCGTTGATATGTGGCGCGGCCAAGCTCAGCGCATGGGCGATGCCACGTGGCTCGATTTGCAGGACGAAGGTGGGTTTGACATCGGGCGTCCACGATGTGTTCAAATAGGCCACAACCGCGCCCTCATGCTCACCCGTGACCACGATAAAGCGGCTGATTCCGGCTTCTTTGAGCCGATCCATGATCCGCACAGCGACAGGTTTGCCGAGCACCGGGAGCATTGCGCGGGGACGGTCTTTGGTCAGCGGCCCCAGGCGTGTGCCGCGCCCAACAGCCAGGATCACAGCTAGATCAATCATTTTACCTCGTTGTGGCCTCCAGGCGAGGATTATAGCACCTGCCAAGCCTGTGGGTATCGTCGAAATCGCCGGATTTGCGAATCCAACTTTGGCGACGAACGAATCGCTGGGGCGATCCGGCGTGGTCATAGGCGTGAAGCTAAGGGGAGACGGTGCGAGGTGCGGGAGGCGTCGTCATTGTGAAATGGACGAGGCAGGCCTCGTCCCTACAAAAACGGCGTCTGGGGTAGGGACGAGGCCTGCCTCGTCCGTCCACTAGATTTCACAAAACCCGACCATGACCGCCGCCGTTCCTTAGCTTCACGCCTATGATCCGGCGTGGTCGCCCGCCAAAACTGATTCGCCCTCAAGGAATGCCCAACGCCTCCCGCAGCGCTTGCTCGGTGATACCCAGTTTTTGCGCGGCGGCGGCCAAGTTCGGCGGCGGTGGACCCAGCGCATCCCGCAGCGCTTGTTCGGTAATACCCAGTTTTTTGGCGGCGGCGGCCAAATCCGGACCTCCCGGCGGCGGCCCATTGCCCGCTGGTGGTGTTTGCGGGAGGCCATTGGCGCCAGCGTTGGCACCTTCTGGCGATCCGCTGATGATTTGAATATTGGCGTCCGCATAGCTGCCGCTCATGCAGCCGACCGTATACGGGAAATCCCAGGTGGCGTGATAGTGGTACATCACGACCTTTTTGCCATCCCACTCGATTTCGTGCGTGTGCCCATGACAGGCGTCCAGATCGGCGCTCGATAGAATTTTGCCGCCCACATCGCGTCGTCCAAAAATCCCGAAGCCATCCAGCGCGTAGCCGACGAGCGCCGAGTGACCGTCGCCCGTCGTTGTATCTGGCAGACAGGTGGTGAGGCTGTGATAATGATACGTACTCGATTTCTGTGGATGTCCCTGGCAGGCATCTTGTACCTCGTGCGCCACCGCATCGCGCCCCGGCGCATCGAGCGCACTGAACAACGGCACGCCCGTCAACAACATCCCCACCGCGCCGGGAGCACACGTTGGCTGCGCCGCCAGGGTTGGATTCGCGGATAACGTGATCCGCATGGTTTGGGCGGCGATTTTGTTGGGATTGCGATCGTATTGGAATGCCTTATCCGTCGCGGCGATCGGATAAATGCCGGTCGGGTGATCGGGCAGATCGTTGGTCGTGAGGATACGTTGATCGCCTTCGATCGTGATGGTAAAGTTGTGCTGCGGCCACGTGACCGACCCATTGACGACGGCTTTGGTGAGCAGGTTATAGGTCTTTCCATCGGCGTTGAACCAGGGGCCGTTCACGAACGAGCCAGCACCCGAACTCGGCTCCACATGACACGCCCATATCCAGCCAATTTGCGGATGGCTGCTGAGTTTGCCATCGCCCAGCGGCAAGTGGGTCAAATCGGGGCTGCTCGCATCGGGTGTGATCGCGCTGGTGGCGACGATCGCGGGCGCGACCGTCGCGCCGGACGTTTTGGATGTGGCTGCTGCAAAAGTGACGAGCAGGCAGATAAGGGTGAGCACAGCGGTGGTCGAACGGGGATTCAGTTTCATTTATGGCCTCCGAGGGGTTGAGCCGTACAGGGCGGTGAATGCTTTATCGACACGGGTGCGCAGCAGACGCATCTGCGCCGCGTCCAAATCGGCCAATATCTGTTCACGGAGCTTGTCGTGGCTGAAGCGCCAGTCGCCATCCTGAATTTCGAGGATGCCCGCATTGGCACACAAAAGCAGCCAATCGTTGAGATTCAGGTTGCGTTTTTCGCGCCAGACGGTCGAGACGCTGGCTGAAATATTTTCGCCCGGCAGCAAACTGAAGAGGGGCGACAAAATGTGGTCGAGAACCTCCAGGTTCAGCTTGCGACCCGCGACCGCCGCCACTTGCAAACCGCCATAGGCCCAGTCGGGGACGCGGTTGAGGCGACGCTGCACGATATGTTGAATGCCGCCCGTCAGCACCGCCTCGGATAACGCGAACTGTCCCACCGCGCTCAAATGTCCGGCTTCTTCCGCCCAGGCACGGATCACCTCGACGATGAAAAAGACGTTGCCCTCGGTTTCCTTATCGACCAATTCGAGCAAACGTGGATCGCTGCCCGCCGCGCCCAACATCGACGCGCTCAGCGTGGCGATGGCTGCCGTCGAAAGGCGTTCCAATTTCATCTGCTGGATACCCACCATCTGCGCCGGGAGTTCGGGCGCTTCGTCGCTGCGATAGCTGCCGACGATCAGAATTGGGAGGCTCGGCAGCAATGGCAGCAGCCGTTTGAGCGGTTCGAGGCTGACCGTCGCCCAATGTAAATCTTCCAGCAAGATCAACGTCGGATGCCGGACACGGCTCACTATGTCCGCGATGGTCGCACACACCTGATCATCGTCATAGGCGGGCGGCGCATCCGGTAAGGCTATTCCGAGCAGTGTCCCAATATCCGGGAGGATGGTTTGCAAAATATGTGCTTCCGAAGCGCTGATCGGAATCGTCAGCAGCAGCGGTTGCACGATCTCCGCCCAACCCGCCGCCAGCGAATCGGCGCGTTCGTCAATCTGTCCGCGCAGCACGACAATATCCTCAGTCAGCGCATTGATGCGGAGTTCATCGAGCAGCCGCGACTTGCCGATTCCACTTTCGCCGCCGACGAGCCACGCACTGCCATTGCCTTCTTTGGCGCGGATCAACACCCAGCCCAGGTCTTCCAGTTCGCGCTCACGCCCAACAAACGAGGCCGCTTGCAAAAAACTCTCGCGGATCGCGCCTTCGTCAGGTGGCAACGGTTCGCCCAGCGCAGCGCACAACAGCCGGATCACCGCCAGGGCGCTCGGATAGCGATCGGCGGGCTGCTTTTCCAGCAAGCACGCGATGATCGCCGAAAGTTGGGCGAGCACTGGATCGTCCGCCGCCAACAATTCGAGCGGCGCCATATCGGGCGGCGTGTTGAGAATTTGCTCCGTGATCTCATTTTGCAAGGTGCCTTTGAAAGGCCGCGCGCCGACGAACATCTCGTAGGCCATGACGCCGATCGCGTACAGATCGGAATGCTCGCTCGCCTGCTCGTGGCGAATCACTTCGGGTGCCATATAATGAATCGTGCCAGCGGTCTGTTGATACTCACCGGCTTTGACGGCCAGCCCAAAATCCAGCACTTTGACTTCGTTCGCCTGAGTCGCCAGGACGTTGTTCGGTTTCAAGTCACGATGCAAGATGCGATGGTGATGCAAATAACTGATCGCCTGGAGCATCTGGATTAACAAATCGACTTTGCCCGCCAGCGGTTGAGTCTGGGCCGCCGTCAAGATCGTCCGAGGCGCTTCCAGCAGTTCCATCACAAAATAGGGTTGACGCTCCGGGGTGAAACCGTAATCGAGGACACTGATAATATTGGGGTGGCGCAGCGCGGCCAGTGTTTTGAACTCATGGGCGAGGATCATCTGCTGGTAGCGCGGGCTGGCGGCCAGCGGATTCAACTCGATCAGGTCGGCATTGACCTCGAAGCGTTTGAGCGCGACGGGGCGTCCTTCGAGTTGATCGACAGCACGGTAGACGACGCCCATGCCGCCCTTGCCGATCAGCCCTTCCAGCGTATAACGACCGTGTTGGGTATCTGCTGGTTTTTCGATCATTGCACGCAGTTTCTATGATCCAAGATGGCTGGAAACCGATTATACTGTATGTCCGATGCGGTTTCGACTTTTTGGCACACGACACTTGCAAATCATTTTGCGCCAGTTCGCGGACGCGGCCTGCCGCGTCCGTCCAATTTCCGCGCGCACGCTGGCCGTGCTGGCGGCTCTGATCGCCTGGACGCTGCTGGTTACGGGTGAAATCCTGCCAGATTTGAATCGCGTGACACAGGGCTTTGCGGGTTATTATGCGGCGTCCTATGCGGCCTTGCATGGCGGAGCCGCTGCGCTGAGCAACGACGCGCTATTTCCGCTGTGGGTAATTCAATCCGGCATCCGCGATATTCACGAAGTGTTCGCCGGGAACGCACCCACTGCGGCACTGCTGATGATCCCGCTGACGCTCTTTCGCCCAGAACGCGCCCAGACACTTTGGTTGATCATCAACTGTGCCATATTGGCTGGCTGTGCATGGCTGGCGGGAAAATTCTGCGCACCGCGCAACTTGACTGTGCGTTGGTGGATCGTCGCGGTGTTTGCCCTGCTGACGCCCGTCACGGAGACGCTGCGCTATGGGCAGGTCTATTTGCTGATGGCATTGCTCACTTTGATCGCGTTCGGTGCGCTGCGGGAACGTCACGATTGGTTGACCGGGATCGCGCTTGCCGCCCTATTTTTGATCAAGCCCTATTACGGCGTCCTGGCTTTGTGTACTTTGGCTTGGTCACGCCGCACGCGCACCGTCGGCATGGCGCTCGCAGCCATCATCTTGATCATCATCGTATCCATGCCGCTGTTGACGGACGCATGGCCTCGTTTTGTGCCCGTCCTGCTCAGCGCCAACGACAAGCCCTGGGCGGGGCTGGCGGCCAATCAGACCTTGAATAGCCTGACGCAGCATTTGTTCGTGTACAAGCCGCCCTGGAATCCTGAACCTTTGATCGATGCCCCCTGGCTGGCTCAGGGACTGCGTTATGGGCTACTCATTATTTTGGTAGGACTTACCATCAGGCGGGCACGCACGTATAATCCCTCCTGGTTGTGGCCGCCGATGTTGGCGCTGATGCCGATCCTCGCACCAGTCGGCGAAATCCATCACTACTGCTTGCTACTGCTGCCCGTCGCGGTGGGGATCACGGGTGTGATTGAGGAAAAAGGCGGCAGATGGGCGAAAGCACTGATTGTCCTGGCGCTGCTTTTGTTGATCGTGCCCTGGCCGTCGCTGCACAGTTCGGCGGGTTGGGGTGGTTGGAATGGCTTGTTGGCCTATCCGCGTTTGTTGGGAGGTATGCTATTGTGGGCGGGGTTGCTGCTACTGCGAGGGGCAGGCGTTTCCAATTTGGAGGATAAACAACGGACGCGGCCTGCCGCGTTCGTCCCTAATCTCTCTGCGAAAGAAGCGGGTCACAGGCGGGCCTAGGGTGTGTCTGCAAAGTGTTTGGGCGGCTGACCCCTCTCCCACGCAGGCGAGGCGAGGGGCTTGACTCCCCTTTCCCCCCGCCTGCGTGGGGGAAAGGGGCCGGGGGATAGAGGGGTTTGCTAGTTTTACTTGATACTGAAAATACGGGCAGAAATGGGCGGGCGATGGACAAGGAAAATGTGAAGACGATCCGGGGCTATGAATTGGGCGAGTCGATCGGGGCAGGCGGCTTTGGGGCGGTGCATCGCGCTTACCAACCGATCGTGGCGCGCGAAGTCGCCATTAAAGTGATTTTGCCAGAATATGCGAACAACCCCAGCTTCATCCGCAACTTCGAGGCGGAGGCGCGGCTGATCGCGCGGCTCGAACACCCCTTCATTGTGCCGCTGTTCGATTATTGGCGTGAACCCGATGGCGCATATCTCGTCATGCGCTTTTTCCCGGCGGGCAGCCTCAAACGTCGGCTGGAACAGACGGGCGGCCTGCCGATCGCGCAGGTGACGGACATTCTCGGCCAGCTTGCGGGCGCGCTCGATACCGCCCATCGTCACCATGTGATTCACCGCGACATCAAGCCCGAAAATATTCTGATGGACGATGACGGCAATGCCTATATCGCCGATTTTGGCATCGCCAAGCAGCTCGACTCTGCCAATGGTGATCGCGCGGTGGAGGGAGAACAGGAAGGTTTCAGCGGGACATTGGCCTATGCCGCGCCCGAACTTTTGATGCACGAAGCGGCGACGGCGCAGTCCGATATTTACAGTCTCGGTTACGTTGTGTATGAGATGTTGACGGGCAAATACGCCTTTGCTGATCAATCACCCGTGCTGCTGCTGCTCTCCTTGATGGATCGTGAACTGCCCGCGATCGAAGGGCTTTCTGAGGCGGCCATGTTCGTTTTGCGACGCGCCACCGCCAAAGACCCCGCCGATCGGTATACGACGGCACGCGCACTGGCCGCCGATTTTCAGGGCGCGGTCAATCAGAGCGTGCAAGCCGACGAGCATCTGATCACGCTCAATTTATCGGACGAGATCAGCAACCCGTACAAAGGATTGCGCCCATTCGATGAGGCTGATGCGGTGGATTTTTTCGGGCGGGATGATCTGCTCAAGGAAATTTTGGGTCAATTGGGCGACGATCGGCGCTGGCACAGCTTTTTGGCGGTGGTCGGGCCAAGCGGCAGCGGCAAATCGAGCGTCGTCCATGCGGGGCTGCTGCCTGCGCTGCGGGCAGGTAAACTGCCTGGATCGAAGGATTGGTACATCCTTACCATGACGCCCGGTGCGCGCCCCTTGCAACAACTCAGGACAGTTTTGTTGAGCATTGCCGTCGATCCGATGGATACCCTGTCGAGCAAACTGCGATCGAGCGCAAACGGGTTATCGCAGGCGCTCGATGAAGTATTGCAGATCAAACAGGACTTGTTCCTGGTCATCGATCAATTCGAGGAAGTCTTTACGCTGGTCGAGGACGAGGCGGAACGTCGCCATTTCTTGGAACTGCTTTACAGCGCCGTGACCAATCCGAAGAGTCGGCTGCATATCGTGATCACATTACGAGCGGATTTTTACGATAAGCCGCTGCTGTACGAGAACTTTGGCGCGTTGGTGCAGGCGCGTACACAGGTCGTCTTGCCGCTGAACGCCGACGAACTCGAACAGGCGATTACGGGTCCGGCCAAGCGCGCGGGACTCGAATACGACGCCAATTTGCTGAGCGCGATCATCGCCGATGTGCGGCAAGAACCGGGCGCGCTGCCGCTGCTGCAATATGCGCTGACCGAAGTATTCGAGCATCGGGCGGGCAATCGGTTGACGCTGGCCGCTTATCAGGATAATGGCCGCATCCTGGGCGCATTGGCACGGCGCGCCGAAGATGTCTACAACGGCCTGCGCGCCGATCAACAAGCCGTCGCCACGCAGATATTCCTGCGATTGGTCGCACCCGGCGAAGGCACGGAAGATACTCGGCGGCGCGCCCGCTACTCCGAACTGACCGCGCTCGACATTCCGCGCGCTACCTTGCAAGCCGTGTTGGATGCGTTCGGCAAATATCGCTTGCTCACCTTCGATCGGGACAGCGAAACGCGCGAACCGACCATCGAAGTCGCGCACGAAGCGCTGATCCGAGGCTGGGGGCGGCTGCGCGGCTGGTTCGATCAGAATCGCAGCGATATTCGGTTGCAGCGCATGTTGGCGGCGAGCGCCGACGATTGGCGCGGTGCGGCGCGCGATAAGAGTTATCTGCTCAGCGGGACGCGGTTGGCACAATTCCAGGAGTGGGCGAAAAGCTCGAAATTAGCGCCATCGGGCGACGAGCAAGCATATCTCGATGCCAGCCTCGCCGAACATGCGCGATTGGGCGCGCTCGAAACGGCACGCTTGGCTTATGAACGACAGATGGAAAAACGATCGCGGCGACGGCTGCGCCTCATCGTGGGGATTCTGGCGGTGGCGGCGATCCTCGGCGCGGGCTTGAGCGTCGCCATTTTCCAGCAAAGCCAGATCGCCGAACGAAAAGCCGACGAAGCGAATAGCTATCTGGCGAGTACGCGCGCTCAACAATTATTTGCTCTAGGGGATACCGTTTCGGCGCTGAAGGACGCATTAGATTCCGTCAGCATCCCGAACCCGCCGCGCGACGTGATCGGGGCGCTGATCGATGTTGCCTACGCGCCGGGGCTGCGACGCATTGTGCCTGATCCAAATGCGCCAAAAGCACAGAATCCGCGTCCGATCGTGGCTTTGGCGATCTCTCAAGACGGACATTTTGCGCTGTCTGGCTCTGGCGCAAGCCCCGATGGGTCGTCCAATGGAAACGGTAATCGTCCGCCACCACCACCCGCTGATGGTGGCGCGTCCCCGGCAACCCAGTCGCCCGGTTCCGGTGGAAACGCACCGAATGCGGATACCTTGATCCTCTGGGATTTGCGGACTGGTGTCGAGGCGCATCCACTTCAGACGAACACGGTCGGATATGCCGACGTGCTTTTTCTGCCGATGCCAAGCGATGTCAATAAACCGGAAGCGATTTCGGCGGCCAGCGATGGGACGATCACGGTGTGGAATGTGCTTGACGGGACGATCATCGATCAGTTCAGCGTGCCTGCTGCCAAGAAAATTTCGCTGTCGGTAAGCCAAGCGGGTGATACGCTGCTCGTGGTGGGCAGCGGCAATGGGCAAACTGCCGCGCCGTTCCAGATTTCGTGGGATGTGGCGGCGCACCATATCCTGCGCCAGATCGCGCCGCCAGAACACGGTTTGTGGACGGGTTATCTGAATCCCGATGGCAAAAGCGCGGTATCGAGCTACCAAAGTTCCACGGGCGTTTTCCAAATCATCTGGGATGTGCAGACGGGTGCAACCTTGAACACTATCGAGCGTTGGAAGGGCAACGTGAAAGCGCCGTTCTTTCGGGGTGCGGTGAGCGGGGACGGCAATACGGGCGTGCTCAATGTGGGCGAGCCAGACGTCGTGATTTGGGACAAAGTAACCAATCAAGAGATCAAGCGCCTCCATGCACCGACAACCACGACACTGGCGGCGAGTCTCAACCAGGATGGCACCAAGCTCCTGATCACCGCACAAGATGGTGCGCTCCAATTATGGGATGTGACGACGGGCACATCGATCCGCACGCTGCGGTATCCCAGCACAAAATTTGCCAGCAGCGTCTTTAGCAGCGATGGGAAAACCGCGATTACCGGATCGGCGGATGGCTACCTCTATTTTTGGGACATCGAGACGCCACCGGTTCGTGAGAAAGCGCATATTGGCGATGGTGAGGTCAAGCAAGCCGCCTTTCTACCGAGCGACCAAATTCTGACTTTTGGCAGCGCGCTAGTCAACAATGGCAAGCATGAATCCAGGTTGGAAGTCTGGGACATGAAAACCAACAAGGCGATCCGCACTTTTGGCGCGGGTCATGTGTTTATGCCGATGACGATGGCCGTCAGCCCCGATGGCAAATTCGCGCTGACGGGCACGGTACGCGATGCGCCGGGAGTGGCTGCCGTCGCCCCAAGTACAAACGACTCGGTAATCGTCTGGAATATCGAGACGGGTCAAGAAGTGCAGCGTTTCGAGACCAAACTGAATATTCTCGGTTTGGCGTTCGAGCCGCACAGTGGCAAGGACGGGCAGCCCTATCTGGTCGCGATCCCACAAGATAACGATGTGGTCTTGCGAAATGTCGAGTCGGGCGAAATCGTGCGCACATTCAAAGGTCACACAAGGTCAGCCAGCGGCCTGTCGTTCAGTCCCGATGGGCGCGTACTGGCCGCCATCGGACACGACGGACATCTGATCCTCTGGGATGCCACGACGGGCGTGATCAACCAGCAAATCGACGTGAAAGGCGATTCGCCGTTCGCGGCGTTTAGCGCAGACGGTCGGCTGATTGCCGTCACCGATGACAAAAATGATATTGTTGTTTTCGACAGTACAACCGGAAAGGAAGCCTATCGGCTTAAAGGCCATCAAAACCGGGTCAACAGCTTTGCGTTCTCCGCCGATGGCAAACTGGCGCTGTCCGGTTCAATGGACGATTCGATGATCTTGTGGGACGTGGTGAGTCATTCAATTATCCAGCGCTACAACACGCAAGCGACTTCGATCTGGGCGGTCGCCTTCAGCCCGGATCAAAAGTCGTTTATCTCGGCGTCGAATGGCCTGATCCAGTGGCGCTTCGATCCTGAGTTGACGGAAATTCGGGATTGGATCAAGGCTAATCGCTACCAACGGGACAGTACGCTTAAACCTTAATTTGGATGAGGTGTCGATGCAGAACACGAGCAAAACCAACGAACAACTGCTCAACGAATTGGCCGTAACACAGGAACGGCTGGCGGAAAGCGATGCCCGTTACCGCGAGATGCGCGCTGCTTTTCAGACCGCCAACGACAAATACCGCGATCTGTTCGAGAATGCGGGCGATTCGATCTTTATCATCGATCCGGCGACTCGTCGCATCCTGGACGCCAACGCGAATGCAGCGCGGCGGCTGGGTTATCATCTCAATGAACTGTTGCAGATGACGATCGACGAACTCGAAATCCTGCCGGATGCGCAGGCATCCGATCAACCGGTGGCGTGGGAATCGGTGTACAGCGGCGCGCGTTTTTATGAGTGCCACTATCGGCGCAAGGACGGATCGATGATGCCCGTCGAGGTCAGCGGTTGTCCGGCGCTGGCCGATAAAGGTCATGTCTTGCAAAACTTTGTACGCGACATCAGCCATCGTAAAACCATCGAGGCTGAGCGCGAGCAGTTGATCAGTGAACTCGATGCGTTTGCGCACACGGTCGCGCACGATCTGAAGTCACCACTGGGCTTGATCTATGGCTATGCCTCGCTGCTCGAAGACTCGTTTGCGGATTATTCGCCCACCGAAATCGCGGAGATGATCGCGGCGATTGGGCGTGGTAGCCAGAAAATGAACCGAATCATCGATGAACTGCTTGTATTCGCCAGCACCCGCCAATTGGACGCGGTGCAAATCACGCCGCTCGATATGCCGAGCATCATCCAGGAGGCGCTGGATCGACTGCGCGGCGTGATCGATGAGCGGAACGCCGAAATTGTGCTCGTCGATGTCGAGCACTGGCCGAGCGCGTCGGGCTATGCGCAGTGGGTCGAGGAGATTTGGTCGAACTATATCAGCAACGCGATCAAATATGGCGGCAGTCCGCCAAAAATCGAGTTGAGTGCGCGGCGCGAAGCGGATGGAGGGGTGCGTTTCTGGGTGCGTGATAATGGGGCGGGTATCGCGCCCGATCAGCAATCGCAGCTATTCAAGATGTTCGCGCGGTTGGGCGACACGCGCATCGAGGGCAACGGGCTGGGCTTATCGATCGTGCAGCGCATGGTGACGCGGTTGGGTGGCACGGTCGAGGTGGAGAGTCAGGTCGGGCAGGGCAGCACGTTCAGTTTTACGCTGCCGGGGGAACCTCACCCCCCAGTCTCCTCTCCGTAACACAGCGAGGGGGAGGTGAATCGCGTTATTCGCGGATGCGCGCCATCACGTAGGCATCGATATAGCGTCCCGCCCGATAGTTGTGATCGCGCAGTTTGCCCTCGATCACGAAGCCGTGCTTGCGATGCAGCGCGATTGCCGGCGCATTATCGACGGCGATCACGTGGTGAATCCGCGATAGATTAAGCCAATTTTCGGCCACATCGAGCACCGCCGCCAGCAGTGCGCTGCCAATGCCGCGATTGTGACTGCTCGGCTCGACGACGAAGCGCTCGATGAATCCGATATGGCGGAGGCGCGCCATACGTCCACGCTCCAACAGAATCTCGCCGACGATCACGCCACCTAATTCCGCGACAAGGTTCACATCCGTGTTGGCATCGAGCGCGCGGCTGAGCAGCGTTTTGGCGTGATCATCCGGGGCATAAGGAATTTCAAGGGGATTGAAGGGCAAGCCTTGCGCGCGACAGATGGCGGCCACCGCCGTCCAATCATCGGCGTTGCGGCCACGAATGACGATGTTCTCTGCGGGCGGGTCCGACTTTGGCCGATTGCTCAGGTTGTTCACGAGCCACCCTCTGGCGTGTGTTTCGGATTGATGCGCCCCATGATATAGGCGTCGGTATAGACACCATCGCGGAAAGCATAGCGGCGCATGGTTGCCTCGATCTCGAAGCCGAATTTCTGATAGAGCGCTAGACCGCGCTCGTTATCGGTGAACACTTCGAGTTCGATGCGGTGCAGGTTGAGCCAATTATCGGCCAAGTCGCACATGCCCGTCATCAGCGCGCTGCCAACGCCACGCCCCTGATATTCGGTTTTGACCTGGATGCCGAAATCGCCGCGATGTGCCCCGGACAGCTTGTCGAGATAAAAGCCCAATTCGCCCGCGATCTCGATCGTGCCATCGGTCAAAGTGGCTTCAGCGATCAAGCGATATTGGCCTTCGGACTGTTGCGCGCGCCGATCGCGGACGGTCAGCGGATTCTCGAATGGCGTGGCGAGCACGTTATAGCGCACACCCGGCTGGCTGCGAATGGCGTAGAGCGCCTCCCAATCTTCGGGGAGTCCGGCGCGTACCGTCAACTTGAAGTTGGTGCGGTCGCTCATGTCGCGGGCGTGGTCGTCTGTTCAGCGGGCACGACGGGCGCAGCTTGGCTGAACTCGCCGAGGTAGCGCCACAGCACGAACACGAGCATTCCGAGCGGGCCGGTCAGATAGGTCAGCAGCAGCAGGATGCCCGCCGTGCGAATCGGTGTGTCGAGCCGCTGCGTCTCGTTATAGATCAGATGGCCGAGCGCCAGATCGCCGATGCTGCTGACGGCCAGCACGCCCCAGGTCAGCGCGGATAAGCCACTTTGCATCGACTTGAGCGCGCTCACCAACGGCGATAGCGCACCCGCATTGATGGCGGCGGGATCGGTGGGGACGCCGTTCAGTGCCGACGACAGCGTTCCCGTCAAATCTGCGCCGAGCGCGACCAGCCCAACCGCCAAAAAGATAAACAACAACCCCATCGGGACGAATGCCCAATCGTTTTTGACGATCTGTTTGGTGAGATCGTGCTGCGGCAAGAGGATCATCAATCCCCAAATTGGGATCGTCAGGAGCAGGGTGAGGCCAGCAATTAGTTGAAGCATCGCAAAACCTTTTTTTCAAGGATGCCGATAAGTGCGCACATTATAGCCGATGTTGGACGGACGCGGCAGGCCGTCGTCCCTACTTTGTCGGGTGCATTCAGAATTAGGGGCGAGCGCTGCGCTTTGGCTGAAGGCCATAGCCTGGCGGACGCGGCAAGCCGTCGTCCCTACACCCTACGCCGTTTTCGTAGGGACGGCGGCTTGCCGCGTCCGTCTCGAAAGGGCCAGCGGTTCGGAACGACTCCGCCCCCATCCCTGAATGCACCCTACTTTGCCTATTCGCTATCTCAAATCGGTAAGATCAAGTATACTTGACGCAAAGCCAGATTATGCCATTGTATGGCATTATGGGCTATAATAGCAGGCTTGATTGAATGTAAAATTGGGGGTGCTTCCCACGGGAAGTGTGGATAAATCTTTCTCTCTAAAAAATCATCCGAAACATGCAATTTTGAGATGATCTGTCATCAAAGAGTTAGCTTTTACTCCAGCTTACGAGTTAAAACCTCGTCCTGTTAGGCGCAT
>JBBRMW010000056.1:0-25540 GCA_038230635.1 Aggregatilineales bacterium | reverse complement strand
GCTTGGTACGCTCATTTCGTTGATCATTGGCGTGGGCTACTATTACTACTATTGGGCAATGAAGGATGGTCAAACCATCGGCGACTCAGTAATGCACGTTCGCGTTGTCAAGGCCGACGGTAGCCCGATCACCTTTGTAACGGTGCTCATCCGCTACATCGGTTATCTCCTCAATACGGTGGTCTTCTTTTTGGGGTGGCTGTACGCTCTGATTGACAGCCAGAAACGCGGCTTACACGACATCATCGCGGGCACGATCGTCGTAAAAGCCTGACACCTGCCCACCGAAAAACGCCATCGCTCATGGGGGCGTGGCTTGCCGCGTCCGCCTGCTACGAAAAATGCCAGATGATAAACAGCACCGTCGCCCCCACCCCGATCATCACCGCCAGCACGATCCAATTGGCGCGCTGATCGCCGGGCATGGGCGGCGGTGCTGCGTTCGAGGGGGATGGCGGCTCGACACCGGGGCGCGGTGGCGGAGGTTGACGCAGTGCCGGGAGTGCCTCCGCATCTGGATCGATCGCGCGCACCAGCAGTTCATCGACGGCCATGCGGCGTGTATTGGCGCTGTCGTTTTCGGCAGCCACCTCGCGCAACAAATCAACCGCCAGTCCCGCCACCACCGCATCACCTATATCGATCAGCTTGGCGATCTCGGCCACCGACCGATAACGCGCCGATGGGAACCCGCTCCGCAGCCCTTCAGTGATCTCGCGTGGCAAGCGCAGCGGTGCAACTTCCTGCAACAGCCAATCGCCTTCCGCCCCCGGCAGTTGCCCTGCCCAGCCGCTTTCGCGCCCTTTTGAGTTACGCGAGAGTTCTTCCAGGACATAGGCTGCCAATGTTTCCGCCGTGATCACCCCATCTGCATCTGCCGCATCGCCGCGCAGCCCATGCAGAATTTGCGCGGTGAAGGGTGTCGCATCGTCGTCTCCCCACCGTTCGCGGCTGCCCCAGGCGCTCAAACCTGCACCCAGGATCAAACGACTCCGCGCCTCTAATGGCTCGGCACTGCGTGACTCGCGCACGCGCAGCGTCTCCAATTCGGCAGGCGGACCAAGTGCCGCATCGAGTATCACGATCAGGTGGGGGATTGGCAGTGCATCGAGCATCCGAATCAGCCGCATAAGATCGATCGCGGTCGCGTGTACATGCGGGTCAGTGCTGTAGGCGGCCAGCGAACCATCGTCCAAGACACGTCCGGCATAGTACACAATCGCCCGATCCGCCGCCTTCAACCGATCGAGTTCGCGGTTGATCGCGCCGCGCGTGGCCTGCTCATTGAACAGCGTCGCCACCTCGAACCGATAGCCGCGCCGCAGTACGTTTGCCATCGCCTCCGCGCCTCGCATCGCTCCCGCCAAGCGTGGCAGCGATTGATACATATCCAGCCCAATCGTGACGGCCAGCTTTCGCCCTTCGTTGCGCATCCCGAATTCCCTCATCTTTGCGCCCTATTGTGCGTCAAAATTCAGGCGGGTCAAAGAATTGGCTTGACATGCAATCTCCCAATTGCGCGGCGACCGCTTCCATGCCATAACTGAGCGGCTCGCTTTTCGCTTCTCGCTTTTTTGATGCGCCAGATGGCGCCGGAGGATGTATGCCGCGTGCTTTGCTGAGTGTTCACGACAAAACCGGACTCGTCGATTTCGCGCGCGAACTGACCGCGCTGGGCTGGGAACTGATCGCTAGTGGTGGCACAGCCAAAATGCTCGCCGATGCCGGGATCGCCTCCACGGCCGTTGAACATGTCACCCATCACCCGGAGATTCTGGGCGGGCGTGTCAAGACGCTGCACCCTGCGATCCACGCCGGGATTCTCGCCCGCGATACCGAGTCCGATCTTGCCACGTTGCGCGAACACGGCTACGCGCCGATCAGCTTGGTCGTCTCCAATTTGTACCCGTTTCAGCAAACCGTCGCGCAACCGGGCATCACCCTCGCCGACGCGATCGAACAGATCGACATTGGCGGCGTCGCACTGCTGCGGGCGGCGGCCAAAAATTTCGCACTTGTAACGGTTTTGTGCGATCCAGCGGATTACGGCGCACTGCTCGCAGAATTGCGCGCGAGTGGCACGATCGATTTGGCGCTGCGGCGGTATTTGGCGACCAAAGTTTTCGCCCTCACCCGTGACTACGACACTGCAATTCACGCCTATCTCGCCGAATCGGAAGGCGCATCCACATCTGCCAAAACGCTTCCCGAAACGCTCTCGCTCGGTCTGCATCGCGTCGATACGCTGCGCTACGGCGAAAATCCGCACCAGAGCGCCGCGTTGTACACCAGCCAGGCCGATCGCGGGCCGCTGGGTGGCACAGTGCTTGGCGGTAAAGCGCTCTCCTATAACAATCTGCTCGATCTGGATGCGGCGTGGCGCGCTTTGACCAGCTTCGAGCCGCCAACGGTGGTCATCGTAAAACATTTGACGCCCTGCGGCATTGCCAGCGGCGCGACCCTGACGACGGCATTCCCAGCGGCGCTGGCAAGCGATCCGGTTTCGGCCTTCGGCGGCGTGATCGCGGTCAATGGGACGGTCGATGCGGCGTTCGTGGCCGCCCTCGGCGACTTATTCTTGGAGGCGATCGCTGCGCCCGAATTCACACCCGCCGCGCAAGAACTGTTCGCCCAGAAGCGCAAAAACTGCCGCCTCCTCCAAATCACATCTGCCGAACCACGCGGCCTGGAATTTCGCAGCGTGCGCGGCGGCATCCTGGCGCAGACCGCCGATCTGGGCGATCCTGCTGATGCGACGTGGCAGGTCGTTTCGGCTCGCAAACCCACCGACGACGAAATGGAGGCGCTGCACTTCGCCTGGAAAGCGGTGCAGCACGTTAAATCGAACGCGATCGTGCTGGCCGTCAAAGATGCGACAGTGGGCATCGGCGGTGGTCTATCCAGCCGCGTCGATGCCGCGAAACTCGCCATCGAAAAAGCGGGCACGCGGGCACGCGGCAGTGTCCTGGCCTCTGATGCGTTCTTTCCATTTGCCGATGGCCCACAATCCGCGATCGATGCGGGCGTCACGGCGATCGTGCAACCGGGCGGCTCGATCCGGGACAGCGAAGTGATCGCGGCGGCGGATGCGGCACGGGTGGCGATGATCTTCACGGGCGTGCGCCACTTCCGACACTGAACAAGCCCGTCCCATCCAGGGCGATTAGCCGAGCAAGTTGGGATCGCGGGGCAGCGTGACCACGATATCGCCGGGTGCGAGACCAGTGATCACTTCGCTGTATGTCTCATTGCGCAGCCCCAATGTTACCGGAATATTCGCAATCGATCCGTCCTGATGCTGCACCAGCACGGAAGCTGTCCCCGCTTTGCGATCGAGGCGCACGAAACGGTTGCGCACACGCACGACATCGTGCAGATGCGCGACCGTGATCGCCGCCGTCGCGCTCAGTCCACTGCGCAGCGGTTGACTCGCCGAATCGACCGCGATCCGCACCACATACGACACGACTCCCGCGACGGGTGCAGCAGTGTCGGCCACGCGCGCCACGCTTCCAGTCACAATCGCATCGGGCAGCGCATCGAATGTGAGTGTCACCGCTTGCCCGACCGCAACTTTGCTCACATCCAACTCATCGACCGCAATATCGACGTGAAACGCGCTGTCATCGATCAAGATCAATGCGGCTTTGTTGAGCGGCGCACCCTCGCCAACCGTCAGCCCGATCTGGCTGACGACGCCCCGAAACGGCGCGATCAACGATCCCCGCGCGAGGTTATACTGTGCCAGCGAGACCGCCGCCTGTGCCGCATCGACTTGCGCGCCCGCGATGGCGATCAATGCGGGATCAGCACCGGTGGTCAGTCTATCGAGGACCGCTTGAGCCTGTACGATGGCCGCCTGGGCCGCACCGATTGAACCCGGATCGGCGTGGGCGTTTTGCTCCTGAGCAAGTGCCGCCTGCGCGATCTTGATATTGTAATCGCCCGAATGCACCTTGCTGTCCGCTTCTTGCGGTGACGGCACGATCGTATTAGCGAGTCCGAGCGCCGCATCGACCGCACGCTGCACCTGATCACGCAAGGGTTCGGGCAGTTGGGCAATCAAGGCGTTGAGCGCGGTCGGATCGAAACCGCCGCCCGCTTTGATCTGCGCACTTTGAAGCTGACTCTGCCAGAGTGCGTTTTTGGCAAGTTCGACTTGCACTTGTGCCAGCTTAACACGCAGCGCATCGTAGCCGCCCACCGATGCCGCTCCCAACCCCGCGCGCGCGGCGGCCAGCGCCGTATTTGCGGCATTCAGATCGACTGTGCGCGGCGCGGCAGTCAGCGCCGCCAGCGTAGTTTGCTCGCCTTGTAAGGCCAATGCCGCGTTCGCCAGCGCATTTTGCTGTTGATGCGTATCCAGCAGCGCCAGCGTTTGCCCCTTGAGGACGTGCTGGCCTTCGACCACGTTGATCGCGCTCACTTTGGCCGTCGCCAGAAATACCATCGGCAGTTCTTGCACGGGTTGCAGCGGCCCGCTGGCGCTGACGCTGAGCGTAATATCACCCCGATCAACGAGGCTGCTCTCCTGCACAATACCCCGCGCCGCCACCAACACGGATCCAACGTATTGCACCCGCCCAAAACCTGCAATGAGGATCAAGACGCCGCCGATCAGGGTCACATTCCGCACAATTTTGAACATCAACCAGAACCTCACCCCCCCACCCCCTCTCCGTAACACAGCGAGGGGGAGTCGATGCTTATGATCCCAAAATCGAAAACGTACTGTCGAGGCTGACGCCGACTTGATCGCCCACGCTCAAGCCATCGATCACTTCGCTGTATTCTTCGGTGCGCAGCCCCAATTGCACCGGAATCTCGGTCAACGTCTCATCGGCGTTGACCAGATTGACGAAGGCCGCGCCGCTCCGCCGATCGATGCGCACGAACAGATTGGGCACGCGCACCACGTTGCGAAGTTGGCGCACCACGATCGAGGCGGCGGCGGTCATGCCCACTTTCACGGGGGCGGTACTCGGATCGAGCGCCACCTGAACGGCATAACTGACGATTGTCGCGGATTGATCGGCAGCCTGGGCAACATTGCTCACTTTTCCGGTGAGCGAAACGCCCGGCAGCGCATCGAGCGTGAGACTCACGGGCTGACCTTCGGCGATGTGCCCGATGTCAATCTCATCGACGGCCAGCCGCACATGCAACTGCGATGTGTCGGTCAGCACGATCGCCGGGACGGTGCTCAGCGATAGCGCGCCCGCTGCCACCATGATCCGGCTGACGACGCCAGCGAACGGCGCGCGCAACTGCGTGCTCGCCAACTGCTGATTCGCCGCATCGACGCCCAACTGCGCCTGATCGATCGCCAACTGCGCGCGATCAAGCTCTGCGGGCAGTGCGCCAGCCCGCAGCCGATCGAGCGCGGCCTGTGCCACCGCGATCTTAGCTTTTGCCGCCGTGATCAGCCGTCCATCGACGCCACGTTGCAGCAGTTGCAATTGAAGCTGTGCGGCTTCGACCGCAAACGAAGCCTGACCTTCCTGCGCCAGTGCCAGTTGATAGGTTGGCGAATCATTTTTGAACTGGCCGCCCACATCGCGCCGATGCTGGATCGCATCTTGATAGGCAGTCTGCGCGGCTTGCAACTGTACCTGCGCACCACTGATCGCATTCGGATCGATCGCGCCAAACAAACCGTTGTAGGCGCTCTGGGCGGCTTTAAGATTCGCCGTCGCCACCGCCAGATCATCGGGGGTCGGTGGCGCGCGCAGGCTATCGAGCGTGAGTTGGGCGGCATGGCGGATCGCGGTCGCTTGCGCCAGACTCAAGCGATAAGCCGTCACGTCCTGGCGTGCCAGCAGATCGCCCTTCGCCACATGCTGCCCTTCGATCACGTCCACATCGGCGACCAAACCCGGCGCGTCAAAACTGAGATCGGCGACCTGCGCGGCGGCCACGGTGCCAGTCACGTTCACCGTGAGCGTTAAATCGCCTCGATCGATCGTCACGCGCCGGATATTCGGGGGACTCGCGCCCTTCCCCGCATTGGCTTGCAGGACTTCATAACCCACGCCGCCGCCCACGCTCAGCAGGACGACGATTGCAATTATCCAGCGCAATCTACGCACCAAGCATTACAACCCGCTCACTGTACACCATGTCCCGATCATAACGTTTTGATCACTCGCGTGCAATGCCCTGCGGAGGGCGATTAGCGGGTTTTGAGAAGGCCGCGTTATCATTTATTGTGCAATGTAATACGAATTCCGGCTGATTGACATTGGTTGATTTTGCGGGCGACCACATCGGGTTCGCCCCTACAGCACGCGGTTTTGGATGTCATGCGACATATCCAGGTAGCGCGCCGCCGCCCCCGTCTTGACCCTGACCTTCGGCGTTTCGACGCGCGCCTGCGCCGCCATGTCGGTATACAGGTCGCGCCAGTGGTCATAGCGCTGCCCGATTTCTTGCAAGTAGGCGATTTCATATTCGCGGGTCGTGTGCGGCGCGATTTCCTCGATGCCGCCGCGCTTGAGCCGTTCGAGCAGTGCCAGCATCCCGCGATCCCAGTCTGTAAAGTCGATATAGGTGTGGTTGATGATCGTGATCGGACGGCGGCCACCGGGGAATACCAGCGGGATGATCGGTTATTCTTCTTCGAGCGCAAAAGCGATCTCGCGGCGCACGAAGCTGTCTGCGCGGCGAATATCAGGCGTCACGATTACACATACATGCGAGGCGTTCGTGATGACCGTCTCGATCTCGCCGCTGAAATCCTGGTAGGGATCGAGATTTTGGGTATCGCGCCAAGCCGTGATTCCACGCCCGGTCAGGTCGGTGTAGAAGTATTCGGCCTCATCCGAGCCGTCTTTGCGGGCATATGAGATGAAAATGTTGGCTACAAGTTTTTCGAGCATCGGCTACCCTCACGGGTGAAAAGTGCGGCACATGGCTCAGTTTAACGAACATTTCGGCTTTTTGGTAAGGGGAGAAGTTTGCCCCACGCAGGTGGGCGAAAGGGGAGAAAAGCCGCGTCTCTCTGAGGAAGAGCGGTTGGGCGTGAGGGGAATTTTTGATCTGCTGAAATCATAAACAGGGCGTAAAAATGCTGCCGATCATGTTGTCTGATCGAGTAACATCATCGACATCGCTTACCTGTTGGAGGATTTTTGTCTGACCTTCAAGTTTCGATCCCCCATCTGCTTGCGCAGCTCGAACTTTTACCCGTGCCCGCTGGCACGGCGACGATCGGACTCGATGCGGCATTGGCCGCCAAATTTACGAACAGCTACGGCGAAAACTGGCGCGAGTTCTATTTCCGCGAAACACCACAACATCCGGTTGCGGTGAGTGCCTTCCGATTGGCACGTTATCCGGTCACGAATGGTTTGTATGCGCAATTTATGGCGGCGGGCGGCTATGAGCACGCCGATTGGTGGACGCCTGAAGGCTGGGCATGGCGACTCGAAACCGCGCGCATCGCCCCGCGCATGTGGGCGAATCCGCGCTTTGGGGGCGACGATCGTCCGGTGATCGGCGTCAGTTGGTTCGAGGCGATCGCCTTCACGCGCTGGGCATCCGAGGTGAGCGGGCACGCGATCCGGCTGCCAACCGAGGCGGAATGGGAATGGGCGGCGCGCGGCGAACATGTGCGTTGGTTGTATCCCTGGGGCGGCGTATGGGATGCGGCGAAGCTCAACAGCGGTGCAGCCCCTGAAGGCGGCGAGAGCCGAGGGACGACCGCCCCCATCGGCAGCTACAGCCCGGCGGGTGATGGCCCCTTCGGGCACGCCGATCTGTTGGGGCAAGTTTGGGAGTGGAGCAGCACGGCCTTTCGACCGTACCCATACCTCGCCACCGATGGGCGCGAAGATCGCTACACGCCGGAGCGCCGCGTGCTCAAGGGCGGCTGTTGGGGCGATAGCAAATATGCCAACCGCGTCACCACCCGCTATCACTATACGCCGCTCTATTCCGATGTGACGACGGGCTTTCGGCTGGCCGCCGATGGTGATGGCCGCCCCTGGACGCCGCGCCCCGCACTCGATCTGGTGATTTATGGGCGTTCGTCGTTTTGCGCCGATTTGGCCGATGGCAAACAGTGGCTCAACGCCTGGAACGTCCCCTATCGGCAGATCAATATCGATCTGGATGAGCAGGCGGGCTTCCGACTCGATGATTGGATCGGCAACCGCACGATCCCGACCTATGTGCTGGCCGAGCGTGGCAGCAGCGTCCCAATTATGCCACCTAAACAAGCTGATTTATCGCATCTGCGGGATGTCAATCGTGGTACGATGCTGCACGAGGCCGACGAACCAACCTTGCGTGCGTGGCTAATCCAAAATGGGCTGCTATTGGAATAATGGCAAAGCAATCGCATCCAAGCAGAAATTGGATGCGATTGCTTGGAAGATTGAGCTATCGGTTTTCAGAAAACGGTAAGGCTTATGGATGAGCAGCAGTTTTGGGAAATTATTGGGCTATTCGATTGGTCAAATCCTGACGACCAGGCGATCATGCAGCCTGCAATCGATCATTTTTCGCATTTGGGCTTAGAAGCTCTTGACAGCTTTGCTGAGATTCTGGCGGCCAAACTCTTTGCACTGGATTCTCAACGCTACGCCCAATCGACTGGTTTTGGTACAGACCATTACTCGGTTGACATGTTCCTTTACAATCGGTGTTTTGTAGTTGCTCAAGGGAAGGCATTTTACGAGCGAGTCTCGAACGAACCAACGTTGATGTCTTTCGATTTTGATTTTGAATCGCTCCTATATTTGGTGTCGGATGCTGCCAGCAAGCAAGACATTGACGATTATCATCACGATACGCAAGTCAGCTATGAAACATTTAGTAATACAGCGGGATGGAAAGGAATTGCTTTCCCCAAAGAATTGCCCCCAGGCCATCGTCCTAAAAGTTAAATCTCATGTTAGGAAACATCTTGGCGTCGCAATCGCTTTCTGAAAAGCTATAATTTCTCAAGTTGCTTTTTAGCGGCCAGTCAATGCAGCAATAGTTGGAGGCGCAGTTGTGAAGGCCATTCAATTCAGCCTGCCCGGTGATCCCGATGTACTCGACTATGGCGACGCACCCGATCCGCAGCCCGCGGCGAACGAACTGCTCGTGCGTGTCCGGGCTACTGCCGTCAATCGTGCTGACGTGCTCCAGCGACGCGGTGGTTATGCGCCGCCACCGGGTGCGTCGCCGATCCTGGGCTTGGAACTGGCGGGCGAGGTTGTACGTGGCGCGGGCGCGTGGCATCCTGGCGATCGTGTGATGGCGGTCGTGACGGGCGGCGGTTACGCAGAATTGGCCGCCGTGCCCGCTGGTGTGGCGATGCCGATCCCGAAAAACCTATCGTTCGAGCAGGCGGCGGCCATCCCCGAAGCCTTTTTGACCGCCTTCCTCAACCTTTTCACGATCGGTCAGTTGGAATCGGGTCGGACCGTGTTGATTCACGCAGGCGCAAGTGGCGTCGGCACGGCGGCCATCCAATTGGCGCGCATGGCCGATGCGCATGTGATCGTAACGGCGGGCGACGAGGCGAAACTGGCACGCTGCCGCGAATTGGGCGCACACACGACCATCAATTACAAGACCGAAGGTTTCGCCGATCGCGTTTTGGAAGTGACAAACGGGCGTGGCGTCGATCTGATCCTGGAATTAGTCGGCGCGAGCAATTGGGAAGGCGATATGGCTGCGCTCACATTGGGCGGCAGATTGCTGTTGATCGGCTTTATGGGCGGCTCGAAAGGTTCGCTCGATCTGAGCGCAATCATGATGAAAAACCTGACGATCACCAGTACAACACTCCGTCGCACGCCACTCGCCGATAAGATCAAGTTGTCCGAGGGCTTTATCCACTTTGCGCTGCCCTTTTTTGAAAATGGTCGGCTGTTTCCGGTGATCGATACGGTGCTGCCGATTGCCGAAGCAGCCGAGGCCCATCGTCGGATGGAGCGCAATCAGAACATCGGCAAGATCGTGCTGCGAGTGTGACGGTGATCGCATTTAGGCGTTTCATGATCGAGCGTGTCGGCGACTCGCCCGCATTTGCGCTGGCTTTTCTAACGTAGGGACGCCATTCTTGGCGTCCGCTACTCATACATTGCCCGACCTCTATTTTTGATATTGGGCGTGATTTGTTATAAATAGATGGATATGTTTCAGCCACCTATTGTTAGGCCATCCAGTTGAACGAACAAGAACTCCGCGAGCGAATCAGCGTTGTCACCGAACAGTTTGTCGCCTCGCGCTCGCAGGAGCTTTTCGGTGCAAGCACGATCGAAGTGCGGCTGGCGGGCGAGATGGTCTATGGCGGCGCGTTTGGCTTGATCGGCGATGGCGCGGCTACCGTTCCCACGAGCACAACCACAGCGTTCGATCTTGACGGGCTGACTGAATTATTCACGGCGACGGCGTTTTTGCGCTTAGTTGATACAGGGCGGTTGTGGATCGATACACCGCTCAACGTGGTGCTGCCCGATGCCGCGGAAGGGGTGACGTTTTATCATCTATTGACGCACACCAGCGGGCTGCCGGCCACGATCGACCTGTGCGACCTGGAAGATTATGAAGCGCGCATCATGGCGATCGAGTTTACCAAACGTATCTTCGAGCCAGGAACGACGCTCGCCTATAGCCCGCTCAACTTTATGCTGCTCGGTTTGGCAATCGAAACATTGACTGATCTGCCGCTCGAACAAGCGATCGCGCTGCTGGTGCTGCAACCGCTTGATCTGCACGCAGGGTTTGCGCCGCTGCCACGCGGGATAGCTGTCGCACCGACGAGTCCGAAAACGCACGGGGAACCCTACGATGCCAACGCGCGCTGTCTGGATGGGATCGCTGGACACGCGGGACTTTTTGGAACGGCTGCGGATATGGCGATGTTGGCGGGCGTGTATCTGGATGGCGGACACATTGGCGGCGTGCATTTTCTGTCGCGCGCCGTCGCCGAAGAAGCGACCCGCCCGCATCAGGGGCATATGGGCTTTGGCTGGCACCTGACGGGCGTGACATGGACACATAGCGCCAAAACGGGCGTGGTCGTCACAGTCGATCCGTTGCGGCGATTGACGCTGGCGTGGCTGACGAATGCAGTTTGGGATGGCGATCCGCGCCTGGAAAAACGATTGAGCGACGCGAATCACGAACTAGTCGAGTCGATTCAGCGTTTGGTCGATGCTGTGTCCTGAGCAAAAGCGGCAGTGGTCGACTTCCCCTCGCCGTGAGGACGGAGAGGGGGTTGGGGGGTGAGGTTCGAGCGGGCGTGCTATAATCGCCACTAAATGGGCGCTCGAAAATCTGATGATGAGGATGTCGCATGGCAACGTTGCTCGGTAAAGTCAAAGTTCTGATCTCGGCAACGCTGCACAGCCTTGTCGATCAAGCCCTGCAATCAAACTCGCTGGAAGTCTTTGATGAGTACATTCGGCAGGCACAGCGCAGTATGCAGGCTTTCAAAGAGGCGATGGTCGATTTGGGCGCGTCGATCAAGACGCTCAAGCGCAAATACGACGAGTCCGCCAACGATGCCGCTAAACTTGACATCGAAGTGGATCAACTGCTCAAGGCTAATAAGACAACGTTGGCGCGCGTCACCCAGGATAGACTGAATCGGCAGACCGAGATCGCGCACGTCTATCAAGATCAGCTTCAAAAGCAAAGCGCCACTTATCAAACGCTTTATGATGTGGTCTCCGTTTTGCAATCAAAGGTCGAGATGCTCGATGCGCAGCGCGATCAGGTAGCCGTGCTGTTGCAGCTTGTCAAGACGAAGAAATTGGCGGCACGCTCGATCAAAGACGTGCAGACGATCGCCGATGACAAGACCAAAGATATCGTTGAGAACGTGATGACGCAGCTCGACAACGCCGATGCGCGACTCGAAGGAGCGACCAGCCGCCTCTCAGATCAGATCGATGCGGAAACCGATAATGCCGATCTCAATTCGCAGTTGGAAGCGCGTCGCGCCAAACTCGGCTTGACATGACGATTCATTGGGGCAAGATAGAGCGATCATGCTGATCCAAACGCGCCGGGTGACTGGCGTTAGCTGTTATTTACCCGTCTGATCCAAGCCAGGAAACTCCCATTGAGCCTCCTTTCGCCGTCCAAATCGGGCAAGGGGATGCTCGCCTGTCGTTGTACACTTGTTCGATTCCAGGGTTGACTTCCCCGCACGTTTTGGTAGAATCCTCGCACATTAAGCGCGTCATTGAGCGTAGATCCGCTCGCCATATCCGCCCTGGCATTCACGCATCCGTTTTGATCGCGCGCCTGCACAGCCCTGACCCCAACCGATACGAGGATCACCATGCAGCGTTCCGAGTTCACCATCCAGAATGCCCCTCGCTACAACCATAGCTCACCTGTTCGCTGGATCATCTCGCATTTGTTGCGCTATAAACTGCTGCTTTTCGCCGCCACCATGCTCTCGATCGCCAGCAATGCGACCTTCGCCGCTGGGCCGGTTATCGTCGGGCAGGCCGCGCAAGAAATCTTCCAGCCGACGGTCGAAGGCGCGCTGCTGCGCATCTCGCTCTCTGCTTTGTTCGTGCTGATCATCAGCGGCATCACCGATCTGGCGCAGAGTCTGAGCATCGAAACCCTCGCTCAGCACCTGGAAAACGACGCCCGCGAAGAACTTTATGGCAGCTTGCTCGGCAAAAGCCAAACCTTCCACGATCGCCAGCGCGTGGGCGACATCATGGCGCGCGCCACCGAAGATACCCGCCAATTGAACGCGATGATCAACCCCGGTATCTTTTTCATGTTCAATACGGTCATTGGCATCGGTATTCCCCTCTTGTATATTGGCCTGCTCAATGTCAAGCTGATGCTCGTGCCACTGATTTTTGTAGCGTGCTATATTGTTGCGCTGCGCGTCTATACGGCGCAATTGAATCCGATCGCCCGTCGCCAGCGTGAGCAATACGGCAAAATGAACGCGGGCTTGGAAGAAACCATCTCTGGGATCGAAGTCGTCAAAGCCAGCGCGCAAGAGCCTTTCGAGCGAAAAAAGTTCAGTTTCAACGCACGTTTGTTCCGCGACTTTTTCGTGCGTCAGGGACAGATCGAGGCGCTTTACTTGCCCGTGCTGCTGTTCGGAATCACGACTGGATTCGCCTTTTTGCACGCACTGCTGCTCTACACTGAAAAAGAGATCACGCTGGCTCAGGTGATCGCTTTTATGGGGCTGATAAACCTGCTCCGCTTTCCGGCCTTCATTTCGAGTTTCTCGTTCTCACTGGTACAGTTCGGCATCGCGGGGGCGGAACGTATCCTGCACATTATCCGCGCCGAGACCGATCTGGATGAGAACTCGGGCGGTCACAAGGCGACACTCGCGGGCGCGATCACCTTCGAGAAGGTCTCGTTTGGTTACGACAAAACCCCCATATTGGATGATGTGTCGTTCCAGGTCGAAGCTGGACAGACGGTCGCCATCGTCGGTATGACGGGATCGGGCAAAAGCACGCTGACACAGTTGGTCAACCGCACCTACGATGCGCGGCGCGGGCGCGTATTGATCGATGGCGTCGATGTCCGCGATTGGGATTTGACCACGCTTCGCTCGCAAATATCGAAGATCGAGCAAGATGTATTTCTGTTCTCACGTACCGTCACCGACAATATCGCCTTTAGCGATCCCGGCGCGACTCAGGAGCAGGTCGAAACGGCGGCGCGTGAGGCACAGGCGCATGAGTTCATCACCTCATTCGTGAACGGCTACCAAACCGTGATCGGCGAGCGGGGTGTGACGCTTTCTGGCGGCCAACGGCAGCGACTCGCGTTGGCGCGCGCATTCCTGAGCAACCCGCGCATCATGATCCTTGACGACTCGACGAGCGCGATCGACAGCGCCACCGAAGATGAAATACAAAAGGCGATTCGGCGTGCGCAGGTCGGACGCACCGTGTTGTTGATCACCCATCGCCTGTCGCAGATTCGCTGGGCGGATCGCATTTTGGTATTGGATGGCGGGCGACTCGTCGGCAGTGGCACACACGAAGAACTCCTGCGCTCATCGTCGCACTATCGCCGCATCTTTGCCCGCTATGAGATGGCCTTGCCTCCGATCGACGCCGATCCCATCGCCGCGCGCTGATCGTCACAAAGTCGGGCGACCACATTGGGTTCACCCCTGCTATCGACCATGCTATCGACGGTCTAGTTCTACAACCGAAATGATGCAGCGATAGCCGCAGTGGGTATGGGCTGGCTTCCCCCTCTCCGTGAGGACGGAGAGGGGGACTGAGGGGGTGAGGTAAATCTGTGGCATTTGATGGGGCAAATCGTAAGTTTGGTTGTAGAACTAGATAGCGGCGAACCCGGCGTGGTCGCCCGCAATACATTTAACCATTTGTTAACAAGCGATTAACGTCAACTGACCAATGTACCACCATAATAGGTTTATCAATCCCTCTGCATAGTCGAAACAGGTGACTCAAACGTGGACGTATCAACCCTCATCCTAGGTGGCATCCTACTTATTCTTGCGCTCGCTGTTGGTGCGGCGCTGGGAGTATGGTGGATACGTCGGCAAACGCCTGTTGAATCGATCGAAGCCGTCACCATTGCCAATACGACCGATGCGGCGTTGTTGCAAATGTCGAATTTGATCATTTATCTTGGCGAGCAGAGCGAAACACGGACACTGTTACGTCATGCCGCCGACTGGCTGTGCAAGGAAGGCGACGCCCAATTTGTCGTCATTTATCCCTATAACGCCGCCGCCCACGAGCTTTCCGAGCCGATCACCGCAGGTCGTGAAGCGCCGTTGCTGACTCCGCGCTACCGGATGGGCGCCGGGATTTTCGGCGAAGTGGCGAGCACCCGCAAATCCCATTTCGTCGATTATGTCAGCCGCGATGTGCGTTTTGGGCCGACCGCGCCGGGCATGGAATTCGCCTACGTGGTGCCGCTCGTGTCCGGGACGACCCTACTGGGCGTGTTGAGTGCGCAGTCCGAGCGGGCGGGCGCATTTCCGATCAGCCAACGTCGCATCCTGGATCGCTTCGCCGCCGTGATCGCCTTGCAAGCCCTGATCACGCAAAAAGTCACCGAAAGCCGTCAGGCCATCGCGCGCTTCGGCACGTTTCAGGATTTGGCACTCCAACTCGTGGAACGGCTCGACTCCAAAAAACTTTTGCAACCGATCGTGGAAGCCGCGCGCGAAATGCTCGATACTCAGATGAGTATTTTGCTCGAAGTGCGCGAGGATGATACCCGTCTGTACGCAGTCGCGTGGTCGGGTATCAGCGAAGAAACCGCGTTATCGCTCGAATCACGCTTCAAAGAAGATTTGAAAGGGCTGGTGGCCTGGGCACGGAAGCCCGCGCGCACCCCCGATTTGCGCACCGATCAGCGGACCGCACGCGCCACCCAGGCCGTCGTCGCAGGCATGATCTCCGAACTGGCCGTGCCCGTCATGTACGGCGACAAGCTCTACGGAACGTTGGCGGTCGAAACCGACGAATACCGCAATTTCACTGATGAAGAGATGAACTTGCTAATGGCGCTGGCGGCTCAGGCAGGCATCGCACTGCGTAACGCGCAGTTGTTCGAGACCGTGCAAGAGACGAATCAAAAATTGGAAGTGGCGTTCAGCGCGTTGCAGGCGTCGCAGGTCGAGATCGAGCGCGCCCACGCCGCCGAAATCGCCGCCTATGAAGCCGAATTGGAAACGGCACGCGCCATCCAGACCAGCCTCCTGCCCCAGGAGAAGCCGCCCGTGCCGCAGGTACAACTGGCGGCGCGCAACATCCCGGCACGGCATGTCAGCGGCGACTTTTATCAGTATTTGCTCTTGCCCGATGGCAAATTAGGGGTCGCCGTCGGCGATGTGAGCGGCAAAGGTATGCCCGCCGCGCTCTTGATGGCCGTCACCACGACCACACTCCGTGACGAGATCGTCCGCACCCCGTCTGCCGCAGGCGTGTTGAATGGTCTGAATGAACGCCTCCTCGCCCGTATGAAACAGACCAACATGAACAGCGCGCTCACGATGGCAATCTTCGACCCAGCCACAAGCACGGTCGAAGTCGCCAACGCGGGCATGGTACAGCCGTATGTACGGTCCAATGCGAACTGGGACCCGGTCGCGGTAGGCGGTTATCCGCTCGGTGCGTCTGGACGCTCCAATTATTCAGCCAAGACGTGTGCGCTGCCACCCGGCGCAACCATGCTGTTTATCAGTGACGGCGTAATCGAAAGCCAGGACGCCACAAGTCAGTTCTACGGCTTCGAGCGCTTTGAGAGCCTGTTGGCGACGCTCCCAATGAACGCATCGCCCGAGCAGATCGTCGATACCATACTGAGTGCGGTCTATCAACATCTCGAAAATCAGGAACCGCAGGATGATATTACGGTCGTTGTATTGCAGGCCACGCCCGAACTCGTGCCCGTGCCCGCCACCTTATGAGCCATCCATCAAGTTAGGCTGAACTCCGCTGAGTGTTCACTACATCAAAAATCAGCGCGGATGCCCCACAGTCGAATGGTCGCGTCTTCATCGGCGGAAACTAACAAGGTGCTGTCGGGGCTAAAAGCTGCCGTTATCCAGCATCCTAAACCACCTTCATTTTGGATCAGTAAATGATCTTTGGAATGATTGTCGATTAGTGACCATAAACGCAAATTTGTGTGGCCCATTTTATCCGTGACTGCCACCGCAGTACCATCACTATTGAGTGCAAGAGGACAAATAGCCTCATTAGTTAGGGCGGTCAAGGTGTGAAGCGGTCGATCCTGGTCAATATCCCAGACTATCAGGGCTTTTCCATCATCCCTGACAAAGACGAGTAACTTGCCGTCTTGGTTAAATGCGGCGCAACCGGGATCAGCTTTTATCCCGGCAAAAACGTGCGTTACTGCTCTGCGCTGTACATCAAATTGCCAAACGGTTCCATCTTCGCTGATGACTGTTGCCGTTTTCCCGTCGGCACGAAAGGCAAATTTGCCAGCATCACAAAAGCCAGAGTAGAGACAATGGTTTGTATTGTCCACTGTTGCCAAAAGTTCGAGTGTTTCAGAGTCACGTATCTGTATCGAATTTTCGTGGCCGCCAAATGCCAGAAGTTTGCCGTCGGGGCTGAAGGCTATCCGAGCCTGATAATTATTGTTGACCCCCTCGACATTGCCCAATTGCAATCGCTGAATACCGCTCAACGCATCCCAGGTTCGTATCGAACCATCGGAGAAGGGATTGGAGAGCGATGCTAACAATCTGCCATTTGGATTCAGGGCAACCGATTCGATATTGTCCGTGTGTCCGAGATTTGCGCTCCTGTTATTTGAACCTCGCATGAACGACTGACGTTCCTGTAGTGCAAGATTCCATACCCGCAAATCGCCATAGCTACCTCCGCCTTCACTTGGACCGTATCCGCCGCCCGTGGCGAGCCAGCGCCCATCGTCGCTAAATCCGAGGCTGCTTATTGCATCACTGAAATTTTTCAGATTGCTCACCAATTTGCCAGTTTCAGCGTCTTGAATATAGATACTTTGATCGATGGCATCGACATAGGCCAGCAATTTGCTGTCAGGGCTAAACGCCGCGACATAGGTGTCTAACGAACGCACGATCTGGTCCTTGGATAAATTCCAAATGAATGGACGGATATTGTGTTTAGACTCCAGGTCCAACGCCGTGTAAAAACTAGGCTGGAACACTGCAAAGCGATTATTGGCACTTAGTGGTACATGAGCGGGATAGCTCCCCGCCGCTAACTGTTGCTCGCTGCCTGCACTTTCCGGGACTGCAATTGCTTTATCATTCACCATATCCCATAAACTTACATGCCCGCCGGAAGCCAGGATAAGGATACTGCTATCAACACTAAATGAGGGAATGTCATCCCTTACGCTGTTCAAAATATATTTTGACGATAACGTAATGGTATCCAGAACGAAACACACACCATTTTTGCCGTCGCTTTCGTCAAAACAAGTCACTAGCCATTGTCCATCAGGGCTGATAGCGATACCATCTGGATGGTTGGGAACCGCTGGAACTGTGCGCTCTTTTTTACTCGCAATATCCAACAGCCGAACCGTGCGATCCGGTCTAGCAATGGCGACCAGGGTTTTACCATCGGTACTGAAATCACCTCCATCGCCGGATATTCCGTCTGGGAATAAGGCGGATAGATCGGTCAATTTTTTAGTAGCGATATCAATCAGCCATGAATTTCCTGTGCCCGATAAAAACAAAATAGAGCCGCCGTCTTGCACAAAATATAAAAGAGGTAAACTGTTAATAATTTCTTCTCTGCCTTGAACATCGACGCCATACTCGCTTTTCTGCTGCGCAATGTTCCACAAGGTCAGATGCCGTCCATCGGACAATGCCAGGAGGCTGCTATCAGGGCTAAACATAACGATCAGTTGTGGCGATGAAGCAACTGGGACAGGTGCGCGCTGGAAATCGCCCGTTTCATACAGCCAAACACCGCCCGAAGCCATTGCCACAAACCACCTGCCATCCGGCGACCACTCGATATCGTTGACTGTTCCGCGCGACAGCCAGCCCGTTTGCGTCACCTGATCGATATTGCTACCTGTGATCACGGTACTCGAATTGATCGCCTTTGCCGTAGATAAACGCAGGCTAAAAACGATGCCGACGATCAAACAAAGTCGGATAAACCGTGCAGTCATGACAATATCCCTCTTATCTGGGCAGAGTGAGTACCCGGTTAGCGCGGCAGCGTGACTGCCGCTACCAACGCGTTCACCATGAGCGCGCCGCCACACACCACCGCCAACGGCCAGCGCTCAGTGAATGGGCGCTCATCGACGACGTGTGGGATGCCCGCCTCGACCACCACCGCAAAACGCGGCGCGATCAACGACGCGGTGATCAAACCGCCGACGAAACCGCCGATGTGTCCCCAGTTATCGATGGCGACGGCCCCTGGCGCAAGATTCGACAGGATGCCCAGCCCAAGATTGACCCCGCCCAAGATCAGCAGCTCGCGCAGAGCACGTCCCGCACGCTCACCCAGTAGTTCCCGATGCCAGTATAAAAACACCATTTCAGCCGCGATGATTGCGAAGATCGCGCCAGATGCGCCCGCCGAATCCTCGCGGCCAATGATGAAACTCGCCAGCGATCCGCTCAGCCCACCCACGAAATAGATCACCGCAAATCGGATGTGACCGAACACACCCTCGACGGTCCGCCCAAACAACCACAACGCATAGGCATTGAAAAAAATGTGCGTCGGACTCAGGTGGATGAAAATCGCCGTCAGCAGCCGATACCACTCACCAAAACGCAGAATTCGGTTGTAATCGATCACCCCGAATGCGAGAATCGGGTCAGTCGTCAGCGACGTGGCGGATTGTTCGATCAACAGCGACGCCCCGAAAATGACGAGGATCGCGGCCAGCAGTGCGTATGTCACTAGCGGGCGCGTGACGGGTAAACTGAGTCTCGGCGGAGCAGTGTCGATTGGTGGTGCAGACGGCGTTTCGTTGAGGGGCAGCTGTTCGCTGGACGATTCGATCAAGAGTGGCGTTTCCTGTTATGGCTGTTCATCAACTAGAACTTGACCACGATCACCGAAATATCATCAGGATCCATACGCCGATTCGCTTTATCCTGTGATCGCGCCAACGCCGCTTCGCCCAAGACTTTGGCCGGATCGATCGCATCGCCCAAGCCCGCGATGATCTCGGCTTCTGTCAGGTTTTTGTACAACCCATCCGAGCACAGCATCAACATATCACCTGCACCAACTTCGATCCGCGAGCGCTGCGTGATCGGATCGGTGGTGTGAATGCCCAGCGAGTTGATGACGACATTGGCCGCCGGGATATTCAGCGCCGCGTTGCCCACCAGGAACCAGCGCCACGCCAGATACAACTCGTATTTCTGACCGTTCAGCGTGATGTTGCCATCCACTTTCGGCTCATTCACCCCATCATAACTGTTGAGGATCGCGCTGACCTTGTCGGCATCTTTCTCGCTCAGAATCTTCTGCTTGACGAGATACTCGATATTGTCCTCGTCTTGCATCAGTTGAATCAATTCGCCGTCCGTATACACATAGCCGCGCGTATCGCCGACCTGTGCCAGCAAGACGCGACTGCCGTTCTCGCAGACGACTGCCACGGTCGCTACCGCGCCAATCCGCTGGTTTAGCGGCAAGCCCTGGTCGCTGTTCAAATCGCGGAAAACGTGTTGATGCGCCCGTCCGATTGCGGCAATGACGCGCGTTTCAGTTTCCCCACCCGGATCGGCATTCGCGTCTGCTGCGAAGTGTTCAAGGTCTTCGATAAGCACATCGCGGATGGCTTGCGAAGCATCGCGTCCGGTCAGTGTGCGACCATCGGCCAGTTGATGTTGATGACCGCCCATACCGTCGATCACCGCGAACACCGGCGCTTTACCGTTGCCCGGTGCGACGATGATCGCATCTTCGCAGCGATCGGGGTGTTCAGTGGAGGCTTGCTGGAAATCGTAAACGATCATGACCGATCCTTTTTGAAGCGGGAAAGTATCACGCGCCCCGGTGCATCTTTATGTTCCGGTGAGGCGCGTCGCAATGTATCCAAATCGAGATCGCTGAGATCGGGCGCGGGTTCGCCATCCGGCACATCGTCGATCGGTGGAGCCGGGATCGCGGCAGCGGGCGGCGGCGCTGCAATCACTGGATCGGGCGCGTCGGGCAACGCGGGCGGCGCATCGTACTGCATCGGCAGCGTAATCGGCTCAGGCGCAGTTTGTGTGATCGGCGCTTCGGTGAGCATCGTCGCCATCGAAACATCATCCGCCGACTCGGCATGGGCGTCTGGCGCGGAAAAGTCCGTACTAAAACGATGCCCGCAGTTCGTGCAGGCTCGCGCCTCAAGGTTGCAGACCGCCCCGCACTCCGGGCAGATTTTGCGCCGCTGTGCCGCGTCCGCCGTCACGGTCGGCAGCGCATGACCGCAGTTCGTACAATTTTTCGCGCTCAGCTTGTTCGGGTGGCCGCACTCTGAACAGCGCTTGCGAGCATTATCGGATGCGTCAGTCATGTCGTGGGTTGCGAGCCTCTCCAGGGTACAAATGACGGATCATTACGTGTTCGCCTCACCCCTGCCAGAGCGTCTAATTCTTCACCCTCAACGAGACAAAGAAAGCCGCTGTTCTGCCTGGGCTGGCTTCCCCCTCGCCGTGATTACGGAGAGGGGGATTGAGGGGGTGAGGTGAATCTGCGGCCTTTGATTAGTTTCACTATAGGTAAGGGTGGGAGCACGGCTGGGGTTTCAAGGCTCTTGCTCTTCGGTCAAACTCACCGTAGAGGTGCCGAGCGCCGCCGTCTTGCGTGCGACTTCGTTGCCGCCCGCCGCCTCGAGCACCTCGGTCATGTGCTTATTGCCCGATGCCTGCGCGATCTCCAGCGCTTCGGTGCGATGCCGTTCTGCCGCCTTTTGATCGCCGCCTTCGATCGCCTCGGTCATGGCGCGCGTCGAAGCAGCAAGCTGACCTTGTCCGAGATAGCCCGCCACCACCGGATTGACCTGATTAATCAGATTCGAGTCGGTGGTCTGCTGCAAAATCAGCCATGTCGATTGATCGCCTTTTTCTTCGACGCGCTGGCCGTTCGTCACGTATACGACGGCGGGCTTGCACGCGACGACGCGCGCACCGACGCTCGCCAACTCGATGTGAACGACGAAATCGCGGTGATCTTTCGACGACATCGGCGGCACGGGCACGACCCACGTATGCCCATCACCCGTCGGCGCGGCCTCGCCCTTCACCCACTGCGGGTAGGCCTGCGAGAGCGACAGAATCTTCGCGCCAGCGGGCGTCCACAGTTGGAGCGCCACATCGGTGGCGACCGTCTTTGCCATGCGTGCCACTAACGCGATGAACTCGCGCTTCAAATCCGACGGATTCGGCACGGCTTTCGGCTGCCAACCCTGCGTGATCTCCGCCATTTTGGTGAGCTGCTTCGGGTCCCAATCGTTACCGTAACCATACGCGCACAAGTGCATCTGAAGATTGGCGGCTTCTTTGACGGCAGCCGCGAGCTGCGCTTCCGGCTCGGTGTTTTGGCCGTCGGTCAGGAAAATGCCATAGCGGGCGACGCTGCCGCGCACCAATGCCTGCGCCTGGATCGCCTGTCGGACGCCCGTGGACATCGATGTGCCGCCAAAGATCGACAAGCGCTTGATCGTGCGGCGGAAAGTCTGTACCAGACTATCGCGGCTCGTATTCGGGGCGATGCGCGTCAGCGGCAGCACCTCGTGGGCGTTGTTGTCGAACACCACGATGTTGAGTGAGATGCCATCGGGCGCGGTCATCAGCAAGTTCTCGACCGTTTCAATCATCGAGTTGAACTTGGCACCCTGCATCGATCCCGACACGTCGCAGATCAGCGAGATCACCGTATCCTGAGTGACTTGCTCGGCTGGCGCTTCGTTGGCCGCGATGGAGACAACCCCCCAAAACGAATTCGTCGAGGGGCTGATGTTCGGGTTGTAGTAGCTTTTGAAGGTGAATGCGTTTGCCATTCGATTGCTGTCCTGTCCTTATACGAGCGCCCAAATGCGCGCACCCATGATCTTGTCGGTGATGATTGCATCACGGTTCGCGCTGGCATCGCGGGCCAGATACTCACGCCAGGCGTGTTCGTTAGCCGCTGCCAACTGCGCGATCGACGTGAGGCGTTTGCCGTTCGGCCACGAGACGGCAGGCAACTTACCCATTTTCTGCGCAACCTTGAGCGCCGTAAAGTAGAAATCGGCCTCAAGATGGTAGAACTGCTTAGTCTCGACGCCATTTTCACGCAGCACGCCGATTGCCCGCGCCGCCTGTTCGAGGCTATCCGGGTTGCCCGTCACCGCGCGCTGATTGTACAGATCGATCAATTCGAGCAGCACGTCATTATAGCTGGTATTGCGGGTGCTCACATCTTCCAGCACCTTGATCGCATTGTCCAGATGGCTGCTCGCCAGATACGCTTTCGACGCGCCGATATAGGCTTGCCCGACGTTCGGCTTGGCCTGAATAATCGCATGGTACTCAGTAATGGCCTGATCATTGTTTCCATAGCGACGGTATAGATCGGCCAACAACAAGCGTCCGCGGTGATCGCCGGGTTTGATCGCCATCATGCGACGGTAGCGCTCTGCCGCCTGATCGAAGTGGCCGGAGTTCTCGAATAGTTGCCCTTCCGCCAGCGCCATCTGCCACTGAATCAGCGGATCGGAGAGCGTTTGCGCCTGCCGCAGGTCGGATTGCGCATCGGCGGGTTCGCCAAGCTGATTGTGGACGAGTGAGCGCAGCACGTAGGCCGCCGCGCCGCCGTTGTTGTTGACTGCCTGATTGGTCAGTTGCAGGGCGCGCGTGAAGTTGCGCTGCTCGTATGCTTCCTGCGCACTAATCAAGATGGTGGCTGCTGGATTGGTCGCCTCCACCTGCGGCAGATCGATCTTGACGGTGCCGGTGCTTGTGAGCGCGCCGGTGGTCGGCGAAGTCATGGCGACCGTCGCCTTCGTGAACTGGGCGGGGTTGGCACGCGCCGTCATCAGGCGTTTGTCGGGTGTCTGACCTTTGACGTAACCGAGTACACCATCGAGTTCGGTCAAAATTTCATCGACGTTTTGCGGACGATCGTCGCGGTTATAGGCCGTCAGCCACTCGACGAAGAAGCGGAACGAGTCGTCATACTGCGTCCAGGGAAACTGATCGGGCGGCGTCAGCGTGTACTTGTACTGCTCGGTATGCACTTCGGCCATGCCCACCAGTTCGGCCAAAGTGCGCCCGATCGTGAAGTAGTCGTCGCGCCAATCGGGATGCGCCGCGTTGGGCGAGTGATAACCGGGCGTGCCACGCGCGGGTTTCGGCGGCACTTTCGGATCGTATAGATAGGCTGTGCCGAAATCCAGCAAAACCTGCACCGTCTCGCCGTTGGGCAGCACCATACTCTTGACGTTTGCGGGCTTGAAGTCGCAGTAGATAATCGGCGGCTTGAGTCCGAGCAAATACTTGAACGCTGGCATCAGTCCTTTGACGCGGATCAGCGCCTGCTCCGCCGACATGGGCTGCACCAGTTTGCGCGTCACGGCGTCTTCGATCTCATCCGCCCAACTTGGCCCGGAAACGAACTCCATGACATAGCATAGTTCGGTTTCGACGGTGAAAAAGTCGATCACTGCCACGATATTCTGATGGCGAATGTTGATCAAGACTTCGGCTTCTTTTTGCAGCGCCTTGCGCAGTGCGTCATCCGGCGTCAATACCGTTTTGATCACGACGTACTTGTTCAGGTGGCGGTCATAGGCTTTCCAAACGCGCCCCATGCCGCCTTCGCCCAGGATATTTTCCAGGCCATAGCGATCGGCGACCAGCAGACCGGGCTGCAAAACGCTCGGCGGGCCGCTCTGAACGGTTGTAGCAGCGGGCGCAGCCGTCGCGGCGGGATTCAATTTCTTGCCACAGTTCGGACAATGCCGCGCGTTTGGGCGTAGTTCGTGTCCACAGTACGGACAATTCAGGCTACCCGTGCCCGTCGCGTTGGGCATCGTACCCGTCGCCATAGCCATCGCCGCCGTGATCGGGCGGATCGCTTCGCTCGCCAGTTCCAAACCGCACTCATCGCAAAAGCCAGTGGCCGTGCCGGTCATCTGGTGACAATGCGGACATTCGACCTTTGCATCAACATCGGTTGCCATACAGACATCCTTTTTAACTTATCTGCCCCAACGCCCCTTCCACCCTTATGAGGAGGTGGGCCGGGGATGAGGGGACTTCACGTTTCGTGGAATGTCACTTCGATCTTGCCGAAGCGAACTTTGTCGCCCTCTTTGAGCGGCTGTGACTGCCCAGGCGACAGTTTCGCGCCATTCACGCGCGTGTGATTGGAACTGCCCAGGTCTTCGAGGTAATACGCGCCGTCGTGTTTGACAACCTGTGCGTGCCGATGGCTGATATATTTGCCATCTTCGTAGCCATCGAAGTCGATCTGGACGGATGGGTCTTCGCGGCCAATCAACGTCGAGTCGCCGAGCTTAAAGACTGAACCCGTTGCTTCGAGCGTCAGGCGTGCGCCCGCAAACGAGATTGCTGGCGCGGGTGGTGGGGGCGCGTTGTTCGGCACGAGGATTTGCGGGGGCGGCGGCGGAATCAGATCGGCGGGCATGGCGGAGGCCGCAGTAGGCAAAGCCACCGCGCCTACATTACCCGTAATCGAGACTTTGGCGGGCGCATCTGGCGCACCTGTCAATTCGAAGCCGCACTCTTCGCAAAAGCGCGAACCTGCCTCGTTCCAGTGGTGGCAGTTTGGACATTCCATGGTTGCACTACCTTCTTGGTAGAAAATTACGCTGCTTTTATTATACGTGATTCGCCCCGCGCCGGGTGCAAATAATCAGTATAAAGAGCCGGATTAGGAAAAACATTAACGAATTTCTGATAGCATGTGCAGCAATAGTTACTCAAAGTATGGTGTTTTAACCACCACGGGTTGAGTCTTAACCTACGCCCGTTAAATGGCTTGCGCCACTAACTGGGCGGGCGGATACACTACGGGTACCCGTTTTGCTGCCGCCATGTTTGGTGGCGGTTGTC
>JBBRMW010000055.1:0-25740 GCA_038230635.1 Aggregatilineales bacterium | reverse complement strand
CTCATCGATGAATA
The DNA here is from genome assembly GCA_038230635.1 of Aggregatilineales bacterium. GTDB lineage: Bacteria > Chloroflexota > Anaerolineae > Aggregatilineales > UBA2796 > JBBRMW01. The sequence continues at coordinate 25,726 of JBBRMW010000055.1, read as the reverse complement.
CGCCGACCGTGCGCGCCTCCGCTGGCAGTCCCGCGCGGATCGCACCAACGGCTTCCGGCGTGACGGCACGCGGACTCTTTGCATAATAGATGAAGCCCAAAAAGTCTGCGCCGGCTTCGAGCGCGGCGCGCGCATCGGCGAGGTTCGTCAGCCCGCAAATTTTGACCAGGGTCATAATGCGCTTTTCACTCCGAGGGGACGCTTAACGCCGCTCAATTCGCGCACTTTGGCCGCCCGATCCGCGGCCACGATCAACGACTCGCCGACGAGCACTGCCCGCGCACCCGCCGCTGCCATCCACGCGACATCGGCGGCGCTATTGATCCCACTTTCGGCGATCAAGGTTCTTGTGCGGCTGAGCGGAATCGTCGCCGCCAGTCGTTCCACCGTGCCGAGATCGGTCTCGAACGTGCGCAAATTACGGTTGTTTATCCCAATTAAGGCGGGTGCGAGGCGCTGTGCCCTCTCCAATTCAGCCGCATCATGGACTTCGACCAGTGCGGCCAGCCCGTGATCGCTCGCCACCGCATACAGATCGGCCAACAGCGCATCATCGAGGATGCCTACGATCAACAAAATCGCATCGGCTCCAACCGCGCGCGCCTCATCGATCTGGAAGGCGTCGATCACAAAATCCTTGCGCAAGATTGGCAGATCGACCGCTGCGCGCACTTTCCGCAGATCGTCCAGGCTGCCCTGAAAAAACTGGCGGTCGGTTAGCACGGAAAGGCACGCCGCACCGTTCGCCGCGTAGCTCTCCGCCAGCGCGACTGGATCGAACGGATCGATCAGGACGCCTTTTGAAGGCGAAGCGTGTTTCACTTCGGCGATCAGCGCGATCGTCTCACGGTTCAACGCGGCGGCGAAATCCCGCGTCCCACCCGCATAAGGCGTTAGTGGAACGTGCGCACGTTTGCGCTCCGTCAACTCGACGATGGTATTGGCGACGATCCGGTCAAGGTAGGTGCCTGTCCCGGTCAAAACTCCGCTGAACATCATGGTGGTGGCGCTCCCCTCGTGTGACGCTCTATTATAGCGAATTCCGACGCGCCCGCTGTTTTTCCACCCATATGAACACACCTACCCCAAAAAGTAGCGGGGCGGCAGGTGACGTAAACTATGGCGTGAACAACACCTTGCCGCCGCTCATTTGGCCGCTGTAGTCGTTCAGTGCGACGGCCACGTCTTCCAGCGGATAACGCGCCCGAATCTGGCTGCCGAAGTCGTCGCCGATTAGCGACATGATCTCACCGAGCGCATTTGTCAGGGTCGCCCGATCCTGGGCGGGCATCCAGGTGGTGAGCCAGAAACCATCGACGGATTTGCCGCGCATGATGAACTGATCGATACCGATCACGCTGGGCGCTCCAGACAGTCCACCATAGACTGTCACATGTGCACCATTGGGCATCGCCGTCAGCAGTCGCCCGGTCATATCGCCGCCGACTGCATCAAAAGCACGCATGGCGCGCGCTATGCGACAGACGTCACGAAGTTTCACATCGAAATCCGGGGCGGTGCTGTCCAAAACGGCCTCCGCGCCCAATGCGAGCAGATCATCGATCTGGTCGGCGCGCCGCACGATGCCGATCACTTTGATGTTCCAGCGTTTACCGAGCTTGATCACCATCTGGCCGAGGGCGCTGGCTGCCGTTGTCTGCACGATCGCCGCCACGCCCGCCTTGCGCGCGGCATCCATCATTGCCCAGGCCGTCAGCGGATTGACGATCAACGTCGCGCCCTGCTCCAAGCTGATCGATTCGCCGATCGGCATACAAGCGATCGGTTTGACGGCCATGTAATCTGCCCATGTTCCATCCCCTTCGGCTGCCAGCACATGCACCTGCTGATGCAGCCATTGATCGACGTTCAGATTCGCGCCGACGGCCACGACCGTGCCCGCGCCCTCGAAACCGCCTATAATGGGGAGCGGCTTGCGGACATATTGCCCTTGGACGAACGCCAAATCGGAGGGGTTAATGGGTGCGGCGGCAATGCGCACCAGCAGTTGATCGGCGGTTGGCGTCGGAACGGGACGCTGCTCACAGGCCGCGCCGTCGAAACCGCGCTCGAAGCTGCTGACGACGATGGCATTCATCGTCGCGGGAAGGGTCGGATTTGCGTTGGTCATGGTTAATCTCCTTTGGATTTGTTGATTACAGCGCCTTGAGTACGCGCGCGGTTGCGCCGCCGGGGGCGGGCGTCGTGATGCGCGTCACGCACGGCAGCCGCAGTTTCGCGTAGACGCCAGTCATCGCCTCGGTCACGCGCTTGGCGATCTCCGGTGACGGGCACAGCGTACACAATGTCGGCCCCGCGCCGCTGATGATCGTCGCCAAGCCGCCGACATTCGCCGCTGCCGCCCGCACTTCGGCCAAGCCCGGCATCAGATGGGCGCGCGCTGGTTCGACGATTCCATCGCCTTCCATCGCCCTTGCTAACAATGCGAGATCGCCTGTGTAGAGCGCCGCTACCAGTTGCGCGACCGCCCCCGCCTGCGCCACCGCCTTGCTCAACGCGACCTGTTTGGGCAGCACCGCACGCGCCTGAGCCGTCGGCACGGCCACTCCTGGCGTCACCAGTGCAAAGATCAAACCGGGCGGCGTCGGCAGCGGGAAGATCGAATCCGGAGTGATACCCGTCACCAGCACGATCCCGCCGAGCAGCGCGGGTGCGACATTATCGGCATGGCGACCACTGACCGCCGCCTCACCTTCGACACACGCGGCCAGCAAGTCGGGACGGCTGAGTGGTTCGCCGAACAGCATATTCGCCGCCATCGCCCCAGCGACCGCACTGGCCGAACTGCTGCCGAGTCCACTGGCGAGCGGCAGCCCTTTGTGAATGGTGAGTCGGATGCCACTCTTAACGCCGATCTGCTTGAGCACGAAAGCAGCACTGACGGCGGCGGTGTTGCGCGTCGGATCGCGGCTGAGGCGTCCCCCATCGCCCGTGATCGCCTCGATGTGGATGCCGGGTTCGCCCGTTCGTTCGGCGATCACCCGGTCGGAGGGTTCGGCCAAAGCCATCCCCAGAATATCGAAACCGGGTCCCAGGTTGGCGACGGTCGCGGGCGCGCTCGCTTCGACGGCCTGCGCACCCGATCGGGGCGCGGAGAGGGTCATAGTTTGCTCGCTGTTGTCGTGGCTGGCTGAAGACGTGGACGGAAGGCGCGTATCAGGGGGATTCCCGTATAGCCGAAGGCGATTGCGACGAATAAAATCAGGCTTACCTGCGGTAGAAATAGTGCCAGTATACTGGCGAAAACGCTGAAGATCGAGCCAAAGCTGGCGCTGATTGTCATATTGCGGATCATTGTCGGCGTCACGCTCGCTTTCAATATCCCACTTTGCACGGCGTAGCGCCACATCAGCGAAAAACAGAAGCCATTGACCACCCACACCGCGCCAAATATGACCAGCGTGACCGACAGTTTGTCAGTCTGCTGAATATACTCGCCGAGCAACGCGGTTGTAAACGGCGTGAGCGTGATAAACATCAGGAACAGGACGTTAAGCGTTTGCAGCGTCGAGTCGGCGCGGTCAAAATAGCGCAGCATTTGATGATGACTGACCCACACTGAGCCGAGCGTCAAAAAAGCGACCGCGTAGCTCAGATATGACGGCCACTGTTTGACCAGGGTATCAACAAGCTCTGAAGATGGTGAATCTTTCAAATGCGGCACTTGTAAGTTCAAGATCAACAGTGTCACGGCGACGGCGAACACACCATCGCTGAACGCCTCGACTCGATCGAGCGCCATATCCGTGTCGGGTGCAGGCTGTCCGGTCATTGGACGAGCACCTTGAGCGCGTTTTCCAGATCGGCGATGATGTCTTTTACGTCCTCGACGCCTATGGCGAAACGCACCAAGTTATCTTTGATGCCCAATGCCAGCCGTTCTTCGGTGGATTTCTCGAAGTACGACATGAGCGCGGGCTGCTCGATCAGGCTGTCCACACCACCCAGACTCGGCGCGATGTACGGAATATCCAGCGCGTCGATGAAACGGCTGGTATCTTCGAGCGTACCGCGTATCTCGAAACTGACGACGCCGCCGAAACCGCTCATCTGCTTGCGTGCGATTTCGTGATCAGGATGCGAGGGCAAGCCCGGATACCAGACACGCTCGATGGCCGGATGCTTTTCGAGATAGGCGGCGACGATCAGCGCGGTGGCGTTTTGCTGGGCGACCCGCAAGCCGAGCGTTTTGAGGCCGCGCTCTAACAGGTACGCATTCTGTGGATCGACGATGCCGCCGAGCACGCCGCGCGCATCCCGCAGGGCCGCGATCCGATCTTTGCGCCCGACGACGACGCCCGCCAGCAGGTCATGGTGGCCGCCCAGGTATTTGGTCGCGCTGTGGACGAGATAATCGATCCCATAGTCGAGCGGACGCTGATTGACGGGCGAGGCGAACGTGCCATCGATCAACGTGCGCACTTTGTGGCGCTTGCCAATATCGGCGATGCGCTCCAGATCGGCGATGCGTAAGTACGGGTTCGTCGGGCTTTCGGAGATCACGAAGCGCGTCCGCTTCGGTTGGATGGCCGCTTCGAGAGCGTCGTAATCGCCCATCGGCACGATCGTCGTTTCGATGCCGAGCCGCGCGAGAAACGTCGTGCAGAACTGGCGTGTGCGGCGATAACAGTCATCGGTCATCACGAGATGCGCGCCCGTCGGCAAGCTCGCCAAAAGCAGGGACGTGACGGCGGCCATGCCCGACGAGAATAGCACCGCATCATCCGCGCCTTCAAGCGCCGCCACTTTGCGCTCGACCGCCTGTACCGTCGGGTTGCCATAGCGCCCATAATCCTCGCGGCCTTCGATACCATTGCCCCACGCGCGGCGCTGCATGAAGTTGATCAGGTCGGCGGTGTCGGCGAAGGCGTAGGTCGCCGCCTGGATGATCGGCATGGGAATCGCTTGGTGGGCGCGCGCGCGATCATCGCCGCCATGCACGGCCAGCGTGTTGATGCCGGGCGTGTGGCCTGTATCGGGCAAATCAGGATCGGGCGTGGAATCAATCGGTTTGGTGGTCTGCATGACGTGACTCATCCTCGAACACAACGAGTGGAAAGTCCGCTGAGTATAGCCGATAGCGGCGGATCGCGGAACGGGCTAATCGCCCTGCCGTATATTCTCGGATCAGGCGGTGTGGGTTGCCTCCAACGTCGCATCCGGCATTTTAATCGTCAGGCTCGGAATCGCCGCATCCGTACGGGCGAACTCGAAGCGCACACGTTTCGCGGACAGGCCAACCAGCGCGTCGGTCAGCCGGTACGCTTGCATTTCTTCGGGCGTGCCACCCGTCGGCGTGATATACAACTTGCCTTCGCGGCGGGTCACGGTATACGCCCATCCCGCGATCGGTGTCGTGTATTTGCCCAACAGTGCCGCCATCAGGTCTTCCGGCAACGTGATTGGTTTACGCTTGAAGATAATGTTATCGACCGCCGGCTCCAATGGGATCGAGACCGTATCAATCTCGCCGTTATCATTCGTCAGGAAGCGCACCTTGAGCCATTCGTCGAAATCAGACAGGTGCCACTCGAAGACATCATAGTGGTAGTGACGAAAGGGTGACCAGTCCAGGCTGCCCACTGTGGAGGCCAACAGCGAATCTCCTTCGCGGCGAACCGCAAAATCGGGATAACCGTCGGCGGCGTATATACCGAGGTAAGTTTCCAGCGGATGCGTTGGCGGCGCATCGGGCGTTTGTTCCTGTTTCGCGGTCTGCTTGCCACTCGCAAGGGCGGCAAAATAGGGATCAAAGATAGCATGGTAGCGCTGATTCCAGTCACGATCTGGCAAATCAAGCACACGATCGATGCTTTCGTACAACATCGCGTCGCGGAGTGGGAGCGCTTGCAAGTTAGTTAACACGATTACGCCAATGTTTTCCTGGGGAACGAAGCCAATCTCCAGACTGAAACCCTCGACATTGCCGCCGTGATGTACCAGGGTGTTGCCACGATAGGGTTCCACGAACCACCCCATACCATAATTGAAAATGGTATTGCCATGCAGCGCCTCATTGACGCCACCGCCGGGGATCACCATCTGCGGTAGGTGCATCAACTTCAGGTTATCGGGTGACACGAGCTTGAAATCGCCGACGGTTCCGCTATTTACATGCACCGTGAGCCATTTCGTCAGATCAGCTAATGTCGAAAAGAGGGCACCCGCCGCGCCGGGTGAGACCTGGGTATGTTTGCCATAGGGCATTCGGGTTAGCCCCTTCACACCGCCTTTTTCGTCCCGATCAGCGCGGTAGCCCCAGGCGGTGGTTTGATCGGCGCGCGGCGGCTCTGGCATGAAGTTAGAGGCGACCATGCCCAGCGGCTCAAAAATGCGCGTCTGCACAAAAGTTTCCCAGGGCTGACCGCTCACTTTTTCCACCAGATAGGCTGCCGCATAATACATCAGATTGTTGTACTGAAATTTTTCGCGGAAGGTCGCGCTAAACTTGAAATGCTTCATGCGCTTGATAAATTCGGCGGGCGTTATGTCGAGCCTCCAAACGGCAAAATCGTGGCGCGGCAAGCCCGTCCGATGGCTTAGCATGTCGCGCACGGTGATATGTGCGGTGATGTATTCGTCGTCGAGCACGAAGTCCGGCATATATTCATTCACCGGCTTATCCCAGGCCAAGCGGCCTTCATCGACGAGCAGCGCGATGCTCATGGCGGCGAACGATTTCGTCACGGAGGCCATTGCAAAGCGCGTATCCGCCGTCATCGGCAAGTTATTCTCGATGTCGCGCATACCATAGACGCCCTGGTGCAGCACTTCTTCACCCCGAATCACGGCGACCGCGAGGCCGGGGCATGACCACGATTTCATCGCATCTTGCAGATACTGAGTGTAGGAATCCAAACGGCTCATCAGACCCTCCCTTAAGCAGATTTAAGCGAAATCTTACTCCGATTGAGCCGCGCACGCTTGGGCATAGCCAATCGAAACAATTGCCAGAAAATATAGCGGCAATTGCCCTGGCAAAATGCTTGCAAAACGGGGACAGTCGCATTATGATAAGTTTGCAGTAGTCGCAACATTACCCGAAAAGAGAAAAATGCGATGCCTGACGGTTTAACGCGGACTCAGGTGTTTGTTTCGTATGCGGGCGCTGATCGCGCGATCGTCGAGCAGATTTACACTGATTTGAAGGCACGCGGAATCGACGCCTGGATCGATCAATCGGGACTGGAAGCGGGCACCCCGGACTGGGAACAGACCCTCCGCGACGCCATCCGCAATTCGTGGGCAGTGCTGCTGATGGCCTCGCCGCGTTCACGCCGCTCTCTTTATGTCAAGGATGAGCTGCGCATTGCGAATTATTACAAGTGCAAGATTTTCCCGCTGTGGATCGAAGGCGATGACTTGATTGATGCGCTGCCGATGGGCATTGGCGGCACGCAAGCGATCGATATGCGCGGTGAAGGCTATGCGGCGGGCTTAGTCAAGCTGAGCGCCGCCCTGGTCAAAGGCGTGAGCGGCACTTTTGCGACCGTGCCGCCGCCGCCAGAGGGAATACCGCTCAAAGGCTCGGTTGGCGCGCCGTCGCCCGCCGTTGAGGAATCCCCCCGCGCCCGATATTTTGGCAGAACCCACGCCATTCGAGCCGCGCAATCCGTATAAAGGGCTGCGCGCGTTCACGGGTGACGATACGGGCGATTTCTTTGGACGCGAACGGCTGATCGGCGAACTGACCGATGCGCTGCGCGATATTACCCGCCCTGGCGACTCGCCGCGCTTCCTGGCCGTCGTGATCGGGCCGAGCGGCTCCGGCAAATCGAGCGTGGTCATGGCTGGTCTGCTGCCACATTTACAGCGAGGTGGCTTACCCGGCAGCGAGGGCTGGGTCTATCTACCGCCGATCGTGCCGGGCGCGCATCCGCTCGAATCGCTGGCGCTGACGTTGGCGGATATGCTGCCGCAGCGCGGTCCCTCAGCACTCGCTGATGAACTCAAGGACGACGCCGGACGCGGATTGCACCTGTTGGCGCGGCAGATTTCGGGACGGTCGGAGCGGCGCGTCGTGCTGCTGGTCGATCAGTTCGAGGAGCTATTCACGCTCACGGTGGACGAGACGGAGCGCCGCCGCTTCATCGATCTGCTGGTCACAGCGGTGACGGAGCCACGCGGTGCGCTGCTGGCGATCCTGACCTTGCGCGCCGATTTTTACGATCGCCCGCTGAACTATCCAGGGCTGGGCGCACTGCTCGAAGGTCGCAGCAAAGCCGTGCTGCCGATGGAGATCGACGACCTGCGCGCGGTGATCGAAAAACCCGCCGCACTGACCGACGTCCATCTGACGTTCGAGGACGGGCTGGTCGGCGATCTGTTATTCGAGGTGCGCGGTGAAGCGGCGGCGCTCCCGCTGCTGCAATTCACATTGGATCAGTTGTTTGAGCGGCGCGAGGGACTGCGCTTGACACGGCACGCCTATCAAGCGATCGGCGGCGTGCGTGGAGCGCTGGCGAAACACGCGGAAAATACGTTCGGCGCACTGCCGACGGAAACCCATCGACAATTGGCGCGCGCGTTGTTCTTACGGCTGATCGAACCGGGCACGACCGAACAGAATACGACGCGCCGACGCGCCGCCTCGACCGAAATCACGCTGCCCGACCCGACCCAGACGCGGATTTACGAATCGGTGGCGCGGGCATTTATTGATGCGCGACTGCTGACGACGGGCAAAGTCGGCGAGGTGACGACCATCGAAGTTAGCCATGAGGCGCTGATCCGCGAATGGGGGCGGCTGGGCGAATGGCTCACAGAGGCGCGCGACGACATCCACCTGCAAAAAGCCATCAGCACCGATGCCGCCGCTTGGACCGCGCGCGGACGCGATCCCGTTGATGATGGGCTGTATCGCGGATTGGTGTTGGTCAATGCGCAAGATTGGGCGGCGCGCAACATTTCGAGCGCCGAGGAGATCGCGTTCATCGAGACGAGCGCCGAGCGGCAGGTGGAAGTGCTGGCGCTGGAGGAGCGTCGCAAACAGGAGTTGATCGAAGTCGCGGAACAGGCGCGCGCGGCGGAACACGCTGCGAAAATCGCGCATGACGAGTCGCTGATCACGGCGGAAAGGGCGAATCAGGCGGAGGGACGCGCGACACTGGCACGGCGAACGGCGGCGATCGCAGGCGTGGTGGCGGCGGCGTTCATCGTCGTCGCGGCGATCGCGTATTTCAGCGCGCAGTACAGTGTCGCCGATGCGAACAAGACCCTGACGCCGATTCCGCAGACGATCAGTGCGGCACTGCAGTTGGTCGCCACCGCGAATCAAGGCGCAACTTCCGCCGCCGGGCAAGTCGCGGTTGCCAACCAGGGCGCAACTTCCGCCGCCGGGCAAGTTGCTGATGCCAATCAGGGCGCAACTTCCGCCGCCAAGCAGGTCGCCGTCGTGAACGCGACCCTGACGCCAGCGTTCAAAACGCAAGTGGCGATTTCGACCAGCATCATCGACAGCCAGGCGCGCAACGATGCCTTGCACTGGGCGGCGCAGGCGGGCGATCTGGGTTCAAAAACAGACTTCACGAGCCGAACTGAGGCGATCTTGCTCTCGATCCGTGCGCTGCGTCAGAGTGACAGCCCGGATGCGGAGGCGTCGCTCTATAAAGCGCTGAACGGCCATAATGTGCCGGAACTGCTGACCGATGGGCCGAACAGGATCAACGCGGTGGCCTTTTCGCCGGACGGTCGCCGGATGCTGACGGGCAGCGACGATGGGCTGGCGCGGCTGTGGGACGTGGATACGGCGCAAATTTTACGAGTCTTTCGCGGCCACACGGGTAGTGTGCGGAGTGTGGCATTTTCACCCGATGGCAAGTTCGTGCTGACGGGCAGCGCGGATACCACCGCAATGCTGTGGAAGATTGACACGGGACGGCCTGTGCAGGTTTTCGCCGGTCATACGGATTGGGTGCGCAGTGTGGCTTTTTCGCCGGATGGCAAGTCTGTGCTGACGGGCAGCGATGACAACACGGCGCAGTTGTGGGACGCCAATAACGGAGACATCAAACAGATCTTCAAGGGTCACACGGACAGCGTAACCAGCGTGACTTTTTCGCCGGATGGCCGCTACATCCTGACGGGGAGTGGTGACAAAACGGCACAGTTGTGGGACGTAAGCAGCGGCCTGAGCCTACGAACCTTCAGGGGTCATACGTCCAGTATATACGGCGTGGCTTTTTCACCGGATGGTCGCTACGTCCTGGCAGGCGGCTACGACGGTACAGCCCGGTTGTGGGACAGCGCCAGCACCGATCTCTTGCGCCTTTACGACGTCGGTAGATCCGTATTGAGTGTCGCTTTCTCGCCTGACGGGAAATCCGTGCTGACGGGGAGTGGTGGTGGCGCAGTACAACTGTGGGATGTGAACACCGCACAAAGCCAGCAAATATTCCAGGGTCACAATAGTGACGTGAACAGCGTCGCCTTTTCGCCGGATGGCCGCTACATCCTGACGGGAAGCAGCGACTACACGGCGCGTTTGTGGGACGCGAGCGCAGCCGGCAGGGGGCAAAACCTGCGCACCTATAGCGGACACACAGACTTCGTGCGCAGTGTGGCTTTTTCACCGGATGGCCGCTATGCGCTGGTCGGTGGTGATAACTACGCCGCCCAATTGTGGGATATGCGCACCCGGCAGTTGCTGCGCTTGTTAGTGGGTCACACCAGCGACGTAACGAGTGTGGCTTTTTCGCCCGATGGTCATTATGCTTTGACCGGCAGTGATGACAAAACAGCACGCCTGTGGGACGTGAACAGTGGGCAGAGCGTGCGCACGTTCATCGGCCACACGAAGAGTGTGAGCAGCGTCACTTTTTCGCCCGATGGCAAGTCCGTGCTGACGGGTAGTGATGATAAAACGGCGCGCCTGTGGGACGTGGTCAGCGGGCAACTCGTACAGATATTCCGAGGCCACGAACAAGCAGTGAGCAGCGTCGCCTTTTCGCCCAATGGCGAGTCTGTGCTGACGGGCAGCTATGATGACACGGCACGAATTTGGGATACATTGAGTGGGAAACCTCTGAAAATATTCTCCGACTTATTTGCGGTGGTGAGTGTGGCTTTCGCACCGGATGGAAAATCCATCGTGATGGGCGGCGGCATTAGCCAAAAACGCGGCAGTGCGTCGATCTGGGATATTGACAGTGAGCAGCGCAGGCAGATCTTTGATGGCTACGATGATTTAGTGATCAGCGTGTCCTTCGCGCCCGATGGTAAGTCTATATTGATCGCCAGTGCGGACGGTACAGTCGAACTGCGGGATGTGAGCAGTGGTCGGACTCTGCGCATTTTTAATGTTAACAGCTACATAAGCAGTGCCTCTCTCTCACCGGATGGTCGCTATATTCTAACGGGCGGCGATGACGGGACGGCGGGATTGTGGCCGTTGGATTACCGCGATGTGGTGGCAGATGCGTGCCGTTGGCTGCCGCGTGACTTTACGCTCGATGAACGACAGACCTTTGGTGTGCATGATGTTCAGCCGACCTGTCCGCAGCTTGCCGCAGGCGCTTCCGCGACGCCCATCATGCCCACGACGCCGATCGCCCGGGCCACTTGGACACCCTCGACGGTGACACCGCTCCCGCCGCTAACCGGCGTCCCGACGTTGAAGGCATTGTTTCCTGCAACGGTCACGCCATCGCTTCCACCGTCTACGGCTACCGCGTCTAGCACGCCGACGTCAACAGCGACCCTGGCGTTTACATCTTCACTCACGCAAATCGCGTCTCCGACTGATATGCCTACCGATACCCCTGCGCCTACTCACACTCCTGCTCCCACTGTCACGTTCGTGCCTGGCGCGTTCGATTTGACAACTCTCGCGCGCTACGAGCCAAACGATCACGTCTTTACATTGAGTAAGCCTGCCATCTGGACCGCAGAACAAGGGTCAAATTCTGGCGGATACAGTTTTTACGTTGGCGCATCAGACAACCCTCAGACTGCTCTCTATGTGGTGATTGGCGACCCAACTGCGATTTATCAAGGCCAGATGAGCCTTGCGATATTACCTAGTACAGCAGCGCGGAAATAACGAGACAGATGTCCCTTACCCCCAACCCTTCTCCCACAAGCGACTAGAGGGGGGTGAGGGCTTTCAAACGGTAAGTGATCCCTGTGATTACTTCCGCTTTGATGTACTAGTACGTCTCAATCCGGACTAAATGCCTATCTCGCAGGGCTAACCAATTACGTCGCGATTGATTCTCGCCCGGCCAAGATTGGTACGTTGGCTGGTTATAGCATACTGCTGAAAGAAAAAGGACAGAGTATACACGAGTATGATCTGCGCCTTGCCGAACTGCCCGACGGTCGGTTGATTTTCGTAGGAGCCCAAGCGCTTTTTGGCTACTGGGACCAGGCGCAGCCCGTTTTGGACAAGATCATAGCGAGCATCGTGGTCGGGCCGCCGCCGCCCACCGCCACACCCACCACAACGCCGACGGCCACGCCGCTCACGTCCCTGACAACGCCGACGCTGGTGTTTGGCAAGAAACCATAGAGACGTAGATCAGACGAGACGGGCGACCACGACAGGATCGCCCGCTTGATTATTTCGCTGCTGGGCCGCTGTACTTGTCGTAGCGCGCCTGATAGCCCATCAGATGCCCGATGAACGAAAAGATCGGCAAAAACCAGACTTGCAGCCACACCGGCGCTTGAATAAAGGCGGTGCGTCCCTTCAAGTCGTTGGCGACCACCACCAACTGCCAAAACTTCATCTCGTGATGCGCGTTCAACTTGCCGTCGCGCGCCAACCCGTAGAGCGTCTCGAAATAGGTTTGCGTGCCCATTTCCGGCGTCACGGTGATGATCAGGTGCAGTTCGTCTTTATCGAGGTTGTACGGATTCTGGTGGCGGGTTTTGGGCGGGGCAACAATCACTTGGCCGATCGTGGTTTTTTGGGTGACGCCGCCCAATCGATAAGTGCCCGTGCCGGAGATGATCTCGAATTTTTCTTGGAAGTTGAGATGGATATGTTCACCGTTGAATGCGCCGCCCGCCGGAACGAACTGATCGTAGACAAGCTCCGCCCCTTTCGATTCTTCCGCCGTCGTGCGCCAAATGATGTATTCGCCGGTCAGTGGGTTATCGATCCTATCGCCTGATTTTGCCATAATTCGGACTCCCGATGGGTGCGCGATCGCCAGTCATACGCGGTAGCTTAACATAAAATGCGGCGATTGAGAACCTCACCCCTAACCTCCATCCTTTTAGGGTAAGTATTTCGATGAAGACGGACGAGGCAAGCCATCGTCCCTACAAAAATCGTCGTTCTTGTAGGGACGATGGCTTGCCTCGTCCGTTTTGCGCCCCTCTACCCTTGTGGGAGAGGGGGCAGGGGATGAGGGGTATTTTACCCGCCGATGCGGAATTGCGTCTTCAAGGCAGGATCGACGGTCGTGGCGCAGGTAAGGAACTTTTGCTGATAGTCGCTGTACTTGCCTTGCGCCGGATCGAAGGCCGGGATGCCCGCCGCGCATTGCAAGAACCCGTCGGCGAACTTCTGCGAATCTTGCAGTTCGGTGTTCAGGTCTTTGCCGTTCAGGACGTAGTTATCCCAGGCCTGGAACAGCCAGTGCTGCACGGCGATGCTGGCGATGTTCGTGAAGCCGCCGATGAGCGAGGGCGCGCCGATCGTGTTCGGGTCATCGAGTACAGTGCTCACATCGCGGTAGGTCGCGGACAGCGCCGCGCCGTACAACGTATCCATCTTCGGATCGTTGAGCAGCGAGTGGCGCGCGGGCATCGCTTCGGTCAGTTCGGGATGCTGTGCAAAGGTGCTGATCCACTTGTAGCAAGCATCCGCGTTCTGGGCGGTGGCGCTGATATACAACGTGCCGACGCTGAACGCCATCAATTGGACTTTCGATCCCTTCGGGAACGTGACCGGACTGTAGTTACTGGCAGCCGCCGCCGTATCCGCGCGCTGCGGACGACCGAAGTTCAGGCCATTCAACTGCTGGCTGTACAGCGGATCGCCGTTCAGGCCGAGGCCGATACCCAGCGTTGCAGCGAGTGCGCGATAGTCGATCAGCTTGTTCTTCGCCAGATCGAGTACCTGCTGCATCGCATCGACGTTCGCCTGATCGGTGAATTTGACGGTGATCGGATTAGTGCGATAGTCGATCGGCAGGCCACCATACGAGGCGACCAGCATCAACATGCTCGAACCCGCATCACCTTGCACGGTGAACGGCGGATTGTTGTTTTTGATCGTCGGGGCGAGCGTCTTGAGCGCGTCTTTGAAGCTGTCGATCGTCCAGCCAGCGACGGGTTTGGTCGCGCCCGCGTTGCCAAATGCCAACGGATCGTACCACATGACGGTCGGTGCGATGTTCATCGGCAGCGCCCAAATTTTGTTATCGCGCTGAGCTTGATTGAGCGCCGCAGCCACGTAGTCCTTCTGATCATAGGTTTTGTCGGCGGTCAGGTACGGATCGAGTGCGATCACCGTATCGAGTGCGAGATTCGGCACGGCGCTATAGGGCAGGTAGAAGCAGTCGAAGCTGCTGGCACCGGTCGTGGCCGCATTGCCGCCGAAGCCGCCGCCGATTTGTTCGACATCGACGCGCCCGACGACACCCGCGTTATCTTTGACGAATTGATCGGCCAATGCCAGAATTTCGGCCTTTTTAGGGATGGCGTTGCCGAAACCGGACATGCCAAATTTGAGCGTGATACCGGCGTTTGGCGCAACCGTCGGCACGGGCGTGGCGACAACGGCGACCTTGCTGGCATCGGCCTTGCGGGTCAGCGCGACCTGTTCGGCGTTCAGTGCTTCGGACTGCGCTGTGGCCATGGCCGTCTTGGTATCGAGCGTGCCGGTTCCGGTTGCCTTGCGGATGGCCGAACCGAGGAAGTCATAGAAACGTCGATCGGTGGTCGAGTAGCCCACATTGATGGCATCCGTGAGCAACTGGCGCTGATCGGGAACGAGCCGCGCCAGGATCGCCGCGATGTTGAAACCGCCGGGTCCGGGTATGGCACCTGTGCCGCCTGTGCCACCGCTCGCCGCGCCCGTGACGAGGCTCTGACGGGCCGGATAGGCCAAGCCACGCCCGGCGATGTCGGTGCGGGTGGTCAGGAACTTCGCCAGCGCATAGGCTTTGTCAGGATATTGAGTGGCCGCGCTGACAGCGACGCCGCTCACGTTGAGATACGAGTGGCCGCCGGGCAGCAGGACACCTTTGCGCGTCGAGGCATTGTTGCCACCACCGCCGCCGCCCGGACCACCACCAAACAGCAGTTGTTGGAAGCCTTGAATGCGGATCGGTGCCTGATTATTCGTCGCGCTTTGCGACGGCACGGTCTGGAACAGCGTAACCAGCCCATCGAGCAGCTTGGTTGTTTCCGGCTGGTCGATGTTCGGTGGATTCGGGATCGCGTTCAGATCGGCCAACGGTTTGCCGATCAAGCTCATATACAACGGAATATCGTTGTTGCCCTGGAATAATTCGATGCCGGGCGTCACGATTTTGCCGGACGCATCGACAACAGTCAGCGCTTTCACGGCGGCGATCAGATCATCGAGTGTCCACTGGGCGGTCGGATAGGTCACATGCGCCTTATCGAAGGCCGCCGGATCGTAGGTAAGGATGACCGGGCTGGCCGAAAGAGGCAGCGCCCACGTCCCTTGATCCCACTGGAAGGCGCGGAAAATGCTGGGGAAAAAATCGGCGGCGTTGAGCGCGCTATCGCTGTCGATCAGCGGCTGCAAGTTCAGAAAATAGCCCGCGCGCGTCCCTTCGGCACTCACGTCGGTGCTGCGGACGAGCACCACATCGCTCTGGCTGACCAACTGCTGCACACCGTCAAGGTGGGCGCTTACATCATTGGCCGCCGCGCCAATATTAGACTGTGTTTGCGTTGCCAATTGCACCGTAACGCCTGGATTGGCCGCCTCGAAATCTTTGACGACGGCGTTGTAGGTATCACGTTCGTTATCCTGCACGGCCAGTGTTATCGTCACCGCCGTATCCTGGGCGTGGGTGGCTGCCGCCGGGATCAGCGCCGTGAGCGCCAAAATGGCCGTTACCAGAAGCGCCAAATGTCGTCCGGTCACTCGATGAATCATGAAAAACTTCCTTCCTACACAAAACACACCTAGCGAGTCTACGCCCCGCCTATGAAGAAGTGATGTAGATGAGCCACACTTAAAATGAGTTTTGGATTAAAAAGCGCCAAACAGTCAGGGAGTTAAAACATTGTTAAACCAAATTTCAACGAACAACATACTTTCCGCGTATAATAAACAAGAAATCGCTATGGAGAGTTTACATCGTGAACCAGACCGTCCTTGTTGTTGAAGATCATGACGATTTGCGGGATGAAGTGGCACTGGTGCTCAAAACCGAGCAATATAACGTTTTGTCAGCGGCCAATGGTCGCCAAGCGCTCGATCTGATCGCCCAGTATGATTGGCGACCTGATCTGATCGTGAGCGATATTGCCATGCCCGTCATGGATGGCTATGAATTTTTTATGGAAGTCCACGCCAGTCCGACGCTGCGCACGACGCCTTTTATTTTCTTGACGGCGCGCGGCACCCGACGCGACGTTCATATTGGGCGGCAGCTCGGCGTCGATGATTATCTGGTCAAGCCCTTCGAGCCGGAAGAGCTGCTGACTGCCGTTCATAACAAATTGCAGCGCGGGGCCGAGTTGCGCGCCAAAGCCGAACGGGAACTCGATGACGATCGGCGCGAACTGGTGCAGATGGTCTCGCACGAACTGCGTACACCGCTCACCTATATTCAGGGCGGCTTTTCGCTGCTCACCGATGAACTCAATCAGTCCCTCACCGCCGACGCCGCGATCAGCCTCGATCTGATCCGCAGCGGCACACTGCGGCTGAATCGGCTGGCCGTACAGATGGTGCTCTACACCGAACTGATCAGTGATCATGTGCGGCTGCAACTGGAAGCGGCGGGCGGCCCGGTGAACGTCGAGCATTGGGTGAACTCGTCGCTCTCGATGCTGCACAACGTGGCCTCTGAGCGCAATGTGACGCTTTCGCTGGCTGAGCTGCCCGATGAACCGCTGAATGTTTTCGGGCTGAATCATCTGCTCAGCAGCGGCCTCAGTGAGATCGTGCGCAATGGTATCGCCCACTCCGACGAGGGCGGCCACGTCGAGGTTCACGTCAGGCGTGACGGTGGAGATGCGGTGGTGCAAGTAATCGATCACGGACATGGCATTTCTCCCGCCGATCTCGAAAAAATCTGGAAAATCCTGTCGCAATCGGGACGCCACGATCGGGAGCAGCAGGGCATGGGCATGGGATTGCCAATCGCGCAATTGGTATTTCAGGCGCATGACGGCCAAGTCACCCTGGAAAGCGTCGAACACAAGGGCACGACGGTCACAGTGCGCGTGCCGCTCTGCTAAGGGCTAGTACGAAATCCGGTTGATCAATGGTTATTGGAGAGACGGGCGGCCCCATGGGGCCGCCCGTTTTGCAAACGATGGAAATTACCCGCATTAAGCCACCTGGGAGTCTCCCCCTAATCCAGGGTCAGATCGGGTGATGCCTCGGCGAAGGCGATCCCGTCGATGAAGCCGCGCGCCCGTTCGGTCTGCGGATAGCGAGCCACCAACTGCCAAAATTCCGCGCTGTGATCGGCCACCCGCCGGTGACACAGTTCGTGCGCCACCACATATTCGAGCACATAGCGCGGCCACTTCTGCAATTTCGCACTGATCCGAATCTCGCCATCGGACTCGCCGCCGACTGTGCAGCTTCCCAGCCGCTTCTCCATTGTCGTCACCCAACGGATCGAGCGCCAACGCAGTTCATCGTTGAAATAGCGATGATTGAGCGTTTTCGCCAACCCTTCGAGCGTCTCATCGCTCTGATGGGCGGCGCGGCGGCGCATCTGCTTGAATGCCTTGTCTTTGATGTCATCCAACATCCGTAGAATATCGCGCTCGGCCATCCGCAGCGGCACGCGCATCGTCAAAATATTATCTTTGACCGACCAGCGCACGGTTTTGCTCAGACGCGGGCTGCGATCGATCGTGACTTGCAGAGTTTGGGTGCCGTTGGTGATTTGGGTGGGAATCGCCATCTTTTCCGATTTGCCGCGCCGCTATACCATCGGATGCCGGAACGATGCCGAATAGCGCCCGGTCACATAATGCTCCAACTGACGCTCGATGTCGGACAGCAGGCTGCTCGCGCCCAATCGGAACAAGTGTGGGTGCAGCCACTCGTCTCCGAGTTCCTCTTTCATCAGTATCAGCCAGTCGAGCGACTGTTTCGCGCTCCGAATGCCACCCGCTGGCTTGAAGCCGACCCTGACGCCCGTCCGATCATAATAATTGCGGATCGCGCGCGTCATGACCAACCCGACCGGAATGGTCGCATTGACCGATTCTTTGCCCGTTGAAGTTTTGATGAAATCCGCGCCCGCCATCATGCACACTTGGCTTGCCATCGCCACCTGTTGCAGCGTACCTAATTCGCCCGTCGCCAGGATTGCCTTCAGATGCGCGTCGCCGCACGCTTCGCGGAAAGCGCGCACTTCGTCGTACAGCCCGATCCAATTCCCCGTCAATACTTGTGTCCGATTGATTACAATGTCGATCTCGCGCGCCCCCGCTCGCACCGAGGCCGTGATCTCAGCGAGGCGCTGTTCAAATGGACTTTGCCCCGCCGGAAAACCCGTCGAAACCGCCGCCACCGGAATCCTCGAACCCGCCAGCGCGGCAACCGCCGTCGCTACCAGATTATGATACACGCACACCGCCGCCACCGTGATCGGCTCAACGTCGAGTGCTTCGAGCACATCCGCGCGCACGGGCTGGCGCGCTTTGGCACACAATCGTCCAACATTGCCGGGGGTGTCATCGCCGGCCAGCGTCGTCAGGTCGATACACTGGATGGCGCGCAGCAGCCAAGCGGCCTGCCACTCTTTTTTGACGGTGCGGCGGGCGGGCAGTGAGGCCGCGCGACGTTCAACGGCGCTGCGATTGACGCGCTGCGCCAACACCCGGTCGAGATCGAGCGGCGTGCCGGGATTCCGCGCGCTGGTCGGCGCTGCATCTTTTGTGGGAGTCGGCTTAGTTTTGGCGATCATCGTTAAAAGCCTCGCAACACGAACTGGCTGGCTGCCGATTATGCCACCGATCGCGCCGTTGATCGACAAGGACGATCTGGGCTGTTGCATTCAGAATGAGGGGCGAGGGATGCGCTTTGGCTGAAGGCCATCGCCTAGCGGACGAGGCAGGCCTCGTCCCTACAGGAACGGCGTCTGGGGTAGGGACGAGGCCTGCCTCGTCCGTCCACTAGATTTCACAAAACCCGACAATGACCGCCGCCGTTCCTTAGCTTCACGTCCATGACCCCGCCGGGTTCGCCCCTACGCACACACGGTCTTGGGTAGGGGCGGCCCGACGTGGCCGCCCGTCTTTCACGCGATCTGCAATTGTGCGTACCGGATAAGCCTTTTAGCCCCGGGCATTTTCGGTCAAACCCTTTCGCTGCGCCTCACGAGTGTGAGGCCAGAGGTGAGGGCGATCTAACACCTTACTGAGCCGCTGTCGCAGCCATTGTGGGCGCAGCCGTGGCAGGTGGCATCAGCGTGCTCAGATCGAGCGGCGTGCTGTTAGCAGGCGCACTCACACTGACGGGCGTACCAATCCCGCTCAGCTTGACCAGGAAATGAAAATCGGTGCTCGTCTTTTTCATCGTCGAGTCAGTCGGCGTGCCACCACCCGCCAGCGGCATCATCACGCTTGGATCGATTTTCGCCGCGACATCAATACCCAAACCATAGGGCAGGTGATCAGTTGTGCCCACCAGCCGTGTGATGGTGATCGTCGTGCCCTGAAAGGCGGCGACCAAACCCTTTTGGATATTTTGCATAATCGCGCTGGGCGTGGCCGGGCTGCTGTTGTCGCCACCGTTTCCCCCACGCCCACCGAACATCCCGCCTATCAGCGATCCGATCGCAGGCGAATTGAACAACGCCACCAGATCGACGCTGTAGACGAAAGTGGCAACTGTCTGAGTGTCGATCGTTTGATCCGCACCACGCTTGGCGGTGATCACCCCCGGCGTCTGTGCCAGTTTGCCCGCCGATTGCAGCGCGCTGATTATTCCCATCAGGCTGGAGCCGCGCCCATTGCGCCCGCCGAACAGGTTTAGCAGGCCGCCCATGCCACCTTTGCCGCCCATGCCGGGCAGTTCCGTCATGTGCATTTTGGCGAGGTCTTTCGGATCGAAACGCTTCCACGCCCCCTGCGTACTCTTGTCATCTTTGACATAGATCACGCCATCGACGATACGCAGTTCAATATTATTGGTGATCGTGCCTTTGCTGTCGGTTTGCGTAACCGTGAGCGTCTGCCCAACCTTGAAATCGGCGGGCAGCTTCATGTCGGCGCGCGCCGCCTCGGTGGCCGGGGCCGTCGCTGCTGCATCAGGCGTAGTCGCCGCTTCGGTGGCCTGCATCATCGCGGCCATGTTATTGCCAACGCTGATCGGCCCACTGCCGTGAATCGTCGTCGATTTGGCATCGGCAGCGCTGTCCGTCGAACTGGCGACGCTGATTGTATAATCGACGTTGAAGGCGGTGAGCTTTTTGAGCGAATCGGCGGAATTTGCGGAATTGGCAAGCGCGCAATCTGCCTCGTTCAGACCAAAGCATGTATCTGCCGCGCGCGCCGAAAGTCCCGGAGCCGCGCCGATCGCCAGCACCAGGGCAACGATCAGCGCCAAACTAACGCGAATGAGTGATTTCATACGGTAAATTTCCTTGTGTTTCCATCGACCAGGGTGAAGCAATCTGGCAAAACAGCGTCAGAACGCGCGTGTTTTCAGTTGGAATGCCGAATGCGAATTCCCAACAGCGCCAGGATTTTTGCGATCAGCGCGACGATGCCATCGACGCTGATGCGTTTGAGCAAAGATTCGATCACGCGCGCGATGATCGTATTGACGACCAAGCGCGCAATCAGGGTTAAACAGCCGGCCATAGATGCCTCTCTCTTGCGTTCGACTTCGTGTTTGCCAGATACCATTATTGTACGCGCGAAGGTCGTTCAGGGTTGCACGACACAAATCTGGGGAGAATCCCTCAACCTCATCGGCGCGAAAGTGAGCGAACAGGCTGATCCGTAAATACTTTGAAGCCACTTGGCAGTCCTTGACGCCCACAACTTCTTAAGCTTCGGATGTATGGCGCCCAATGCCCAACTTTGCATTTGCCCTGGGTTTTGAACGGTTCCTTGCTATACGCAGTAATCATAATACGCACTATGCGATACGCGATCAATGGATAGGGATGGACGTTTATATGTCCGCAATCGCCAGACCCAGCCAACCGAATGCCTCCGCCGCACCGCTCACGCTTTCTAAGCCTGCTCCCGATCGTCCGCCCGTCATCTCCCAATGGACGCTTGCGTGGCGGCGTTTGCAACGAAATCAACTCGCACTGCTTGGTTTGCTACTGGTGTTGCTCTTTGGCGGCTTGGCACTCGGCGCGGATGCGATTGCCCCTTATGGCGTCCGTCAGATCGATTTTATGCACTCAGAACAAGACCCGACTATCGATCATTTCCTCGGCACCGATTTCGTGGGCCGCGACAATTTGACGCTGCTGATGTTTGGGGCGCGCGTCTCGTTCTCGGTAGCCGTCGTTGTGCCCCTGCTGATCATGGCGATTGGCGTCCCGCTCGGCATGATCGCGGGCTTTATGGGCGGACGGATCGACGCCACCCTGATGCGTGTGACCGATGTGATGTTCGCTTTTCCGTCATTTCTGTTCATGGTTTTGCTGACCGCGACATTGGGACGCAGCCTCGGCGTAATCTATATCGCGCTGGGTATCGCCAGTTGGCCGACGATGGCGCGCATTGTGCGGGGGCAGGTCTTGCAGATCAAGCAGGCCGATTTCATCCTTAGCGCGCGGGCGATTGGGACGCGACCGGCAGGCGTGTTGCTCCGGCATGTGCTGCCCAACATCATAGGTTCGATTGTGGTGACGGCCACCCTCACCATCCCCGATGCCATCATGGCGGAGGCGTTTCTGACTTTCCTCGGCATCGGCGTCGAGGCGACTATCCCGTCCTGGGGAATGCTGATCAACAACGCCCGCGAGTCGATCTTCTGGCATCCGGCATTGATTCTGTTTCCGTCGCTTGCGATCTCGATGCTCACTCTGGCGTTTACCTTCGTGGGTGATGGCCTGCGCGACGCGCTCGATCCGCGTATGGTCATTTGAGGGATGCAGTCGCCGTGAAGTTCGGTGCTTTTGCAAGCACCCTGGATATTGGCCGCTCAAATTTGAATATTACCGCACTCTCCGGGTAAACTTATCCCAGTCGGCGGAATTGAGAGAGCGGGAGCGGGTGACTGAAATCGCAGCGATTGGGGCAAACAAAACGGCATTGGTGGTGCTGGGCACGATCAATTATTATTACGACATGATCGGCGAACGGGTGGCTGTCGCCTTGCGCGTGCTTGGTTACACGGTGACGGTCGCGCCGCTGCGTACCGTCCCCGGTGCCCACTATGATTGGTGCTTTTTCGTCAACTTGTACGAAGTGTGCGTGGGTTATGGCGGGTACGGCGCGGTCGATGAAGCTGTCGATCGAGTCCGATCGCTGGTCGCGGATTCAGAACACAGCGCCACTGTGCTGCTCGAATGTGTCGCCACGCGCTGGTATGCCGAATCGTACCGCCTGACCGAACGTTGCGGCATTCCCGTATTGCTCGATCTGGGCTTTCATGATCAAGCCGCCATGGTCGATCCAAACATGCGGAAGGGCTATCGTTTCGCCTTTAATGGTCTGCTGCGCACCGAAATTCCGAGCGTGCGCGCGCTGCTCGATGCGCCGCTGCCGCGTCCCGTCCCCTGGACATTCGTCGGCCACCTCGAACCCAAGCGCGTGAAGTTTGTGGAGCGGCTGATGAATCGACTCGATACCAACGGCTTCGTCTATCTGCCGACTTTGGCACACATGAAAGCCGACGGCCCGCACCTCAACGCCGATCAACTCCGCGCCGCCTTGCGCCGCACCCGCTACTATGTTTGGTGCGCTCATCATGATTATTTCTATATCGAGAGCGAACGCTTCAAAGATGCGTTATTCGCGGGTGCCGTACCGATCAAAGTGCTGCAAACGCCACTGACCGCCGAGCAGTCCGCGATCGTGCCGTTTGGCTATGTGCTGCTCGATGATGCCGATTTCGATACGCGCTTGGCGGCGATGGATTTTGAAGCGATTCATCGGCGCTATATCGAAGACTTCTGCGTGCTGCCCACGCTCGAAGATGAACTCGCCGTCGTGATCGGTGAAGCAGCCGGGCTGCCGATCGCTGGAGAACCCGCCCATGCCTGAGCCAGGATCGCCGCTGCGCACGCCGCCCGAAGGCGTGACGATCGCCATCCCGAATTGGAATCACGAGTATCTGCTGCCGCGATCGGTCGGTTCGGCGTTGCGTGCGGTACGCGATCTGCGTGCGCGTGGCATCGCCGCTGACGCGCTGGTGGTCGATGATCAGTCGCGCGACGGCTCGTTGACCTTGCTGCGCCAGTTCGAGGCGCTCTATTTCGAGGATGGCCTTCGCGTCTTGGCCTTGCCCCAGAACGGCGGCTTGCCTGCCAAAACCCGCGATCACGCCCTGCGCCGCGCCACTTATCGCTATATCGTCTTTATGGACGCCGATAACGAACTTGTGCCGAATAACCTGTACCATTTTTACCGCGCGATCAAAGATATGCGGGCGGCGCTGGTCTATGGCAATTTGATCCACATCGATGCGTTCGGCGAAGCGCAAACGCTCGTTAGCAATGAGAGTTTTCAAACGCGCATGATGGCGCAAAACTATATTGATGCGTTCGCGTTGGCCGATCGCACACAGTTGTTGGATGCAGGCGGCCATCTCGATACCCGCGACATCATTGCCCGCGAAGATTGGGAAATGAATCTGCACCTGGCTGCGGTCGGTCGCCGCGTGGTCTTTGTGCCGCTGGTGATGGGCTTCTATCACGATGTGCCCGGCTCGATCACTAAGGCCACCACCGACGCCGCAATTCATGTCGCACAGCATCGCTTGATCCATCGCATCTACAATCAACTGAACATTCGCGGTAAAATGACTTCCAATACGCGCCACTTGCGTTATCACCCGGACATTGGCTATTTATAGTGATGACCCTGTGCGCCGCCCAATAAAGGTTCGATGAACACAGAAACAATATTTCAGGCCTACCAACCGATCGAGTGCTACCTCCGTCTGTTAGACGATGCGCATGTTGCCCGCCCCATCTTTCAGATCAAAGGGATCGACGCATTTTTGCTGCGCCAGTTGGCTATCCTCTATCCCAGCCAAGCGACCGTGCTCGATCTGGCCGGGGCGTTGACGGGTGGCGTCTCGACCGTGTTTTGGGCGGCACAAACGGATGCCGTCGCCCATACTTTCGCCGCCGATCTGAGGCGCGATCTAAAATTTAGCTGGCAAACGCTGGCTGCCGAAGCGCTCGGACAGCTCGCTTTGAGCGCCGCCGCTTTGACCTTCGTCGATGCGCCGCAGGGTGTTCCAGACATGCTCGAAACGCTGATCGGATCGTTCAATCGATTGTCACCGCTGCTGGTCGTGCTGCCGCTGAGCGAGTCGGCTTCTGATGGCGTGCTCGATTGCATCGCACGGCTGCGGATGGTGCGTCCTGACGCGATCATCCTGTTGCTGCCGCTCGGATCGGTCGGCGAAAGCAGCATTCTGGAACGACTACTCGCACTGTGTGGCACACAGTCGGCCTATCGTCTGTACGCACTGCGCGAGGTGAGTCCGTTTTTCGCGGTCAGCCAGTTGGGATTAATCGTCGAACGCACCAATTTGCACATCCCGGCGATCTTCGATCGGCTGCACGCAACCTTCGATGGCAACTTCAATTATGTGGCATTGGCCGACCAAATGGTCAAATTGCAATTGGAAGCGGGTAGTTTACAGCCGATCAAGTTGGTGGGCGCGACCGTGAGCGCAGGGGCTACCGCTGCTGAAGGTGCTGCTGTTTCACTGCCCACGCAGATCGCCCATGCGATCGTCACGCGCGCGGTCAGCTTTGGGCGCTGGCTGCTGCGCAAGCCGATCGTGCCGTCGGGCGTCACCTACCTACAATGCGCCATTCCGCGTAAGATGCGCGCGGGCGATGTCGTGGAAGGCATGGTCGAGGTGCGTAACGACAACCGGATACCCTGGCGACCTGCCGGATCAACCAGCAAAGGCGTCAATTTTTCGTATCATTGGTACACCCAGCGCGGTGACCTGCTCGTGAAGGAGGGCACGCGATCGGTGCTGCCCAATGTGGTTGAACCGGGACAGAGCGTGGAAATAAATTTCAACGTGACGACGCCGCCCGAAGCGGGTATCTTCAAACTCGAACTGGATATGCTCCAAGAGGGAATCGCCTGGTTCAGCAGCCTCGGCAATCCCGGACCGGCCTTCGAGGTGACGATTTTGCCCTGATTGGAGCTGAACGCCGATCGATTCAAAAACGGGCGACCACACCGGATCGCCCATCTGTTTGGAGGGTTGAGGGGACTTTATTTACCGCTGGCGGTTGCGTAACGGGCTGCCACATCCGCCCAATTGATGACGTTCCAATAGGCTTCGATATAGGCCGGACGCTTGTTCTGATACTTCAGATAGTAGGCATGCTCCCACACATCCAGGCCGAGGATCGCGTGG
>JBBRMW010000054.1:0-25822 GCA_038230635.1 Aggregatilineales bacterium | reverse complement strand
CGAAGAAGCCGTGCGCGACGACGGCGAGGAACTGTTCAAGAGCATGACGGCTCACGGCGGCGTTTCGATGTGGTTGAAATACAAGGATGAGCGATCCGAGAACGCCTGGACGCCCAAACTGATGTTCGCCACCAACAACCGGATGCGCTATCGTGACTCGTCGGGCGCGCTGACCCGTCGGCTGCTCATCGTTGAGTGCCCGAACTCGCTGACTGATGCGCAGCTCGATCTCAAGCTCGATACGAAATTTACGCCGGAACTAGGCGCATTTGCGACGGCTTGTATCGCACTCGCCCTAGAAGTACTGGATACGCAAAAATATCCTGAGAGCGCGACGATGCGGGCACTACTCATGGACATTGAGCGCAATGGCGATGCGGTCAAATTATGGGTGGCCGAGAACTGCATCTTCGAGCCGAACGCTTTCACGACGACGCACATGCTGTACGAAAACTTTCGCGGTTGGTGCGAAGAGAACGGCCTGCACGCCGTATCGCGCCCCAAGCTGCGCGATATGTTGTACGGCTATCGAGCGGGTGTCCACAGCGCGAAACGCAGAACTGCCGAAAACGATGCAGGCACTGCGAAGCCGTTGTGGGGGATGGTGGGTATTCGACTGCGTACACTTGCCGACGATTTGAAGGAAAACCAATAGCGTGTTCCGGCACGTTCCGACGCGTTCCAGCTTGCTATCCAACGTGGCGGTTATACTGAACAGCGTTGTTCCTGTGTTCCAGTTGACTCGCTAAAACTATTTCCTAGATTACAGATGGCTGATCCGCAAAGCGCATAATGCATCAGGTGAAATAGTTTTTGCGGCGACTTGCTGGAACACCGGAATGAGGGTATTTGCCGCCCTCACCAAGCATGTAATATGTTCCGCTGAGTCGCAAAAGGGACGTTAACGATGTTTCGATCCGCGCTGTTGACTGAGATAAATCCAGTGGCAACAGATCTAATGGTGAAACCATAAGCGTGCGACCAGATACTACGAACCTTTCGTACTGCCGCCTGGTATGCTAAGCCTCTCCCTACCTTCGTCGATGCGCTTGCGCTTGTTCGGCTCCGTATCTGGTGTGATTTGACTTTTCAACTATCGGCTTCTGACCCTGATCTCGTTTTACTCCCTCGTAAACTTCTGGACCGCTTCAACGACCTCCTTGCTTATGCCGCCTGATGCGTAAAGTCTGGCTTAGATAGGGGTTATTTTAAATCCCTGCGGATGGGCGAGGTTGATCTTCGCATAAAAAGGTGAAACGGTGGCAACTGTAGATGCCAGTATCGCCTTCGTCTGATCATTGCAGGGTGTAAAAAGTACCCTAGTTAGAGTTGAAACAAATAGCGGTGTATCATAATTGCTAGAAATTGAAAAGTCCAGATGCTCTCCAGTTTTCAGAGAAAATCGCGTCGGGACCAGAAATTGAGGCATAAAATTAGGATGTTCAACCGCTTTCCAAACATCTGGGAAGTCTGGTAAACGTCTTAGTTCCCGCAGCAACGCCAGATATTCGCGCGTACCCACGTAGTTTTTCGACAAAACGCGAAACATATAAACCAAGCGCTCAACATGACGCCGCCATTGCTTGCCTTTGATCCATGACATCATATCGTCTAAACGCGGATCAAAAAGCATTCGGAGTAGATTTGCCTTACGATCGAGAAATAGACTACTCAGTTGCTCATCTAGTTTAAATCCAAATGTGACAAATAAATATGAGTTTGCCGAATGCAGATTCATAAATTGATCATGCACGTAGGCTGGATAATCCAGCCCTCGATACGAAGCGTCAATCAAATCTTCTTGAGCCGCTGTTAATCCAGATGCCGCCTCTGAAATTTCTTTTAGCCCCGCAAGCCCAAAGAACTCTTCTCGAGCTAATCCATTTAAGGAAAAAGCATCAGCCAAATGTTTAACAGTCGCATGATTCAAAAAGGCTTTTTCCCCTCGTTCAATATCTCCCATTGTCTTGGATGACATGATTCGAGTGTTAACTCTCATCCCAATATGGGTTATGAGGTCGAGTCGGGTCCATTTTCTTTCTTGGCGCAGCGATACCACCCTTTCCCCAAAGGTTTTCTTGAGGTTCGCGTACTCTACCTCGTCCGCATTTGACCGGCTAAAATCGGATTCGTCATCGTTATCTGAAGGCTTGGAAAACATGAATACCCCCTTAAAAGATGCAACGTTGATACACTCCCAATATACCTTTTTAGGCAAATACACCCAAATAGGCGTTTATCAGGTCTAGATCAGATTCGATAATTATAGATAATTAGAATACTCGCAATAATCGTAATCAAAGTGGAGTGTACCATGCCTTCTTTTATCCTCTCGTCAACTATCATTCGCAAACCGCAAAACAAAGCTGGATTCATTGGAAATCTTTATACCGTCCGGGCTTTAATCATTGCAACGGTGATGATTTTGATACTTTGTTTACAACCGAATACAAGCATTAACGCTGCACCACCTTATGCGCAACAAGCATTGATAACTGCAGTAAAGCAAGCAGCGATTTCAAGAAACAACAATCTCAGCGCATCTGATATCATCGTCATGGAAAGCAATATCAGATATTTCAATGGATGGGCATCGGGTACAGTCGCTACTGAGTCTAACCAAACGAATGAAGCCGGCCCAGAGGGGTTCTTGTTCTTGGCTCGCCAATCTACTAACGGTTGGCAAATTGCATTTCATCACGATTTGCTTTTTAAGCAATGGCTGTCGCAAACACCAGATGCCGTATTTGATACAAACGCAAAATCAGCATTAGGGATGATGGTCGGATTATCACCGCAAGGCGACGGATCATCACAGCTTGGTTTGCCTTTTCCAGTAGGGCAAACGTGGTGTTTCATGGGAGGGGCACATCGTAGCACAAACAGTTCGCCAACGATTTGGGCTGCTCTTGATTTCAGTTGTGGCTCTACCAATGTCGCTGCGGCAAACGGTGGGTGGGCAACTTCACCCTGCCCAAGTTTTGTGCTTATCGTACATAGCAACGGTTGGGATACAGGATACTACCACTTGGGAAATATCTATGTAGGCAGTGGGAAACAGGTAAACCGTTGGGATGTCATTGGGCAATATAATGGATCAGATCATTGTACAAAACCTAATGCGCCCTTTTTCGGCCCACACGTACATTTCACCTTACGTGACGGCAGTAACCAGCCTCAATCGATCATGGGACGGGATATTGGTGGATGGACGGTTCAGAACAGTACCACAGAATATCAAAGTTGCATGACACGTATTCGTGATAATTTTACAATCTGTCCAAATAAAAATGGCTCTGTACCCATCACAAATGAAGGTGTGATTGGTAGTGGACCTTTATCTGGTAACATCACGATACCCAGCAACAACACCAACGTTAGCGATGTGGTTCATATCGAAGGAACGGTCACTTCGTCCCAACCAGTCAGTTACGCGCAGTTTTCAGCAGCTTGGCCTGGAAAGCCAGCGTTTGTTATACGCGATCTTCCGGTCAATCCTCCGAGCTATATGGTTGACGTGAACCTATGCGATTTAGGAGTCGCAAAGGGCACAGCAATTACCCTCGGATTTGATGTTATAACTGGAGGCGTTGTACATCTTGGTTTAGGTGGTGTACATGTCGTGACAAAGACAACTGACTGTCCGCCAAACTCTCCCACAGGTGGCGTTACGACGCCAAACAACAATACAAATGTGGGAAATGTTCTGCACATCGATGCAGCGGTCAACGCACCGTTGGAGGTCACCTACGCACAATACACTATGGGCTGGTTGGGGCAAACTTGGATCGCGGTCAGTCGCTTCGATAAGCCAACAGGATATGCTGCTGATGTAAATTTGTGTGGCTATCA
The DNA here is from genome assembly GCA_038230635.1 of Aggregatilineales bacterium. Classification (GTDB taxonomy): domain Bacteria; phylum Chloroflexota; class Anaerolineae; order Aggregatilineales; family UBA2796; genus JBBRMW01. The sequence continues at coordinate 21,970 of JBBRMW010000054.1, read as the reverse complement.
TATCCCAAAGGGAACGCGAATCGATTTTGGGATGGATGTCATTAGCGGCAGCGTTGTCCATAACGCATTTGGAGGTGTCCGCACCGTAACAAAGACAACGGACTGCCCCGGTCCGACGAAAGAAACAATCGGTATTTACCGCAACGGCACCTTCTACTTGCGCAATGCAAACACAACGGGGAACGCGGACATCGCTGTTCCCTACACGGCAGGGAGTCAACCTTACCCGATTGTCGGTGATTGGACGGGCGCGGGCTTCGACTCGATCGGCGTCTATGATCGGAACACCGGCAATTTCTATCTTCGCAACACCCTGACGCCAGGCGTTCCCGATGAGTCGTTCACATTAGGTACGGCAAACGATATTCCATTAGCAGGCCATTGGACGGCGGCGGCTACCCATGATGGCACCGGCGTCTTCCGCCCCACGAACGGGATCATTTACCTGCGCAACACACTGACAACGGGCTTCGCTGACTTTTCGATGATATTGGGAATACCCGGTGACCGACCGATCGCGGGTGATTGGGATGGTGACAACATCGACAGTATCGGCGTGTTCCGACCATCGACGATCACGTTCTACCTGAGCAACAAAGTGACCAATGGCGTGGTCTACGGGGATTACACGCTCCAACTCGGCAACGGCGGTGATCAACCGATCGCAGGTGACTGGATCGGCCAGGGGCACGCAGGAGTAGGTGTGTTCCGGCCCACAAACGGGAATATCTACCTCAAAAACGCACTGACGCCGGGATTTGCCGACGCCAATCTGATCTATGGTATCGCGGGTGACGTGGCGGTGTCCGGACATTGGGTGTCTGGGAGCGCTTCTCTGTCACCTGACCTGATCATCGCTCCACCAATATCAGCGATACCGCTGACAGCAACTCCCGAACCAAAATCACCGATCCCAGAGACACCATTGCCGAACTTCGACGGATAATCGGGGATAAGATTAATTGTTTTTTCGATAAGTTCTGTGGACGGCTCAATTGACGGAATTGATTAGGGTGGTGGATGCAACTCGCCTTCACCATCGGGCGACTACAATCTTGGGAGAGTGAAACAAGCGAAAATTGATAGTGTAAACCAGGGCCAAGGAGTGCCTGACAAAAAAAGACGAAACTCAGGCAGATCCATTGATAAGATCTGCCTGACCAAAAACAACTCTTATGCAAGATCGGTGGGCTGCAAGACGAGCCACACGGTCTTCAGATTGCGGCCAGTACGTCGCTCGATTTGTTGTTGCGTGCATCCCGCCTGACGGAGGGCATGAATGCGCCCGATTTCCGAGTCGCTCAATTTGGCATAGCGATTGGGAGCACGATGATAATCCTCGGTGAAGCGGCTCATACGCCGGATAAGGGTCGTTGTGCTTTCGTAAGTGACCGTTGTCCAACCGAGTTCCAGGCGGATTTCGGCGGGCGTGTAACCTTCAACCAGCCGTTCCAACACAAGCAAACAGCGCTCGAAGATTGCCGGGCGATAGTGCTGCTTGACGGTGTAGAGTAGTGTTTCCAGATCAAGTCGCAGGTTGGCGCGCCGCAAGTCCGCTCCGTGAATGTCGCTGTCTGCATTCTGACTGAGCATGTCCAGCACGTCATTGCGATCGTCACCCTCATTGAGCAAAATGAACTCGTGTTCGCTGAGTTGATGCTGAATCCATTCGCATTGTTCGTGCCGCCGCGATGATCCTTTGCGATGCTCGGTCTGCATACGCAGATCACGGTAGGCCGACCGCATCGCCAGTTTGCCACAGCTCACCCAGAACGATTCGGTTTTGGCGTCCCACTCCTGTTGGTGACGCTGGTAGTCGTCCCACAGCTTGATAAATGCGCTCTGCACCACATCATCAACCAACTCCGCTTTGAAGTGTTGACGCGCCCAATGATGTAAGCGCTTTTCAATAATTTGAAATTGCTTTTCAAAAAGTGGCTGTGTCTCATCAATCCGCAGTACACCGCGCAATGCCGCTTTCACCCATTCGGAGTCAGAACAGGACTCCATGAGGAATGGTTCACGATTGTTAAGCAAACTCAGATGCTGACGCGCTTCTTCGAGAAGTGTGTCCAGATGCTCATTGTCGTCGCGTGGTGCGAAATGTAGACGCAGCAGCGGCTCAACCCGATCCCAGCGCGCCTGAAAGCGATTCGGGAAGGCGAGGTCAGGCTCTGATACGAAATCATGGTAAACTGTGCGCATGGTTTTTCTCCCATAAAAGCCAAAGCCGCCTGAGTATTCCCGTACCCAGGCGGCCTTGTTTCGGATATTCACGTTGCGCGGAGCGGGCGTGTCAGCGCCTATGGTTTCCAATCACTCAATGAGTACGCATTTGTACAACCTGCTCAGATTGTGGTCAATATTATGATCGGTTTCTTATCGCATTCTTGTTGCATTGAGAGAAGTTGCGAAATTACTAACGCTGATTAAGAATTAGCCTATCATTTGGTATTTTGAAGGCAAACGCATGGTTGCCCCATTTTCTACAATAAACCCGCCACCCGAACAGGGTCAAATCGTCACCTTACGGCAGCGACGCTACTTAGTAACCGACATTGCGAAGAGTACACTCCCGCCTCAACCGCTTGTCAAACGTCTGACAGCACAGCACCTTGTCACGCTCACCGCACTCGATGACGATTCGGTTGGCGAGTCGCTCCGCGTCATCTGGGAGCTTGAACCCGGCGCATTAATCAGCGAAACAGTAGCGATGCCACCGATGATAGGCTTCGATGAGCCGTCTCGATTCGACGCGTTTTTGGATGCGGTGCGTTGGGGCGCTATTGCATCGGCTGATCCACGCCAGGTTCAAGCACCATTTCGCAGTGGCGTAGAGATCGAAGACTATCAACTTGATCCGCTGATACGGGCTTTGCAAATGCCGCGAGTAAGCCTGCTCATTGCCGATGATGTCGGGCTGGGGAAGACCATCGAAGCGGGTCTGGTGATGCAAGAGTTAATCGTTCGCAACCGGGTGCGCACGGCGTTGATTGTGTGCCCCGCTGGACTGCAACTACATTGGCGTGACCAGATGCGCGACAAATTTGGCTTGGAATTTCGCATCGTAGATAGCGAATTTCTGCGCCAGTTGCGACGGACGCGCGGGCTGCACGTCAACCCCTGGGCACATTTTCCACGCCTGATCACATCCATGGATTTCATTAAACGCGATCGCCCGATGCGCCTGTTCCGCGAAACCCTACCGGCTGAGGGCGAGTCAATCTATCCGCGCCGATATGATCTGTTGATCATCGATGAGGCACACAACGTTGCGCCGTCGGGGATCGGCCAGTATGCGACTGATTCGTTGCGGACCGAGGCGATTCGCGTCTTAGTGCCACATTTTGAGCATAAGCTGTTTCTATCGGCTACACCGCACAACGGCTATCAGGAGAGCTTCACTGCACTTTTGGAGTTACTCGATAACCAGCGATTCGCGCGTGGGGTATTGCCGAATCGGGTGCAGCTTGAAACGATCATGGTACGCCGTCTCAAATCTGAGTTAAAGCGCTGGGATGGTAAGCCCCGCTTTCCAATTCGCCGCTTGGAACCGCTCGAGGTCGATTACAGCCTGGCTGAACGGCAGGCACATGGTTGGTTGCAAGAGTACAGCGCGTTACGGCAGCAGAGTACTCAGTCTAATGAAGAGCAAGTCGCAGTTGAATTTGTGTTGAAACTGCTCAAAAAGCGACTATTTAGTTCGCCCGCCGCATTTGCAATGACACTGGCGAAGCACATCGCTACGCTTTCTAAGGAGACAATGCCTGAGCAGCGTATCACAAAACGGCTGGCCGGTGGAATCCTCGCCAGGCAGATTGCTCAGGCTCAGGAAGACTACGCCGATGATGATGCCTATGAGGAAATTGAAGGCGACGCCACCGAAACCGCCACCCGCTATTTTGAGTCACTGTCACCGCGCGAACAAACGCTGCTCCATGAATTACGAGCCTGGTCTGAGAATGCCGCTGAGCGCCCAGACAGCAAACTCAACGCTCTGATCGATTGGCTGCGCAATGTCGTCAAGCCAAACGGCCAATGGTCTGATGAGCGCGTGATCCTGTTCACCGAATACCGCGCAACCCAGAATTGGATTCAATCGCAGCTCGTTGCGGCAGGGCTAGCGACGAAGGAGCGCTTGTCCACGCTATATGGTGGGATGGCACCCGAAGACCGCGAGCGGATCAAAGCGGCGTTCCAAGCCGGTCCCGATCAGAGTGCGGTACGTATCTTGCTTGCCACCGATGCGGCCAGCGAAGGGATCGATCTACAAAACTACTGTCATCGACTGGTGCATATCGAAATCCCCTGGAATCCGAATCGATTGGAACAGCGTGACGGACGCATCGACCGACACGGTCAGCAATTCGATCCCCAAATCTATCATTTTGCGCCAAAAGGTTATCAGCAGTTGGCGGATAGCACAGCGGATCGTGATTCGCTGGACGCAGACCTCGAATTCCTGATGCGTGCCGCTCAAAAGGTGGAACGTATCCGCGAAGACCTGGGCAAAGTGGGTCCCGTGATCGCGGCGCAGGTTGAAGAGGCGATGCTCGGCAAGCGCCGCGCGTTGAATACAGACCACGTTGAACACGACGCCGGTACCATTCGTCAGTTACTCAAGTTCGAACGCGACCTTGAAAAGCAGATCAAACGCCAACTTGACCAGTTGTACGAAACCCGTGATGCGCTTGGATTGACGCCGGAAGCGATTCAAAATGTAGTACGGGTCGCTTTGGAAGTGGCGGGACAGCCGCCTTTACGTCCTGTGAAGTTGGGTGATGGTGTGACGGCCTTTGCCGTGCCGCCCCTGCGGGGAAGCTGGGCTGCGGCTGCCGATGGTTTAGCCCATCCGCATAATACCGAGATGATCCGTCCGATCGTATTTGATCCGGAGATTGCGCGCGGACGGGATGATGTTGTCCTGGCACACTTGAACCATCGACTGGTGCAGATGAGCTTGCGTTTACTCCGTGCGGAAGTCTGGTCGCCCGAAGGACGGCGCGGTCTGCACCGGCTGACCATCCAGGTGATTCGCACAGGTGCAGCGCGGCAGGCAATCCTTTTGGCCTATGCGCGGCTTGTGTTGACGGGCGGCGATGGCTTACGATTGCATGAAGAGGTCATTACGGCGGGCGGTACGATCAGCGATGGCCGCTTCCGCCGCTTGGCTGCCCAGGGCGACATCGATGCAGCACTGCGTGGCGTGATCGATGAAAAAGCGCTGCCCGACGTCGAAACCAGCGCCCGCGATCTATATCCGACTGCTCTCCCAGGTCTAATCAGTGCGTTGGAGGCACGCGCCGATGACCGGGCGGCCAGCTTGCAAAGACAGTTGATGGCGCGTGCGGAAAAAGAACAGACGGATATGGACGCCATTTTGACCGAACTGGAAGGCTCGATTCGGCGTGAACTGAACGAACCAGAGACCTATCAACTTGAACTATTCACGGTCGATGAGCGCGAGCAGCTTCACCGCAACACAAGCGCATTGCGTGCCCGTCTTGACCGCATCCCGGCGGAGCGCGAGGCAGAGCGTGGTCTGATCAAAAAGCGCTACAGTGATATTCAACCGCGTTTATTTCCCGTGGCGGCAGCCTTCCTTATCCCTGATGAGTTCAACCGCTAAGAAGCATACAAAATGTCAATTCCAATCCCAACCTACATCGGCATGTGTAAGCCCTGGTTACAAGCCAATACGGTGGCTTCACAGCCTGCCCAAATCTATCATGGCGCGAAATGGCGTGACAGCTTCCAGGATAGCGGTCTGGACACTGTGCTATCCCGTCACCCGGAATCGATCACGCGCGCGGATTTGGCCGAATTAGGTCGGAACGTTCATGAGTCGGGAACTGACCCAGGCGCGCTACGGTGTTTTTTCTGGGGCGTGATGTTGTGGGGATGGTCAACTGCGGGAGTTGGCCCTACGCGCGTCGGCAATATCTTGAAGGGTGAGCAGCCATTTGAGCAATTAACCGTTGCTTTCAAATGGGTTCAACAGGACAATCTGGCGGCGGCCTATCAAGTGCTGCGCACAAACCAAGCTGCTAAGATTAAATATTTCGATGAGGCGTATTTCAGCAAATTCCTCTATTTTGCTGGATTGGGCTGTAACTTGCTACGCTACCCACTTATTCTGGATAGCAAAGTCCTCGCCAGCCTCGGGGCACTCGTCGATCCCAAGAGTTTGAGAGCACACAATCTCGATAGCTATCTGAACTACGTTACGATGTTGCACGATTGGGCGGATCAGCTGGGTTGTCGCGCAGACAGCATTGAGTACCTGTTGTATCTGCTCCCGCTCGAATTCTGGAAGGGATGATCCTGATGTCCATTGCTCGCCACCACGCCGAATGGCTTTCGCTGATCGAAATCTCTGGCCCGTTTCTGAGCATCCCCGTCCTGATGCGAGCTTTCCCGCAGGGGCTGGAACCGCATGAGCCGGAGACCGCCGCTGAACTGCGTTCGGCTTACGAGGAATGGCGCGATGATGTCGAGAGCCTGCGACCGAACCCGGCGATCCACACGGCCTGGATCGACTACGTGCTGCACACGGCGCTCGGCTGGGCTGCGAATGATCTGGCGAGCGGACCGGCTATCCCCGAATCGATCAAGTTGACCGCGCTTGAACATGCCGAAACGATCCGCCCCGACGATGCCCTGATCGATCCGCGGACGAATACGCCGCGCATCCTGATTCAACGCTACCCGCCCGCGCAAGACCTCGAAAAGCCGATCGCCAGCAGTCATTGGGCGGCCAGCCCCGCCGCGCGCATGATGGAACTGCTGCACGCCACGAATGTCACGCTCGGCCTGCTTACCAACGGCGAAGCCTGGATGCTCGTCTATGCGCCCGTGGGTGGGACGACAGGCTATATCACTTGGTATGCAGCGCTGTGGGTTGAGGAAAAGCTCACACTGCAAGCCTTCCGCAGTTTGCTTTCGGCGTATCGCATGTTCGGCGTCCCGGATGCGGAAACGCTGGATGCGCTCCTCCAGGAAAGCGCCCAAGATCAGCAGGAAGTGACCGATCAGCTCGGCGGGCAGGTGCGGCGCGCGGTCGAAATCCTGATCCGTGCGCTGGATCGCGCCGATCAAGATCACGAAAGTCGCTTACTCAGTGCGCTCCGCCCGGATGAACTGTACGAGGCGGCGCTCACCATCATGATGCGGCTCGTCTTCTTGCTCAACGCAGAAGAACGCAAGCTGCTCCTGCTGGGCGATGAACTGTACGATGGAGCCTACGCCGTCTCGACGCTCGGCGGCCAATTACGTGAGATGGCGGACCGCTCTGGCGAGGAAATCCTGGAGCGCCGCTATGATGCGTGGTCACGGCTGCTGGCAACCTTCCGCGCCGTCTTCGGCGGGATTCACCACGATCGGCTGACGCTGCGCGCGTATGGTGGCAGCCTGTTCGATCCCGATCGCTATCCATTCCTCGAAGGGCGTGCCGAAGGATCGAGTTGGTTGAATGTGCCTGCACGACCCCTGCCGATCGATAACCGCACCGTCCTGCATCTGCTGGAAGCGTTGCAATGGCTGCAAGTGCTGGTCGGGCGCGGACTCGGCAGGGAAGCGCGCCGTTTGAGCTTCCGTGCGCTCGATATTGAGCAGATCGGCCATGTTTACGAGGGTTTGCTCGATCACGTTGCCCGCCGCGCCGATCAAGTCATGCTCGGCTTGATCGGTGGCAAGGGACTCGACCCGATCATGCCGCTGGCCGGGCTTGAAGATGCGATAGCGCGGGGCGAGGAAGCCGCCATCGCCTATCTGAAGGACGAGACAGGCCGCACCGAATCGGCTTTGCGGAAGGCACTCACTAGCCCTGGCAAACTGGATACCAATAAGCTGCTGGCGGCCTGTGGCAACGACGTGGCGCTTTATGGGCGCATTTTGCCGTATGCCGCGCTGCTCCGTGTTGATGATTTCGATGCGCCCGTCGTGATGCTGCCGGGCAGCCTGTATATTGCCGCCGGACAGACCCGCCGCGCGACGGGCACGCATTACACGCCGCGCAGCCTGACCGAGCCGATCGTGCAGCACACGCTCGAACCGCTCGTCTATCAGGGCGTGGCAGAAGGACTGCCGCGCGAAGCCTGGACGCTCCGCCACCCCTCTGAATTGCTCAGCCTCAAAATCTGCGACATGGCGATGGGTTCGGGCGCGTTCCTGGTGCAGGCTTGCCGCTATCTGGCGGAACGGCTGGTTGAAGCGTGGGCAAATGATCAGCAAGAGGAACCCGAAGTGCCGCCTGCGGTACGAGAATTCTATCCAGGATCAAAATATCTGATTTACCATCTGCCCACCGATCCGAGTGAGCGCTTGGTTTTCGCCCGCCGCCTGATCGCCGATCGCTGCCTGTACGGGGTCGATAAAAACCCGCTCGCCGTTGAGATGGCAAAACTCTCGCTGTGGCTGATCACGCTCGACAAGGATCGCCCGTTCACATTTCTCGATCATGCGTTCAAGGCGGGCGATTCGCTGGTCGGCGTCTCGGTCGAACAGCTTGGTCGCTGGGCGCTGCACAAGGAAGACGCAAGGAATGTGCTCTTCGCCTTCGACTTGCAAAAGCGGCTAACGAGCGCTATTGAAGCCCGCCGCGCGCTCGAAAGCCGACCCGTGATGGAACTGGCCGACCTGGAAGAAAAAGCCTATCTGCTCGCCCAGGCCAACGCCCAACTGAACGACCTGCGCGTCAGTGCCGATTTGCTGATCCTGAGCTACCTGAACGATCTGCCGAACAGCGAACAGGAAGCGCTCCGCTTCGACCTGCTCGACGCCGCACAACTAGGGCGCGATGTGCCAGAAAAGTGGAGCGAGCATGTCTCGCTGCATGGTCTGACGCCATTCCACTGGGAATTAGAGTTCCCGGAGGTCTTCCAGCGCGAAAATGCGCCCGGTTTCGATGCCTTTGTAGGCAACCCACCATTCATCAGCGGCAAGCGAATTAGTACGCAATTCGGGAGCGCGTATCTGGATTATCTGAAGAGGCGTTGGAACCATACACGCGGCTCGGCGGACTTGAGCGCCTATTTTTTCCTGCGCGGCTATGAACACCTGCGCAGGGGCGGCACTTTCGGGTTGATTGCTACGAACACGATCGCCCAGGGTGATACGCGCACAATGGGGTTGGAACACATCGTTAATGGGGGCGGCGTCATCTACCAAGCGACCAATAACCAGCCCTGGCCGGGCGCGGCTGCCGTCGTGGTGAACGTCGTGCATATCGTAAAAGGCTCATATGGCGGCAAATTATGTTTGGATAATCACATCGTAAAAACGATTACCCCTTTATTGGATGATGCCGCCAATATAGCTAAACCTTTCGCTTTGATAGCTAATGCGAATAAGTCATTCAACGGTTCGTTTGTGCTGGGAATGGGCTTCGTTCTTACCTCAGACCATGCTGATGCACTGATCCTGCATGACCCGCGCAATCGAGATGTTTTGTTTCCTTATCTGAACGGCGAAGATTTGAATCAGCGCCCAGATCAGTCGCCATCGAGGTGGGTAATCAACTTCTTTGATTGGACTTTGGAACAGGCTGAACAGTACCCAGATTGTATGGCTATCGTGCGGGAAGAGGTAAAGCCAGAACGCACGCGATTAAATGATCAAGGTGAATACCAGCTACGTTCACCGCTGCCCCACAAATGGTGGATCTATGCTGACAAGCGTCCTGCACTCTACCACGCAATTGCGCCGCTAAAATGGGTATTGGTTTGTTCACAGGTTACAAAATACTTGGCATTTGCGCTAGTTCCGAACGGAACAGTGTATAGTCTGAACTTGAATGTATTCGCATTTGATAATGTCAATGGTGTCTTCGTGATTTTGCAAAGTGATTTACACGAGTCTTGGGGTAGAAAATATAGTTCAACCTTAGAAACTCGCTTGAAATACTCCAATGAAAATGCTTTTGAAACATTTCCTTTCCCTCAGAATCTCACCAGTCTCGAATCCATTGGCGAGGAGTACCACGAGACACGACGTGCGATTATGCTGGATCGCTGGGAGGGGCTGACCGATACCTACAATCGGCTCCACAGCGCCAAAGAGACGAGTGACGATATTGCCGGGCTGCGAGCACTGCATGTTGAGATGGATCACGCGGTGGCCGCCGCCTATGGCTGGGGCGATCTCGATCTGGGGCATGGTTTCCACGAGACGCCGCAGGGTGTGCGCTTCACAGTGAATGCGGCGGCGCGTCGTGAGTTGTTGGCGCGGCTGCTGCGGTTCAATCACGAGCGGCACGCGGAGGAGGTCGCGGCAGGTCTGCACGAGAAGGGCAAATCGAAGCGGGCGAAGAAGCCCTCACCCCCCGCCCCTCTCCCTCATGGTGAGGGGAGTCCAGACACGGCGGGCGCGGATCAGTTGGACTTGTTGCCCGATAATCCGCCGAGTCAAAAGCGGCTGATGTAGTTGACAAACCGCCAAAGCTACTTATAATGCAAGTATCTTGTATTGCAAGTGACTTGAAGGCAATTCCGATGGCAAACCTGATCCCGATGGTCGATATTGACGGCAATCGCATTCGGCGCGAATGGCATGACGGGCAGTGGTACTACAGCATCATCGATATGCTGGCCGTATTGCTCGACGCCGATCTCAAAGGCGCGCAAAATTACTATCACGTTTTGAAAGGGCGTTTGAAACGTGAGGGGAATGAAACTCTTACAGATTGTAAGAAGTTGAAATTGGTCGCGGAAGATGGGAAGCGACGTTTGACAGACGTCGTGAATTCGGAAGAAGCCCTGCGCGTCATACAGTCTATCCCCTCGCCCAAGGTCGAGCCACTCAAACGGTGGCTGGCGCAGGTGGGCGCAGAACGTTTTGAGGAGACTGCCGATCCTGAACTCGGTCTATTTCGCTCTCTTGACCGGACGGCTGAGCAATACCGATTGGCGGGAAAAGCGGATAGCTGGATCACGGCGCGCGTCGAGGGAATCGTCACGCGCAAGGAATTTGTGGAAGCGTTGAGTGCGGCGGTTCTGGATGCGCCCGATGCACTCTTTGGAATGGGAACCGACAAATTGTATCGGGGGCTGTGGGAACGCACGGCGGCACAACTTCGCAAAGACCTGGGAATCATGCAGCGTGACAACCCACGCGATCACTTTGGTAAATACGCCTTAATTTACACGCGGCTGGCCGAAGAAGTCTCCACCGAACGATTGAAAAACGTTGATACGGTCTCATTTTCAGTGGCAATGGACATCATCTGGGAAGTAGCGAAGTTGTTCCATACCCAGGCGAAAGCATTGAGCGAAGCAATGGGTTATGATCTTGTCACGGAAAAGCCGCTGTTGACAGATGGATCGCGCCAGTCCAAGAAGAGGTGAAACCATGCAAGCCATCACATTCCCAAGCGGCGTTTCAGCCGAATCAGTACCTGTAACGCTCTTGGATGCAGCCTGGACACTGCTCAACAGCCAACAACTCACCCTCGATGCAGGGTGAGCGCTTCACAGTGAGTGCGGCAGCACGCCGGGAGTTGCTGGCGCGGCTGCTACGGCTCAATCACGAGCGGCACGCGGCGGAGGTCGCGGCGGGTCTGCACGAGAAGGGCAAATCGAAGAAGTCCAAAGGCGGCAAGGCCAAAATTCGCCACGCCGAAGACGACATTATTGATCTCGATGCGGGCGATCAGTTGGACTTGCTGCCAGATAATCCGCCCACGCAAAAGCGGCTGATGTAACCAATCTTTTGAAAGGGCACAACGGTGAAAGGTTGTTAAATCCCGCCAATTCTGGGAGCATCGCTCAGGTGTTTATGGTATCATCTCTTCAACTTAGCTAACTTGAAAGTTGACTAGTGAATACACGCGATGCCATTTAAGTTTCCTGTTTTCGATCATATACATTTGGAAAACCCTCCACTCCGAGAGGTCATCTGCCAAGTGCGATTTCCACCGATCCTGCGAATCGGAGAAAAACTGCCTATCGATTTTCAAGACCGGGTGCGCGGGCGATTCCCACAGTTTGGGACTCAGCAAACTGTCAACATCGAGGGAATTGAGGGGTTAGAAGGAAAGCCACCTATCCCAAATATTTCTTCGGCTGTATATAAGTTCATCAATGAGCAAGGAACGGCGGAAATCAGTTTGGGCGTGAGCTTTTTTGCGCTCAGCACAACGAAATATGCAGGATGGGCATCATTTGCAGATGGACTGCGTTTTGCTATTCAGGCAGTAGAAGAAACGTACCAACCCAGCACAGCAACACGGGTGGGCTTACGCTATGCTGACTATTTGAATGCTCAATCTACTGGAATAACCGATTTTCAAGATGTAGTGCGTATGGTGCGTCCAGAACTGACTAAGGCATTTATGATGAGTGACTTCCCCGTTTCCGAAGGGCTGGCGCGCATTGTCAGTGAAGATGGCAATCAGCGATTGTCAATTATCTTCGGGATTGTTAACGAGGAGCCATTACTTCGATCATTCGTACTCGATTTTGATCTTTTTACCGAAACACCGAGTCCGTTTAATTCGGAAAACCTAACGCGCGTGTGTGATGAGTTTCACGCAACGCTTTATAATGCGTTTCGGTGGGGCTTTCCGGATAATGGTAGCCTTCAGATATTTTCGCCAAAGGGACAATAATTATGATTTCATCTAGCCATTGGCCGTCTCCAACCGCAAAGCAATATACGCATAGGAATGACGGTACTTATCCCCATAGTGATCCCGGAATTCCCTATTCTGGCGGTACGATTAATTTTGTTGAATGGTCGAAGCCTGAAACGTCGAAGGCCCCAGGGTATTTCTATCCGTTGCTTTTTGACCAAACCAGCGACTACATATCGATGGATGAATTCAACACATTCCAAGTAGCAACAGACTGGGATAACGTTGAAAAGGGTAATACCACAGTCGAAATGTTTGTTGAGAAAGTTCGGCGCAGTGCGCATCTTCCGAATCCCAACACGATATTTCGGGAGGCCATTCAGGTAGCGATACAAAACGAGGCTATCAATGTTGCACGACTTCTCGTGAAGGTCGGGTTGCAAGACTATCCGGATAGCACTGTACTGCGGAACTATGAAAAAGCGCTTGCACCGCCCAAAGTCATAAAGACGGGAACCCGCGCAGGACGTGATTACTCAAAGTCAATGCAGTGGCTTTCTGCTCATAGTCACGAATACGTCGGGCAGTGGGTAGCCTTGCGCGATGGGGAATTGATTGATAAGGCCGCATCCCGAAAACTACTAATTGAATTAATCGGTGATGCTTCCCAAGAACCCAATGTTTTGTTGAGCCGCATTCCTAGGACCTGATGCCTTTTCCAGAACTTATTGGCCTCGATAAATTTGCACATGGGCGGTTAATTTATACTGACCATTTTGGGAATGATGATTCGCGTAATACTCGTATTGTCATTTCCGCTGAGTTCGGCGACAGCGGCGTACCACTTACGGCCATCGTTGATACGGGTGCACTTTGGTGCATTATCGGACCAGAAGAAGCCGAGGGTATCGAAGAAAAATACCTAGCACCCCTCTCTGATCAGACACTATGGGTACGAGGGACGCGCTACTATGGCAAGGTCTATCGCATCCCAATAACATTGCGTGATGAGCAAAATGGAACGGACATTACCGTCGATTCAACGGTCTTTATCCCTGTTTTAGCCGAGGATGAAACGTGGCTGCATCCAAATTTTCTCGGTCTGGATGGTTTTCTACACCGCTTACGGTTTGCCGTTGATCCCGCCGAAAACGCCTTTTACTTTGGTGCCATGGAGGATTGATGCCGCTCCCACTCACCATCTCGCTACCCGCGCGGCTCGATCTCAACGGTGCAATCAGTTTCGGAAACACGCTCAGCACACAGACCGTTGAGACGGTCGCCTTGTTTGACTGTGGTGCGTTGACCTTTGTTGAGCCGTTCGGGATGCTCTACGCCGCCCAGGTCATTCAGCAGTTTCGGGCGCGCACAGGATGTCAGATCGCACCAATCAACCACGATCGCGCGACCAGCGCCGATTACGCCGCTCACATGGGCTTCTTCCAGGCGTGCGGATTCCCGATCGGCAAAAAGCCCGGCCAGGCACCCGGCAGTACGCGCTATTTGCCCATCACCTTCCAGAGCGTTGCGGCGCTGCGCACGAGCCAAACCTATCGCGCCGATGTCCAGCGGATCGGCGACACTATTGCCAGCCAGTTGCTGCAAAAAGCGAGTGGTTCACTGCTCACCGCGGTTGCCTATGCAATCCGCGAGGTGGTGCGCAATGTGGTCGAACACAGCGAGGCCGATCAGTTCAAGTATTGCGCCCAATATTGGCCGTCACAAAACGAGGTCGAAATTGCCATCATCGATGCCGGGATCGGTCTGAGCGCGTCGCTGCGCCGCAATCCCTTCCTGAGCGCGCTGGCGAATGATCGGGATGCCCTGAAACTGGCGCTCCATCCGGGCAGTTCGAGCAAAGCCTACCAAGGAACGCCGAAGCAGGAGGGTCTACAGAATTCTGGCTTCGGCCTCTACATGCTGTATCGGCTGTGCGGACTCGGCGGCAGTTTCTTCCTGGGCAGTGCAAGCGCTGGTCTGTTCCACGATGCCCGCGCTTCTGGTCACCAATACCATGATCTGGCCTGTCAGGGAACCGTTCTCTCGCTGCGGATCAACGGTGAACGGCTGAAGAACTTCGACAACCAGTGGGATACCTTCGTCGCGGAAGGAAACATCGAAGCGGAAAAGGTGGTGGGTGGCACACTGGCAGGCGGCGATCGCTTATCGGTCATGCTGCGCGGCGAGTTTGCATCGCTCAAGCGCGCCTTTGTCGTCGGCGATCAAGTCCGCCACGAACGGTATGGCGTCGGTCAAATTCAAGATGTCCTCCCATCGCCACAAGGCGAGATGCTCCGCGTGCAATTCGGGACGCGCAGCGAGAAAGTCGCCGCACATACGGTACAATTACTGGATATTACATAAAGAGCGATCATGACTGACACGCCGATCCTCACGCCCCCTTCATCGTTGGAATTGCGCGACGAACTCGAACGACTCGTGATCGGCGATTTGTTGGGGCCTGCTGGCGGGCCAGATGAGATCGTTACCGAGCCATATGTTCGCGGACGCTATCTGGTTGGGATGCTTGCGCCGCGCGGCGAACAACTCGTGAGTGCGGATGAAGTGGACGGCTATCAAAGCGAGATTGGCCCGTTGGCGCAAGGCGGCACCGATGGCGAAGATGGCGCGAGTGATGCCGAACCTGTCTTGCCAGATTTTACGGCCATGCTGCCGAGTTCATTCGGTCTCACATTCAGCATTGCTCGGGATGCTGCCTACCTTCAGATCATTGCGCGATGGGGTCAATATAAGCGTGTCAGCGATCCCGACGCCGAGCCTAGCCGCTTCTGGCAGCGCCAGCCGATCGAGGCATTTTCAGTGCCAATCCCGATTCGGGAAGGCAATATCGATCCCTGGTTCCCCGATCCGGAAAACAAAGATGTCTATGTACGCGGTTTGATTCGCCAGAATGGGCTAGTGACCGTTTTCTTGGTAAACGCCCAAAAAGAGCCGCCCAAGAATCGTGATGAGGCTTGGCTTTTTCAACCGGAGCTAGTCGTCCGCGGCCCCGGCGGTGAGGCCGTTTTTGAACGGCGCGCAGAGGCTTACGCGCCGCATGACCCAGAAGATCGTGCGATGGCGATGTTGTACCACCGCGAGATCGAATTTGCCGTTGGGCATGGCGTTGGTGTCGAGTGGGAAAAAGCGCCAGATGATTGGTCGCACGCGATCGAAGTCCGCACCGCTGTCGTGCCTCGCTGTGAGGTCGAGCGCATGGAGCCACCCACGCACGCGCAGCGCCCAGAATTTAGCCGGTTGACGCTCGATATGGAAACCCTGGCCGAAACGGTGCAAGGCGGCTTTAGTGAGGCATTGGGGGTATTGCCCGAAGCCTACATAGCCTGGATTGAAGAACAATCGCAGCATATGGTCGATAACCTGGATTTGCATCCATATCGCAAAGAGGCTCGGACTGCGCTCACCAATTGTACGGACGCCATGGAACGTATCCGCGAGGGGTTAGTGCTGCTTGATAACAATCCAGAAGCGGCGGAAGCCTTTCGCTTCGCCAATCGTGCGATGTGGTATCAGCGCGTGCGTACACTCTACGCACGTGCAGTTCGGCGCGGTACAGCAGCGCCCGATCTTGCCACGCTGGACATCCCGCAAAATCGAAGTTGGCGTCCATTCCAACTGGCGTTCATCCTGCTCAACCTGCCCAGCCTGGTCGATCCAACGCGGGTAGAGCGTTCCGATCCCGAACACGCTTATGTCGATTTACTGTGGTTCCCGACGGGTGGTGGCAAAACCGAAGCCTACCTGGGCGTCGCCGCCTTTACCTTGGCGATCCGACGCTTGCAAGGCGTTGTAGGGGGTTACGATGGTAGCGCAGGTATTGCGGTCTTGATGCGTTATACGCTTCGCCTGCTTACCCTACAACAGTTTCAGCGCGCCACCTCGCTTATTTGCGCGTGCGAGGTGATTCGTCAAACGAATCCAGAATTGTGGGGCGCTGAGCCGTTCCGTATTGGACTCTGGGTCGGGCGGCGCAGTACGCCCAATCGAACGAGCGAAGCGGCAGAGTCGATCAAACGCGATCACGGCACGATCAGTTATCAAGGCGCAGTTGGGGGAAGTGGAACGCCAGCACAGTTGACAAATTGCCCCTGGTGTGGCTCTGAGATCAGGCCAGGGCGCGATATTATCGTCGAAAGCTATCAGCAAGGACGAGGACGCACTTTGCAGTTTTGTGGTGATCCACGCGGCGAATGCCCCTTCAGTCGCCGTCAATCTCCCGACGAAGGGTTGCCAATATTGGTCGTCGATGAGGAGGTGTATCGCCGACTTCCGTCCTTGTTAATCGCCACGGTGGATAAGTTTGCGCAAATGGCCTGGAAAGGTCCGACGCAAATGCTTTTCGGGAGGGTGATAGGCTATTGCCCACGTCACGGCTTCCGTTCACCTGAAATCGAAGACTCCGATCATCATAACAAAAAAGGACGATTTCCCACCTGCGATACTATCCCCATTGGTAGGCTCCGACCGCCCGATTTGATTATTCAGGATGAGTTACACCTGATCTCAGGCCCGCTCGGAACGTTGGTGGGACTGTATGAGACCGCCGTTGACGAATTGGCATCATGGGATTTGGATGGGGTTAAAGTCCGCCCAAAAGTGATCGCCTCGACCGCGACAATTCGACGCGCCGCACAACAAGTCAACAGTTTATTCATGCGTGACGTGAAGATATTCCCGCCTGCCGCTCTGGATGCCGACGACAGCTTCTTTGCCAGGCGGCAGACCAGTAATACCAGTTCGCCTGGACGTCGTTACCTGGGAATTTGCGCACCAGGCATTCGTCTGAAGACGGTTTTGATTCGCGTTTACACGGCTTACATGGCAGCGGCGCAAGTATTGCACGAAAAGTATGGAGAAGCTGCCGACCCTTATATGACGCTGGTTGGCTATTTCAACTCTATGCGCGAACTGGGCGGCATGAAGCGAGTCACGGATGATGCGCTGCGCAGCCGTCTCCTACGAATGGGCGATCGTGGGATGAAAAAACGGAGCATCCATCCCGATAGCGTGGCGGAGATTACCTCACGACGCAGCGCTTCGGAAATTCCGATATTGTTGGATCGATTGGAAATTCCGTTTCCCGCAGGCGATCCACCACCAGGTGCTCGGCGTCCCCTGGATGTCGTGCTGGCAACGAACATGATTTCAGTTGGCGTTGACGTTGGTCGGCTCGGTTTGATGGTAGTTGCCAGCCAGCCGAAAGCGACTGCCGAGTATATTCAAGCAACAAGTCGCGTCGGACGCAACGCACCGGGTATGGTCTGTGCCGCCTACAACTGGGCGCGCCCGCGCGATTTGAGCCATTATGAGCGCTTTACCCATTATCATGCCACATTTTACCGCCAGGTCGAAGCGCTTTCGGTCACACCGTTTTCAGCGCGAGCGCTCGATCGCGGCTTGACTGGAATTCTGGTCGCATTGTTTCGATTGGGCAGCGCTCAGTTTAATGCCAACCAGCAAGCGGGTCAGGTGAGTTCGATTACCCCGGAAATGTTGCAGATCGCGGAGGTGATTGCCATCCGTGCAGCCACGATTGAAGGAAAGCCCGAGGCGGCCGATCTGGTACGGTCGATGATTCAGTCGCGTTTCGATGCGTGGGTTAGTCAAGCCAACGCGGTAACTGGCGGTGCCATATTGGGTTACCAACGCCAACAGGATGGCCGTACCCGCGAACTGCTCAAGCAGCCATATCAAGAAGATTGGAGCCTATTTACCTGTCTCAACTCCTTGCGCGACGTGGAACCAGGGGTTGCGCTTGTCTTGAAAGATTTTGGGATGGATCGAGTGCCAAATACCGTAGAGGAAGTGATACCATGAGCGACGGCATTCCGCCCAATAGTGCGAATCGCTCTGATCCCAAAAAGAATTATGCAGTACGGGTGGGTGAAGTACGGCCTAGCCAAGTCATGTTTACCTATGGCGTTGGCGCTATTGTTGACCTACCCAAAATATCAGTGATCGTTTCTGGGTTGGAGGATTGGCCTACCGATCCACAATATATGCGCGAAATTTCCGAAGAGCGGTTGCTGAGTGCTGTGCGTTTTTCCATGCGCAGCGTGCGTAAACTACTCGCGCCACCTCAAGTCGATAATGACGGGCAACCGCTCGAACCGTTTGACATCTTGGCAAAAATAGGGGTTCCAGTGGCAACTTTTCCCCGCTGGCTGGTGTGTCCGCTGTGTCGCACGCTCGCCCCTATTCAATCTGGGCTATTTGAGCTGTATCAAGACCCTATTCATCAAGAACGCACGGTTTATCGACATATCAATTGCAACAAGAGCAAAGGACGCAAGCCGGAGGTAGTTCCAGCACGTTTCATGGTCGCTTGCCCGGAGGGTCATTTAGATGATTTTCCGTGGATTGAATTTGTGCATCAGGGAACCTCGTGCGACGCACCCCAGCTCCAATTACTGGAACTGGGAGCATCCGGCGAGGTGCGTGATATTGAGGTCAAATGTATTATCTGCAATTCCCGCCGTCGTCTTACCGAAGCGTTTGGTCAAGATGGCCCCAAAAAACTCCCTAAATGCCGGGGGCGGCGTCCTCATTTGCGCGATTTTGATCCTGAGACTTGTACCCACCGAATGCGTCCGATTACGCTGGGAACATCCAACACTTGGTTTCCAGTTGTTTTGAGCACCTTAGCCATTCCTTTGCAGGGTAATCGTCTTGCGCAGCTGATTGAAGACAACTGGGCACGAGTCCAGGTAATCACTTCTGCCGAAGTCCTAGGTGCGTTTCGATCGATTGGACAAATCACTGGCGAATTGGCGAATTACCCTGACGAGGCGTTATTACGTGCCATACAGAAAAGGCGTGATGCAGATGACGATGGTCCATCAGATGAACAACCTGATCTCCGGGCACCTGAATGGCAAATTCTGACGCGCGCCGATCCAGCTACGAATAGTGCTGATTTTCGGGTGCGTGCCGTTATGCCGCCCGACCACTTTCGACAACAACTTAAAAAGGTCGTACTTGTCGAACGGTTACGCGAAGTGACTGCAATGATTGGGTTCACACGTATCGACGCTTGGGAGCAAACAAGCGACCCAGAAACGGTTATTTTCAGCAATATTGCACCGCTTTCTCGGCAACTTCCAACGTGGGTGCCCGCCAACGAAATACGGGGCGAAGGCATTTTTATTCAATTTGATGAGGAAGCGATTCAACGCTGGTCGAGACTAGACGGGGTACGCTCGCGCGAAGCAGAATTCCTTGAAGCGCACAAAAGTTGGCGGCAAGCTCGTCGGTTACAACCACCAGAAGAGGGTTTTCCGGGGATTCGCTATGTATTGTTACATACTTTCGCCCATGTACTGATGCGCCAATTATCGCTCGATTGTGGCTATGCTTCCGCGAGTTTACGCGAGCGCATCTACTCGCGCCCACCGCAACGCGAGGGGGGGCCAATGGCGGGCGTTCTAATTTATACCTCCGCACCCGATAGTGAAGGAACGCTTGGCGGGTTGGTTAGCCTGGGCGAACCCAATCTTTTGAGCGGTTATCTTATCGAAGCATTGGAGGCCGCCAAGTTATGCGCAAGTGACCCTATTTGTGCTGAGCGAATCCCAGGGCAAGGACGTATTTCGCTGCATGGTGCATCGTGTCATGCCTGTTCTTTCGCGCCAGAAACATCATGTGAACGCGGCAATAAATATCTGGATCGTTCGGTCCTGGTGCCGACATTGCAAATGTCTGATATGGCGTTCTTTGATTTTTAGAATGAAAATCCAATTACATAAGCATGTCAGTTTTTTGCCGGCAAAGGGTCACAGCAGTTCGCTGACGTTCATCATTGAGCACCTGCCAAAATCTCCTCAAGCAATAGGTTCTACCCGCCGTTATTTGGGCAAATCCCGAGTCCAAGTTGATGGTAGAGAAGCCTGCTGTCGTCGTTTGGCATTTGGATCGGCTCCCTGATGAGTTGGGCAACATCTGGGAAGGCAAAACGCTAACGGAATCCGCACGGCAAGGAATCATGGAAAAGCTGACCAAATTGTGCCAGGCGCAAGTCGAAGCCAGTAAACTTGCTTGAGGACTCGGGGTGTTCGTGCTCGGTTCAGCATAACGGATCGGCTCCATCTTCCTAAGAGGATCGAATTATGAGGCAGATTGTTCTCATTCCGGATGGCGTGGGTGGCTATGTGGTCGAGGTGCCGAGCTTGCCGGACTGCCGCTCAAAGGGCAAAACCGCAAGTGAGGCAATTCGGAACGTCAAACAAGCAATCTATGCGCAGATCGAGCATCTGAAATCCAGCGGTCAACCTGTTCCTGAAGCAACTGTTGTCGATGTCGTGAAAGCGGAAGGTGTAGTCAGCTATAACCTCTTGTTGCGAGAAGATGTAAGTGCGCTAGCGCAAGAAACGTTCCCCAACGAGGATTTGCAAACGGTGCTCGACATCGTTGATGAGTACGGTAAGCAGCCTTTTGAAATTGACCGGGAACGTGTCCAGATTGCAGTTATCCGCCTGAGCGAGGGCAATGTTGATCGATTGCGCAAACTCGTTGTAGATGCCAAGCGTGATTATCGGAACATCCTCATGGGATACGGTATGAAATTCGGCGCGTATCCGTAATCGTTCGCTATATATCAAGCGACGGCCCGGACCAGCGTCGTACAGGTATGATTTCAGGCTCGTCTAATCTGAGTTCTACTAAACCTTCTTCGGGTGGAATGATGGGTTGCGATTGGCTGTTTATTTCGGCCAGCCACATATCGTAGCGCTGTTCCCAATCCAGCCCGATGTCGC
This sequence comes from Aggregatilineales bacterium, assembly GCA_038230635.1. GTDB lineage: Bacteria > Chloroflexota > Anaerolineae > Aggregatilineales > UBA2796 > JBBRMW01. Next base: position 628 of record JBBRMW010000054.1, on the reverse strand, counting down.
GCTCAAGCAGCCGCGCGATTTCACTTTGCGCGATTTGGTGCAGCAGTTCAATGTGGTTGTCGTGCTTGTTTCGATTCATGTAAAGCGGCAGCCGCGCGCCATCTACCCAGCTATCGAAACTGCCCGGCAAGATCACATGGGTATGAGGATTGTCACGCCCTGGCTTGCTGCTATCGGTCGTCTCGCGGCGGTGGAGCGCGTAGCTGTACTCGATGTCCGCAATATCGCGGTCGTCAAAGAACTGGTCGATTGTCGCTTCGGTCAGTGCTTTGACGAATGACTCGCGCTGTGCCTCCGGCACGAATTGGATCAAGTCAGGGTTGGGATTGATGACAAAGGTGAACGCCTGGACATGATCTGATTTGAGTGCCTCACAGTTGGCCGCAATCTCCCGAAAGTTACGACCCAACCCGTGATCCACCCAACGCTCCAAGCCTTGTTCTTGCGGGATATGCCCGTCACGGTCGTCACGATATTGGATGTATCGCAACAACCCCTTGAGTTTGCTCGCACCTTTGCCTTTCGGCGTTTGATAACGCACATTGGCGATGACGCTCTGCGTCCTGTCCATCGGTCACTCACTTAAGTGGTGGCGGGAAGCGCGCCGCTATCCACTTCAATAGCGGTT
>JBBRMW010000053.1:0-25842 GCA_038230635.1 Aggregatilineales bacterium | reverse complement strand
GGTTAGGATAAACCGCCGCGAACGCCTGCCGTCCCCGTTCGGCCATCGGCAGCGAATCGAACTGGAAGCTGTCGAAGGGCGGCCCACTCACCAGATGCGTAGCTATCACATAAGATAGCAGCAGCGCGATCTGCCCGATCAGTAGTCCCGCCGCAATCGCCAGGATCGGCAGCAGCGCCCGCCACAAAACACCCCAACCTGTTTGCACCGCGCGCGAGAGACCACTTGGCGCACCGTTAGCGCGGTGCCCGGTGGACGCATCCGAGTGCGCGACCAGTGCCTCTGGATCGGTGTTTTCCTCGCCTAGCGTCACGTTTTCGGCGACGGTCATCACCGGGATCAGCTGAAAATGCTGATGCACCATGCCGATCCCGCTGTGGATCGCCTCGCGTGGGTTGGCAAACTGGATCGGCTTGCCTTTGAGTCGTACCGCGCCCTCATCGGCGTGATACAACCCATAGATGATATTCATCAGCGTCGATTTGCCCGCGCCATTTTCGCCGAGCAGCGCCAGAATTTCGCCGCGATGCAGCGTCAGGTTGACCTGATCGTTCGCCAGGATGCCCGGAAAGCGCTTGGTGATGCCTTCCAATTCGAGCACAACGGGTTGATCGGCGGGCGGGCGGACAGATTTTTCGGTGCCGTTGACATTGTTCATAATCTATTCCACCTCATAGGCTTGACCGACGTGTGAGGGTGGCCGCGCCCGTCCGACAAACCCGGCCAGCACAACCAGCGTCAGAATATACGGCAGCATCTCGACGAACTGCGGCGGAATCACTTTGGCGAGTCCACCGTTTTGAAACTGGACTTGCAGTGCCGACGCAAAGCCGAACAGCATCGCGCCCCAGAGCGCTCGCGTTGGCCGCCAGACGCCGAAGATCATCACAGCCAGCGCGATGAAGCCGCGCCCCGTGGTCATGTTGCGGTCAAAGGCGATGCCAACCAATGTCAGCGTTGCACCCGCCAAGCCCGCCAACATCCCGCTGATCCAAAGATTCGTGTATTGGAGTCGATAGACGTCGATGCCGAGCGTATCGGCAGCACGCGGATTCTCGCCAATGGCGCGTGTCCGCAAACCCCAGGTCGTGCGGAACAAAGCGAACCCGGTCAGCGGCACGAGCGCCAACGTGAAATAGGTCAGGATGTCTTTATTGAAGATGATTTGGCCGAGGCGGTACACAATGCCTGCGCTCTCCGGGATCGGATTCAAAATGGCCGTCGGCAGCCCGCCCAGCGTCTTTGCGCCGGATACGTATAGATAACTGGTGATGCCCGCCGCGAAGATATTGAGCACCGTTCCGCTGATGATCTGATCGATCTTGAAGCGGATCGAGAGTACTGCGTGCAGCAACGCCATCAGGCCACCGCAGATCATCGCCACCAGAGCCGCGATCAACAGACGTATCGGCTGTACTTGAAAGATCGGCGCGACATTGGCGGCGCTCAGGTAGACGTTGACCATGAAACCCGTGAAGGCTCCGACCAGCATCATACCTTCGATGCCGATGTTGACGACGCCCGATCGCTCGCTGACGATGCCGCTCAATGCGCCCAAAACGATCGGCGTAGCGCTGCGGATGCTGGCATTGATGACAGCCACGATCGCCACGATCGTCGTCTGACTGATATTGAAATCCATGATGTTAGCGCTGCCCCCATCCGCTGCTCAGCTTGACCTTTTCGCCACCGTCGCCCGTCGCGCGCACCCGATACAGCGATCGGATGATCTGATCGGCGGCCACGAACATCAGGATCAGCGCCTGGATGACCTGGATCAAATCGTTGGGGACGTGCGAGACGATCTGCATCTGTGTGCTACCCGCGTTGAGCACTCCGAACAAAAACGCCGACGGAATGATCGCCAATGGGTTATTGCCCGCCAGTAGCGAGACGGCGATGCTGTCGAAACCGAGCGTCGTGTTTTGGTTCGTCTCGTAGTGATAATTGACGCCCAACGTCTGGATCGAACCCGCCAGCCCGGCCAGCGCGCCCGCGATCACCATTGTGAGCACCGTCATGCGCGCCACGTTGATCCCGGAATACCGCGCCGCCCCAGCGCTCAAGCCGACCATGCGCAGCGAAAAGCCGAACGTCGTGCGGTAGATCAAAACTGATACCAGCAGCGCCGTCAGCAGCGCCAATAACACGCCCAGGTGCAGCACTTCGCCATTAGCGGCGGAAGGCGTGTACAGGTTTGGCAGCATCGCGCTCGATAGGATTGGCGGTGTGCGACTGGCGATGCACCCACCGACCACGCGACAGGCCGCCAATGGTCCAGCCGAGGCATCCGCCGTGGGGGCTGTGACCAGCCACTCGACCAACAGGCTCGCCACATAATTGAGCATGATCGTCGAGATCACCTCGTGTGCGCCCGTGTACGCCTTGAGCAAGCCCGGAATCAGCCCCCACAGTGCGCCGCCCGCCGCCCCGGCCAACAGGGCCAGCGGAATGTGCAGAATCGGGGGTAGTCCGCTCACCGCGAAACCGACCCAGGCCGACGTCACCGCGCCGATGATCAGCTGCCCCTGCGCGCCGATGTTGAACAGGCCGCCCTTAAACGCGAAAGCGACGGCCAGCCCGCCCAATATCAAAGGTGCCATCTTGGTCAGCGAGCGCACGATCCCGGTATCGCTGCCGAATGCGCCTTGCAGCAGCCCGATATACGCCTTGATCGGATCGAGGCCTGCCAGCAAGATCAAGATCGAGCCGATGATGACTGCCGTGAAGATCGCCAAAAACGGCACGAGGAGGCGGTTCAAGTCGAGACGAAAGCGCCCCGCTCCTGAAGGTTCGGCGGGCGTGGGTAGCTCTGAAACGCTAGTCGAGGTCATAAATGTTCTCGTCAGAAATATATTGCGGGGCAATGTGCCCGATCATACACCCCCGGCGATTATAGCGAGAATCGGCGGCGCGGGTAGGTGCGAGGACGATTGCATTTCATTGACGGGGTGCTTTGCGGAGGCGGCAGGTCGCGTCTGCGTAGATCATTCTCGGCCATTGTGCGGATCACGCGACTCACTCAGCAGCGAATGTACCAGCGCCAGTGATTGGCGCGGATCGACGCCCAAATAGTGCCCGGCGATGCTTGCCCGCAGTTCCGGGTCGAGATCGAACGCCCGCCCGCCATAACCAAACAATGGGGTCGGTGGTGTGCCGATCGACAGCCGTGCCTGTACCGAGCGAAGCAGCAGGGCAGTCGCCGGATTGCCCGCTGACAAACAGAGCATCGCTGGACGCTCATGGATAGCCGTCTCAATCGCGTCATCGATGGGCACGTCTTGTCCCAAATAGATGACGTTATAGCCTTGCTGGCGCAGCAGCACCGCAAAAATGAGCGCGCCCATCTCGTGTTGCTCGTTCGGTGCGCAGCCGACGAATACACTGGGCATATTGTCTTGTTGGGGAAATGATCGCAGCAACGCCAATAAACGCCCGCGCAAATAATTGGTGGCAAAATGTTCGGAAGCGATAAACAGTGTGCCATTGTGCCAGGCGTCGCCAATTGCCACCAACGCGGGTGTCACCACCTCGATATACACCGTTGGCGTCGTATACAAAGCGAAGGCCTGCTCAAGCACGGCATCGGCGCGCGCGCTGTCCATGGCGACCAGTGCATTGAACAAAGGCTTTACAAGTGCGATCGGCGGATTAGGCGCTTCGCTAGTGCGCGGACGCCCCCCACCGTCGCTTTCTTCGATCACGATGGGATCGCCGTTGGCGCGCATCCTTTCGAGCATCGCCACCGCCCGGCTGACCGTCAAGCCGTCCGCCATGCGATCATGTACCCACGTCAGGAGCGCCACATCGCGCGCGCTGTACAGGCGATAGCCGCTCGCAGTCCGCTGCGGCTCAACGAGGCTGTAGCGCCGTTCCCACGCCCGCAAAGTCGCCGCTGAAATGCCCGTCTTCTGCTCGACCGCCTTCATATTGAATATCGGTTGGTCAGGATATTCGGCCAGAGATTTGCGCATGGGACGACCTTACATTTTCAGCGGTCGCTAATCGGTTTTTTGGGAGGCGTGCCGCTATTGTAGATAGATTGTAAAACCATCGGTATGTAATGTCAAATCGCGAGTTATTCAGGATGAGAAGTGAGAAATGGGTAAATGAACGACCACGACGGGTTCTTCCTTACCGCACGCCGTCTGGGTAGGGGTCGAACCCGATAGGGTTGCCTGTTATTCGGCCAGACCGTTTTATCGATCCGCCGCACTCAAAATAATTGATGCCACCTCTGGGCGACAAAATAGGCGAAACGGGATCTCCGCCATGCCCAGGCCGCGACTCGTGTACAGCCACATGGGACTCTCAGCCGCGCCGCCTCTTTTGATCCGATACCAACCGAGCGGATAGCGCCACGCCATATCCGGCAGCGCCAACGGCCCAAGCCCCGGAATCCGCACCTGCCCGCCGTGACTGTGCCCCGAAAGTTGCAGCAGCACCCGGCCATCGCGCGCCGCAAGCTCTCCGAAATTCGACTCGTGCGCCATCAGAATGACGGGCGTTCCCATACGCACGCCGCGCAATGTCTTATCCAGATCGGGCGTGCTCTCCCAGGCGTCATCAACACCCGCGATCACGAATTCCGAGCCGCTGCGCTGGATCGTGCGTCGATCGTTGATCAGCCATTGCGCGCCGCCGGCTTCGCTGATCTCGCGGATGCACGGCAGATCGTTCAAATAATCGTGGTTGCCCGGAATGGCAAACACGCCGTCGCGGGCGTGCAGCGTCGCCAGTTCGGCGATCCCGGCGCGACTCATGGTATCAAGCTTGCTGACCAAATCGCCCGTCAGAACAATTAGATCGGGACGCATTCGATTCACGCGTGCCACGATTCGCCGCACCAGCGACGGGTTGAGCGGACGACCTGCCGCCAAGTGCGGATCGCTGATCTGCACAAGCCGATAGCCGTTCAGGGCGCGCGGCCAACCGACCAAATTCCGGCGATATGTCGGCCACGCGATCCAGCGCGGTTCAATCTGGCTGGCATAGAATAGGATGCCGAGTCCGCCTGCCGCTGCAAGTGCCCCCGCTCGCGCAAAGGTTGGCATGACCCAGTGCCACCCTTTTTCCGTATGGGTGAGTAAGGGACGTTGATTCTTCAAAATATCCATAGCCCCCTTTACACGCCCACTCTGACAAAGCCGCGCCATGTTACAACGCCGCCCGTTAAATTGCCATAATGCGCTCAGGTTTTGCAGGGCGATTGCAAAGTCAGGACGGGTCACTTGTGACAACCTATTCACCCAAAAAACCGTCTAATCCAAGAAAAATCAAACGGGCTTTGACCGCAAAGTTACTGACAAATAGTGTTGCAGTGAGGGAATTCAAGCCTAGCATTACCAACTTTACGTTTGTGCCTGACTTTGCAATCGCCCTGCGTTCGCCTGCAGGGCACGTGCAAAGTCAGGACGGGTCATTTTCAGCGGAATGAGGCCCCCTGAAAAACCGAAAATCCAGAATAATTACAATAAAATCACCCGAATGAATTAGGTTGAATTAAGCAAGTAGCGCCCATAAAATCGGTATTTGTACTTCTGGCTGACTTTGCACGTGCCCTGCGTTCGCCTGACGCATTATTGGCTTTTGCGGGACTCGCGTTACAATGTCCACGATTTTTTTGAGTTGGGTCAGCAGGAGATTCAAACCGAATGTTCAAGCGAATTGCCGCGTTAACTTGTCTGCTCGTGTTGGTGGTGCTAACCACCAGCGGTCTGGTCACGCGCGCCCAGACTTATCCGCAAGTCATCGTCGGCTCGCCCATTCTCACGCTCCATAGCGCTCCCGATCACCTATCCGATGGCGTAGCCGTTTTGCAAAGTGGCGATAAGCTGACCCCCGATGGCCGCACCGACGATTCAAAATGGCTGCACGTCAAAACCGAATCTAATCAAGCAGGCTGGGTTTTAGTCGTATACCTGATCATCCCGAATAATCTGGTGATCGCCGATTTGCCCGTGAGCAATGCAGGCGGTGGTGGCGGAAATGGTGGCGGGAATGGCGATACCAAGCCCACCGCAACGCCTCGCCCCACCAATCCTGCGCCCGTGCATGGCCGTGTCGGTGGCCGCTTTGAACTCGGCGGCCAAGTACAAGGTCTGAGCGATGGCACAGTCAACGCCATGCGCACGGCGGGCATGAAGTGGGTCAAGCAGCAAGTTCACGTTGGCGATGGCGCGAGCGGCGTCATCAATCAGGCTCATGCACTTGGATTCAAGATTTTGTTATCCGTCGTGGGTGATCGCAATTCGCTCACCGACAGTGGCTATCAGAGCAGCTTTGCTTCGTCTGTCGGCACCATGGCGACCAATGGCGCGGATGCCATCGAAGTCGGCAACGAGATGAACATCGACCGTGAATGGCCGACCGGGCAGATCGATCCGACCAAATATGTGACGCTGCTCGCCAAAGCCTATAACGCGATCAAATCGGCACACCCCAGCACCATCGTGATCAGCGGCGCACTCGCTCCGACCGGGGCGGAAGGCGCGTTCGGCCTCGATCGGGTCTGGAACGATGATCACTATTACAGCGGCATGGCGCGCGCGGGTGCAGCATCCTACATGGACTGCGTGGGCGTCCACTATAACGAGGGCATCATCAGCCCCTATAAATCTAGCGGCGATCCGCGTGGCAATTATCCGACTCGCTATTTCTATGCGATGCTGCGGCGCGCGACCCGTCCGTTCGGGCGGCCTGCGTGTTTCACCGAACTGGGCTATCTGACGCCCGAAGGCTATGGCGCGCTGCCCGGAAATTTCGGCTGGGCGCAGAATACCACCGTGGCCGATCAGGCAAGTTGGTTGGCACAGGCGGCGGTGCTCGCTTCTAATTCGGGGCGCGTGCGGCTGATGATCGTCTTCAACGTCGATTTCACAGGCTATGGCGCTGATCCGCAGGCGGGCTACGCGATGATTCGCCCGGGCGGCGGCTGCCCGGCGTGCGATGCACTACATCGCGTGACGCACTAACTCATTCCCTGTCCCCTCTCCGTAACAATGGCGAGGGGTATCGGTGGTGTGCGATCAAATCTTATCGAAAGCAGGATTCTAGCTCAATGACAATCGAAAATATGACCGGAACCCCTCAGTACCGACGCGGTTTGCGCGGTTTTGCATTGGCTTGGACGGTGATTACAATTGGCGTGGGCGTGTGTACTTTCATCGCCATTTACGCAGCCACCGGAATTACCGCCAACGCCAGCAGCGGATCGCCGAACAATCCGGTCCTGATCGCGGCAATGGCGACGAAACAGCCGCTCGTCCCTACCAACGAGCCAACGCTCGGCGCGATCGTATCCGGTACGCCGCTTTCCGTCGCACCTGTCGCCGTCGCGCTCCAGGTCACCGCCACCAATGTACCCGCAACCGCCGCGCCCGTCGGGGCCGCCACCAATGCGCCTGCCGCCGCCCAAGCCGTTGGCAGTCCCACGCTGGGGGCAACGATCCCGGCCATCAACGATACGGCGTTTGATTTGGGCGTTCAGGTGCAGGAAAACCCTGATTCCAAAACGTATGACATTTGGATGCAGGAAGTGCGCGACCAACTCAAGCTGAACTGGCTCAAGTATCAGGTGCGCTGGGCAGACCTCGAAAAAGTCAAAGGGACGATCGACTTTGGCACGCTCGATAACGATATTCCACTGGCCGCCAAATATCATGTCAAAGTGCTGATCAGCGTGGTCACTGCACCGCGCTGGGCACGCGAAAAGGGCGCGAGCGCCAACCCTGATCACAACGGGCCGCCTGGCGATCCGCAGGATTACGTGAATTTCGTGACCGCCATTATCAAGAAATACCCCGGCGCGATCCATGCTGTCGAAGTGTGGAACGAGCAAAACCTCGACCGTGAATGGGATTCGCCAAAAGGCTTGCAGGCCGCACAGTATGTTGCCTTGCTAAGCGCAGCCTATAAAGCGGTTAAGGCCATCGACCCGAATATCTTGATCCTCAGCGGCGCACTATCACCGGTGAGCATCAGCAGCCCACCGCAGTTCTACGATGATTTTGTCTACATGGACGCGCTGATCAAGGCTGGGATGCTCAATTTCGCGGACTGCGTGGGCGCACACCACAATGGGATCAACTTGCCGCCGACCGTCAATTATCAGGACGCCCCGCGCGATCCGAAGGGGCAGCGCAGCAAATTTCGCGGCCCGTATGATAATCCGCACCACGAGTGGAGTTTCAAGAGTACGCTCGAAGGCTATGAACAGCGGATCAAGACGGCGGGCAGCACCAAAAAGATTTGCGTGACTGAGTTTGGCTGGCCGTCGATGCAGGATATTGCTGGCCCAAATAAGAAACCGGCCCCACCGCCGCGTGGTTTCGAGTTCGCCGCCGATAACACGCTCGCCGATGAAGCTGATTACACCGATGCGGCCATCACCGAAATGATCAACTGGGGTTGGATTCAACTGGCCTTCGTGTGGAACCTGAACTATGGCGCGCAGATCGGCTGGGACCCGAAGAACGATAACGTCCCGTATTCGATCCTCGGCCCTGGGTTCGTACCGCGCCCGGTCTGGCAAAAGATCGTCGATCGCAACTTCAGCAGCAAACCGCGTACCGCCTCGCCGTAATTGGATCGCTCGATTTTGTAAGGTACCGACCTTTCAAGGCTCGTCCGCAAAAGGCCGGGGAGGGTACGTACCCGCGAAGAGGGGGCGTGAAGCCGCACGACATCCCTCTCCGTACTTATGGAGAGGGGCTGGGGTGAGGTTCTCCAATGCGTGGTGCCTGATTGGTTTTACCATTCGTGCCGGACAAGCCTTTTAGCCCTGGGCAGATTCTTCGCGTCTAGCCGTCGAAGCTCGAAGGCGGTATGACGCTCGTGGGAGTGGGCGGCTGCGTCGCATTCACGGGCGCAGGCGCGATCAAACTGTCATTAAGCGACGACGCGGGTGCGGGCGCAATGGCGGACGCGGGATCGACCCAGTGACCCGCCACCGGAACATCGCCCGGTTGACCATACGCAAAGCTGGCATCGCTATTGCTGCCCGACAGCGTGTTTTTGAGATAGATCATGCCCGTCGAAGATCGAAAGCTACCGATGCCATCACTGCTCAGCCCCGTCCAAGCGCCTACGACCGGAAGATCGCTGCTCGCGCCAAATGCCACCATGTGTTCGGCGAACACCGTGCCGCTGGTCTTATCGGACAGGTAAAACATGGCCTTCGATGGTCGGAACACGCCCGGCGTGTCATAGCCTTTGCCCGTCCAGTCGCCTGCGATGCCAATATCGCCTGGGTTGCCGAGCACCATCACGTAATCGGCAAAACCAGTGGTCAGCACGTTCTTGAGATATATCAGGCCGTTGGTGGGACGGAAGACGCCGACACCGCTGTGGGTGGCCGTCTTCGACCAGCGTCCGGCCAGCGGCTGATCCCCTTTGTTGCCGAGCGTCAGCACTTCATTGGCGCTGCCCGGCGTATTGCTGTTGCGCAGAGAAAAATTGCCGTGAGCGCGGTCATACACGCCGATGGTGTCAATGCCCTGTCCAGTCCAGTCACCGACCACCGGGTACATTCCGGCACTGCCGAATGCGACCGAAATATCCGCCGAACCGCTGCTGTTACTCAACCGTAGTTTGAATGTCCCGGCGTGATAGACACCGATCACATCCTGACCGGTACCAAGCGCGTAGCCGTAATTGTTGTACTCACGGAAACCATATTGGTTCGCATAGGCTCGGAAAGCGTTCCAGAAGCCCGCTTTTGTCGTGGGCGCAGGCACGTTGAAGCCGATGTCCAACGGTTGATTGGCCCCTTGCCAGCGATAGCCAGTTTGATAGAGCGGGCTGCCTGCTGGAATCCTCATTGACGTGATCGTGCCGAACAGCGGCTCGATCGAAGAGTCGTTGAACAAGGTGGTCACGGTGCGGCTGCCCGAAACTTTGAAGGCTGCTTTGATCGAAGCGATGGTGCTGTCGATCTGCGCCGCCGAAAGTCCGATCTGCGCTTGTTCTTGGCCCGCCGTTAGCACGATATGACCCTTGCCATGCGGTTGCGAGCTTGTCCCACCCGGAACATTCTGGGTGCTGAAGGCATTATAATCATCGTGGATATTGCTGCTCGACGACTGATTGTTGACATACCCGCCCGCCGGGCCGAACACGTTGTTGTTATAGACGGCGTTTGTATCCGCCACATACGCGCCCCAAAGTTGCGACGTATCAGGCGGCAAATCGACTTCTTTCCAATAGAAGTTATTGAGCCACAAATCGTCGGAACCGCTGTCATAGCTGCCCCAGCCCTGGGCGGCCACGAAATTGCGGGTCACGATCGCGTTTTTGGGGCCATGTTCCAGGTGGAGTCCATAGCCGAGGCCACCGATCACAATGTTATGATCGAGGATCATGTGGTTGGAAAGCTGTCCCGATCCGACCGCGCCGCTCGAAAAATAATCGGCGTGGTGATGCAGATCGCCGCCGTTGTCGATCAGACGATTGCCCTGAAAGAGCGTATCCTGCGTCCAACCGAATAGTGGCCCCTGCCAAAAGCCGAAGAATGTGCAGTTGATGATTTCCTTGCCCGTTCCCGAAAATTGGGGAGTGGCACTGCTGTTGGGGGCATACTTACCACCGAACCACAGGCTTTCCACACGGAAGTAATCGGGCGTGCTGGAACTGACGGCCTCGTCGCTTCCGCCAGTCAGGATGACGCGCGCGCCAGAGGCCGCCTTGAAGATGGTCGGTGTGCCAGGTTTGCCCGCCGGACCAAAATTGAAGCCGCTGCTAGAGCGGTAAATACCCGCCGCCAGGATCACAATATCGCCCGAAGCGATGCTGCTTGTGGCTTTTGCGATTGTTTTCCACGGTGCGGCTTGGCTGCCATTATTGCTGTCGCTGCCCTTGTTGACGTCGAGATAATGCGTGCTCCCAGCGGCCAGCGCGTGGCCGGTCGGGCTGATGGTCATGACGCCTGCGAAAGAGATCGACAGGATCAGGATGAGCACTGCGGACATTTTCCGGTGAGAGGTACGTATCAGTCGTTCCACGTTCAGTATCCTGGTAATTGTCCGATAGCTATCACATTTGCTCTCAACTGTTTACACACAACAACCTCAACAAACGTTGAGGTTGTATTGAGATTGCGTTGAGATATGTGAGAAGTGTAAAGGAAAATGGTTGACACCTAAAGGGTACTTGTGTACCAAAGGAATATCGATCGTGATTCTAACCGTGCCAAAACCTGACAGGGCGTTTGCAAAGTCGTTTTACCCCTCCCCATTTCATGGAGAGGGGCGCCCGGAGACGGTTGATTCCCCCTCTCCGCGCCAGTGGGGAGAGGGCTAGGGGGTGGGGTGAACGGTAATCTCAACACTTCTCCCTGACTTTGCAATGGCCCTGACCCGGTTACCAACCATTATTTCGCGCGGCGCAGGCATGGCGTTATAATAGGTGATCAAGAACCTGTTTTTACCGTAAAGGGTAATCATGCCAGACGAATCACTCCTCGCGGCGCTCCAAACACTGCGCGATGAATACAGCCAGAAGCAGAAAGCAACCAACAATCTCATCAAAGCGCTCAAGGGAAAAGCCAGCGCCTTTGGCAAGATTCAAGCTGCCATGAGCGACTATGCCGCGAGTAACGCCAGCATCGATCAAGAGCCAGGACAGCGCGTCCAGGAAATTCTCGGCTCGGCACAAGAAAACGTCAATCCGTTGATCACGAACGCAATACGCGAGGCCAAAGAACTGGCAGCGTTGGTTGGCGCGCTGAAGGGGATTATTGGCGCAATGAGCACATCCCCGGTCGATGTGGTGCGGTTGAGTCATCCGTTTGAGACGCTCAAAACCGTCGAAATTGCGGATGATCGCATCATGGAAATGCTTCCGCACCTCGACCGTGAAATGACGCAAGCGCAGGAAGCCCTGGAGATGCTGTTCGGGGCAGCGTTGCGCGATTCGCTGGCCGGACAAGGCCTCGAAATCGGCGGGAAGCCGCCCAATTTCGAGATCGGACGTTTTGAGGTGGCCGCCAATTTTAAAACTCGTTCGGCGTCGATCAACTATGGCAATGAAATGGTCATCAAACGTGTGCCGCTCAGTATCGAGGCGGTTATCAAGGCGTATCAAACGGCGGCGAAAATGATCGTTGGCCGAAACGAAAACCCCGAAACGTGGATCGCGCAGTTTTATAGTGCCTGGGAAGCGGCGCGGCGAAAGCGCGATCCGTCAAACACGCGCGTGAACGTGATCGATTGCTATTTTGAAATGGTGCTGCTGCGCCAGTCCCGAACATTTTTCAGCGCACCAAGCAAGGGCGGCTTCGCGGACTATTCACGCGCACAGTTCGCCTACGATCTTCAGGAGATTGCGATTCGTCCGCACCGCAGCCATAACGGGAAGGTTGTGTTTGCACATTCGGCGATCAGAACGCAAGTGGATAGCTCGACCCGCAGCCTATGGATCGTCGAGGGTCGCGCACCCCACGATGGCCGCTATGTGGGCGACATCGTTTTCGACAAAGACGAATAGGAACCAGACTTTCATGTTGCCCGAAAAACGCCTCGCCATGCAGATCATCCAGGTTTTGGGACAATCCGGCGTGCCGCTCTCCAAGGGGGTGAGCTATTACAACGTCGGTAACGAATCGATCCTGAGCGCGATCGACAAGCATTACCTGTCATCCTATCTGACCGAGGGCGGAGCGGTTTTCAAATTGGTGGTCGGTGATTATGGCAGCGGCAAATCGCATTTTCTGTACTGCGTGCGCGATCGTGCCTGGGAGCGCAATTTCGCCGTCAGCAAAGTCGATCTCAGTCCCAAAGACAGCCCCTACGACGATCAGAAGCGGGTCTATGCGGCGGTCGCCTCGTCGATTATCTGGCACGAACTCGGTGATAATCGTGACGAGGAACGCGGGCTGGGGCATTTTCTGGAAGGGACGCTGCGCCGTTTGTTAGAAAGCAGCGGATCCGATTTGAACGACTCGGCGGCGGCACAACTGCCCGACGTGGAAGCGCTGCTCGAAACGCTGGCAAATACCGCGATCGACAGCCTCAGCTATCAGAAAGCCGTGATCGGTTATTTCAATGCGCTGCTCTACAACAAGGAACTGCGGGTCGAATCACTGACGCGCTGGTTGCAGGGTGAGGAAGTGACGCCCGAAGATATGCGCGATCTGCGCACGATCGGAGTCACCGAAAAGATCACCAAAACGAACGCCTTCCGCATGTTGCGATCGCTCTGCCAGACGGTGCGCGCGCTGGATTATACCGGGCTGGTGCTGCTGTTCGATGAAGGCGACCGGATGCTGAGCATAGGCGGCAAATCCGAGAAAGTGGCGACGGATAACTTGCGTGAAGTGATCGATCGTTGTCGTGAGGATTTACCCGGCGCGATGTTCATGTACGCCGTACCGCCCGATTTTATCAAGAGCATCATCCCCAAATATCAGGCGCTCGATCAGCGTATCAAAGCGCCGCAATATTTTTCCAAAGCGAATCCATTCAGCCCACAGATCAACCTCGATCATCTGGACATTCCCGACTCCGAGCTACTGGTTCAGATCGGCTCGCGGCTGCTGTCGATCTTCGAGGTCGCCTACGATGTCAAGCTGAACGCCGATGTTCAAACGCAAAATATCGCGGTGCTCTCGGAAGCCGCACGCCACGCATACTTGGATATGAGCCATCGTCGCCTGTTCATCAAAGCGCTGATTACGGAATGGTTCCGGCAGAAGGAAGAAGGCGAAACGGTGATTCCCGTCGACTATGCCGAAGGCTTGATCCGGGGACAGTATCAAACTTAGAATGCGCAGGCCGACGATGCGCAGGCACCTTATTAAACGGATATGGGCATTATGCAATATGAGCGCGTAACACATCGCCAGCTAGGGGAAGGCACGCTGCTCCAAAAGCACAACGGCGGCTTTCTGTGGGAAGTGCGGTTTCCGTCGGGGCACAAGTATACCCTGCCGTACAGCCAGTTCGAGACCATTTCGGATGGGGCTACACCTGCTGGTTTTTCTGACCAGTTCACCACTCGGCGCACGCTCGAAGCGCTGCGGATGGGCATCGTGCCGCTCGAAAACGTGCGCGACCTGACCATTGGCCTCGAACAAGAGGCGGGCAGCCTGGATCGCGCCTTGAAGCGGACGCTGGAACATGGCGGCGACGCGATGGCAATCATCGCGGATTATGGCTTTGGCAAAAGCCACTTCATCGAACTGGCCGCACAAAACGCCTTCGACAAAAACTTCGTGGTGGCAAAAGCCAGCCTCGATTTGAAGGAAACGCCGCCGGGTCGCGCCCGCGATATTTACAAAGCGCTGGTTCACGGACTGCGCTATCCCGATACTGACGAGCGTGGCTTCGCACATTTGCTGCGTAAGGCGGTCGATAACCCCGGCGTTTTGCACCAATTCGTGGAACGCAAGCCGATCGAAGATTGCCCGTTATCGGCGGCACTGCTGGCACTCGCGGAATGTGGCAGCCAATCCGCCTACGAAGACGTGATCGCCTGGATCAGCGCGGCGGTCAACGTTCCTTCGGCGGATGCCAAGATATGCCTGAAAAAGCCGCCGAAACTGTATCTGAATGGTGAAGTGGCGCGCCAGTATACCTATCTATTGAGCGGGATCAGCGTGCTGGCAGCGATGCTGGGCTATGGCGGATTGGCCGTGCTGATCGACGAATCCGAGCATTATTCCTTGCTACGGTCGGCACAACGCGAAAAAGCCAATTCGTTTTTCCAGTCGATGGTCTATGCTGCCGTCGGCGAGGCCAGCAAGCGGATCAACATCACCGCAATCCCCAACCACACCCGCGCCGACTACCCGATTACGTTTGCCAGCCCCGCGAATATGTTCTTCATGTTTGCGACCACCGACAGCGACGATCGGATGCCGATCGAGACGTGGATGGCACCTTCGCAGCAGGTGCGCCTGGACGATCGCTTCCTCAAAGAAGACATTCTCAAATTCGTCAAAATGGTGCTGCGCTATCACAGCGTCGCCTATGCCTATCCGCCCACCGCCGAACGCTACCGAGTGCTCGCCGAAACGGTCGCCGCCACGTTGTCGCGCACGCTCAGCCAGCATCGGATCAACCTGCGCGGATTGATCCAACTGGTGGTGACGGTCTGTGATTTGATGTTTTTGCATTCGGATTACGATCCTGAAATGATCGTCCAGGAATTGAGTCAGGGCCTCGGAGTGTGAGCGATCTCGCCACACAACTGGCGCTCAAAACAGGGTTGGAGCGCACCTGGACGGCTTTTTTCGCGCGGCACGGACACTTCACGCCCACCCAGATCACGGCCATTCCGCGCGTATTGGCGGGCGAAAATATCATGTTGTGTGCGCCAACGGCCAGCGGCAAAACCGAAGCCGTGATCGCGCCCTTGATCGAACGGCATCTTCCGCCCGACAAACGTCCGACCTCCCCGGCGATTCTGTATATCACGCCGACCAAAGCGCTGGTCAATGATCTATGGGCGCGGCTTAGCCCGCCGCTTGAATCACTTGGTATCACGATTGGCGTTAAGACCCGTGACTTCAATACCTTGCGCGCCGACAAAGCGCCTGCCCTGCTGATCAGCACGCCCGAATCGTGCGATTCGCTCTTGACGACGGCGGCGCGCAGCTTCGTCAACGTGCGTGCCATCGTGATCGATGAACTGCACCTGTTTGATGGGACGCCGCGCGGCGATCATTTGCGGGTCATTTTGAATCGCATTCGCGCGATCCGAGCCTACGCCGCGACGCACGGTGATGCACCCGACGCCGCAGTTCAATATGTGGCGCTGTCCGCCTCGCTGCCCGAACCAGCCAGCGCGGCCGCCCGATACTTTCCCGGCGCACAGGTGCTTCAGATCGACGGGGGACGCGCCCTCAACACGGAAATGATTGCGCTGGCACCCGATAACGTCGAAGCCATCCTATCCTACTTTGAGACCTTCGGGGCACACGGCTGGCGAAAAGCACTCGCGTTCTGCAATACGCGCGCCGAGGTGGAAGCATTTGCCGCCGCCGTGCGCGAACGATCACCGTTTGGCGATGCCGTTTTCGTACATTATTCTAATTTGGATCCCACACGCCGCCACGCGATCGAGCAGCAGTTCAGCAGCGCTTCCGCCGCTATTTGTTTTGCCAGCAGCACCCTGGAACTCGGAATCGACATCGGCAGCATCGACGCCGTTTTGCTGATCGGCGCGCCGGGCAACGCTGCCTCATTCGTTCAGCGCATCGGGCGGGGCAGCCGTCGCCAGCGGGTGATTCAGGCGGCGTGTTTTTATCGCACGCCGCTTGAAAAGCTCATTTTTGAGGTGTTAAGTCGTGATCCAAAAATAGGCGATGGCAGTGCGTCATCTGGCGCGTTTCGGCCAGGAATCGCGGTGCAACAGATTTTCAGCCTGCTCAAACAGAGTCCGATCGGCGCGGTGCGCATCGCCGAACTTAGCGCGATCTTCGCGGACTTGGTGACCGAGGCGGATTTGGCCGCGATTCTGGGTCAACTGGCGGCGATGAACTACTTGCAACCGGGACGATCCGGCGAGTGGCGCGCCGGGGAACGGCTCAATAAGTTGATCGATCAACAGGCCAATCCGCACAATACGCTGAGCCTGTACAGCAATATCAAGGCCAGCGAGGGGCGGAAAATCGAAATCCGCGATCAACATACCGGACAGACCGTCGCGCGGGTGGATAGCCAGTGGCTCGCACGCTCGGTCTTGACGTTGGAGGGGCGGGCGGTCAATATAGACTGGTACGATGGCGAGGCCATGTGGGTCAGTGCTGCACCCGATCAGAGCGAAACCGAAGAAGTGCGCTATCGCTCGTCGCGGCAGATTTTGAGTTACGACTTGGCGCAAAAACTGCCGTCCGGCCTGGACTTAGTACCCGGCGCTGCGCCACTGATGAACGGTCCGGCGGGGTGGCTGTGGTTCCACTGGCTCGGCGACCTGTATGGGACGGCGCTGCTCGATTTGATGCGGGGACATGACACGGCACACGCTACAGCGCAAATCGGGTTGTGTCTGGCGTTCGCCGCTGAACCAGCGCCCTTCACGCCAATTTGGTCGGCGCAGGAAGTGCTGCGCTATCTGGTCGATAATTACCATCGTCTGGAAACGCTGATGGATTTGGGACCGTATCATCATCTGCTGCCCATTGCCTTGCGACGCCAAACGGTCGTCGAGCAATTCGATGTGGCGCGCTTTCAGGCCGCGACGGGACGGCTCGTCATAATGCCAGCACCCGATTGGCTGAGAGATAAATTATGGGCGTTGCTGGCGGAAAATTTGGACTGAACGCGGGTTCGGTACACTTTTAGCTTATTGCAGGATTGCGATTGGCTCACTATTGATCATTCACGCGGCCTGTGCTAAACTTGGCGGCATATTGGGAGATAGTTTAATCGGCAGAACTGCGGACTCTGAATCCGTTAGTCCTGGTTCGAGTCCAGGTCTCCCAGCAAGCAAAAGAACGTGGTAACAACCACGTTCTTTTTATTTGGAATGTGCCTCGAGTCTGGAACAGTGGATTCGCAAACACCGTTTTTGGAGTCATCCTATTCAGACTCCAACTCCACCTTTCGGAATTACTTCTAATTGTTATAATATTTATAGCGAAAATAAGCGAAGGTTCGATGATGCTTTCAACGATACGAAATTATCGGGCAGATTTCCCGATTTTGGATCAGATGGTCAATGGTAAGCCGTTGGTGTATCTGGATAATGCGGCCACATCCCAAAAACCAGTGGCCGTCCTCGATACCCTGGAAACGTACTACCGCACCTATAATGCGAACGTCCATCGGGGCATCCATACGCTCAGCGAGCAGGCCACCAATGCCTACGAGGAAGCGCGCGCCAAGATTGCCCGGTTTATCAATGCCGCAGCACCCGCCGAAGTGATCTATACGCGCAATACGTCCGAATCAATCAACTTGGTGGCGCACGGTTGGGCAAACAGGTTTTTGAAGGCTGGCGATGTCGTGCTCCTCAGCGAAATGGAACATCACAGCAACCTCGTGCCCTGGCAGATGCTCCAAAAACGGATCGGTATCGAACTCCGCTTCGTCTCTGTCACTGACGCGGGACTGCTCGATCTGTCCGATTTGGATGGCTTGCTCGCGGGTGTCAAGCTCGTCTCGCTGATGCACGTCTCGAACGTGCTGGGCACGATTAATCCGATCGCGCACATTTCTGAAGCCGCCCACGCTGTCGGCGCGATCATGCTGGTCGATGGCGCGCAGTCGGTGCCTAATATGCCCGTCGATGTCCAAACATTGGGCGCGGATTTCTTCGCTTTTTCTGGCCACAAAATGTGCGCTCCCACAGGTATCGGCGTTTTGTGGGGACGCGCCGACCTGCTCGAAGCGATGGATCCGTTCATGGGCGGCGGCGACATGATCAGCGAAGTATTCCTCGATCATTCGACTTATGCCGATCCGCCCCACAAGTTCGAGGCGGGCACGCCTAGCATCGCGCAGGCGATCGGGTTGGGCGCGGCGGTCGATTATCTGTCGGCGATCGGCATGGCGCGTATCGAGTCCTATGAACGCGAATTGACGGCATTGGCGCTCGATCGTTTGGCGAGCATTGACGGCTTGCGTATTCACGGTCCGCAGACCGAACGTGGCGGCGCGATCTCGTTCACGGTGGCGGGCATCCATCCGCACGATCTGTCAACCATCCTCGATCAGGAAGGGGTCGCCATCCGCGCCGGCAGTCATTGTGCGCAGCCACTCATGCGACGCCTGGGTGTGCCCATGACGGCGCGCGCCAGCCTATACTTTTATAATGTCCCAGACGAGATCGACGTGCTGATCGGCGCGCTGCACAAAGCTCAAGAGGTATTTGGCTATGTCACTTGACTCGTTGTACCAGGAATCGATCCTGGATCACTGCAAGAACCCACGCAACTACGGGGCGATCGATGGGCCAAAAGTGGCGATTCATCAGGAAAACCCATCGTGTGGCGATCAAATTGATCTACAACTCGTGTTGGACGACGCTGAGCTTATCCAAGACATCAAATTTACCGGACACGGCTGCGCCATCAGCCAAGCCTCCGCCTCAATGATGACGCTGGCTGTCACGGGCAAAACGCGCAACGAGGCCCGATCCGCCGTGCAAACTTTCCGCGCCATGATCACGAAAGGCGAGGCGTTGACTGACGATCTGGAAGAACTGGAAGCGTTGCAAGGTGTTCGCAAATTCCCGGTGCGCGTCAAATGCGCGATGCTGGCCTGGAATGCGCTCGAATCGCTGCTGAACGGCTAGGGCGATTATATAAAAAATTGTGGAATCAGGTGGACGCGGCAGACCGTCATGCCCACAGAGTATGCCGCTTTTGAAGGGGCGCCGCCTGCCGCATCCACTAACGAGCGCCCTGTACCGCCTGAGCGCCTTATGAGAAGAGGACGAGGTTGCCGCACAATGGGCGCGGTGTTACAATGCGCGGTATGATGCGCTGCACGGCGGCGTCAGTCTTTCCGTTCATTACCATTCGCAAGGTAACTTTTTTCTATATGAGCATCTCTCCCCGTCCCCAGAAAGTTGTATTTTCCGGCGTCAAACCGTCCGGTTCTTTGACGATTGGCAATTATCTCGGCGCACTCAAGCAATGGGTGCACGTGCAATCCGACTTCAAGTGCTATTTTTGCGTCGTCGATATGCACGCGATCACCGTTCCGCAGGATGCCGTCGAACTACGTGACGCCGCTCGGCATGTGGCTGCGCTATATATCGCCTGTGGAATCGACCCGGCGCGCTCGACGGTTTTTGTGCAGTCGCACGTTTCGGCGCACGCGGAACTGGCCTGGATTTTGGCATGTTTCACATCGATGGGCGCGCTGAATCGCATGACACAGTTCAAAGACAAATCGGCTAAGCAGGAAGTTGGCAGCGTCGGCACGGGCTTGTTCATCTATCCGACGTTGATGGCTGCCGACATTCTGCTGTATCAAACCGATGCAGTGCCCGTCGGCGACGATCAAAAACAGCACCTCGAACTGACACGCGACTTGGCCGGGCGCTTCAATTATTTGTACGGCGATACGTTTGTGCTGCCCGAAACGATGATTCCACCGAGCGGTGCGCGCGTGATGGGGTTGGATGATCCACTGCACAAGATGAGCAAGAGCGAAACGAGCGATTTCCATGCAGTCGCACTGCTCGATCCGCCCGATAAGGTCAAAAAGAAGCTGATGCGTGCCGTCACCGATTCTGGATCGCAGATCAGCTTTAGCGATGATCCAGAGCGGGCGGGGGTTAACAACCTGCTCGAAATTTATGAGGGATTCACAGGCGAAGGTCGTGAGTCGATCGAGGGGCGTTTCGTCGGGAAGGGCTATGGCGATCTGAAAAAGGCGGTCGTCGAGGCGGTCAATGAAGGTTTGAAGCCCATTCAGGCGCGCTATGCCGAACTGACTCACGACGCACGTTATATCGACTCAGTCTTGGCAAATGGAGCGGCGCAAGCGCGCGCCATTGCCAATCAAACGTTGGATACAGTCAAGGATCGGGTTGGCTTTCTACGACCTGCGCCGCTATGAACCCATGATGAGTACCATTGAACGACGCTGAGTTCACGCCATCAGGCATCGCCGATGCCCCGTCGCCGCCGCTATCAGTAGCCTCGGACGGCGAGCAACCCGCGCCTTTGCTGGGCTGCTTGTATTGCCACGCTGAAGGCGCCACGACACTGGGTGAGGCACGGCGCAGGTTCGGATTAGGCGCACCCACGCCAACGCTCATGTGTAGCAGTTGCAGCGCAGTCGCCGATTTCGAGATGGGCGCAGGTATTGATGATTGGCGCATCCGCTATCGCTCGGTCAACAAAGCGGCACGCTATTATTATGCGATGATTCATTTGGGGCGCGGTGGCTGGCTTGATGCCGATACAGCGCTCCACGAGAGCCTGATTGGGTTCGTGCAGCGCTATCGTATGCAGCAGACGCAGCACGGAGACTTGCTCTGGTTGCGACCTGCGCCGCTGACGCCCGCGCCGCCGCTCATGAGTCCTGACGAGATCGTCTATGTGATGCTTAATCCGGTTGGACTAAAGCAGGGCAACCGCAACGGTCGCGCGCCGACTCGTGCCAATGATACGGTGCAAGATACGGGACGCCTGTACCTGACTGATCATAAACTGCATTTGCTGGGGCGTCACCGCGATTGGTCACATAAATTGAGTGAAATTGCGCGCACCGATTACACAGATCAGCACTGGCGGGTATACTTGGGCGGCGGCCAGTATTATCAGGGTGAGAATCTGCCCAATCAATTGGACGCACAGCTTTTTTGCGCGGTGATCAAGGCGCTTGGCGAAACAGGGGATGGTGAGTAATGGCGGATACAGTGCGTTCTCAACTCGAAGCGGCCTATCGGCTGATCCAGGATGAACGCCTTGACGAGGCGAATAAAATCCTGCATCCGATCCTGGCGAAGGATCGAAACAATGCCGATGCGTGGTGGTTGTTGGCGAATGCCGTCACTGAGCCGGATGATGCCCGCGAGGCGCTCGATAACGTGCTGCGGCTCGATCCGAAGCATACGCAAGCCCGCGACCTGCTTGCCAAACTCGATGAAGTCAGCGTGCCGGGTGTTGGGCGCAAGGGTGATATTTTGGGCG
The DNA here is from genome assembly GCA_038230635.1 of Aggregatilineales bacterium. Classification (GTDB taxonomy): domain Bacteria; phylum Chloroflexota; class Anaerolineae; order Aggregatilineales; family UBA2796; genus JBBRMW01. The sequence goes on along the minus strand of JBBRMW010000053.1, from coordinate 4,253 downwards.
CGGCCGGCAGCCCATCGGACGCGGATTTCAATTTCGATAATGTCGATGACTTTTTTGGGGGCGCGCCCATCGATCCCGATATCGACGAACCCGACTTTTTGGGTGGCGCGACAAAATCTGCCGTCCCCGATCGGCGTAGCCCACGTGCCACTCCCAGCCAGCCGATGGCGCGCCGCCGCAGTCCACCGCGATCGGCATTGCTGGCATTGGCCGCCATCGTGATCATCGTGATTGTGGCGGGTGTTTACTTGTTCATTATCGCACCGGGCAATGTGGCCGCCCCTGGATCAACGCGCGCCGTGCCGACGCTGGTCGCCAATGCGCCGACTGAAACCACCGCCGCGACGATGAGTGCCGTTGCGACCAGTGCCGTGACCCCCGCCGCAACGTCGATTAGCAGCTCCGCGAATGCACTGAGCGCAGCCGTCCAAACGACGACCGCTCAATTCCAAGCGAATGGTTTTCCAAACGCGAAAGCTGCCTTGAGCACGTCGTCCCTCGGCCAAACGTTGACGGTCACGGTGTGCAGTGCGGTCGGACCAAAATTCCCGGCGACAGTCGATAAGGCGCGTGATTTGCTGGCGACTCAGGCCGCGACGGTGGGCAGCGCGATCGCGGCGATCGGCCTTACTGTGACCAACTGCACCGATGCAACGAAAAATCTGTACAAAGGCGTGGCCGCGATCTCCGATGTGACGGCTTTCGTCAATAAGTCGATGACGGCGGCGCAGTTCCACAAAGTTTGGAAAGTGGGCTGAGCCGATCCGCGACATCGTTCAGAAGATGGGCGGTTAATCGGTTTCGCGCCAACTTGCGAGCGCCTGACGCATCGTGGCGCGGGCATAATGCAGGCGGCTTTTCACAGTGGCGAGCGTAAGGTCAAGTTGATGCGCGACTTCCGCGCCACTCAAGCCTTCGATGTCGCGCAAAATCAGCACTTCGCGGTATCGCAGAGGGAGTCGCGCGAGTGCCTGGATCACGTCCTGTTTGAGCAGGACGGACTGTTCTGAGGACACCTCGCTGGCATCGCCAAAATCGGCTATCGCCTCTTCGTGTTGTTTGTAGTGCAGCATCTGATAGCACTGATTGCGAACGACACGAAAAAGCCACGCGACAAATGCAGATGCGACACGCAACGTTCCGATCTTTTGGGAGGCGATCCAGAGCGTTTCCTGGACGGCATCTTCGACGTCTTCGGGCGTGGCGCAGTATTTTCGCGCAAAACGCAGCACGGTCGGATAATACTGAAGCAACATGCGTTCGATTGCTTCAGTATCACCGTTGCAGGCCGCGTTGATGAGGTCGAGATCGGCGTCAAGCATCATTTGTATAATTGTTTATGCCCTATTGGGTGGTTGCTTTATGCTTGATTTTACGCCCAATGAGCGCACAAGCGGGGCACCAACCAATAAACCCGGTGATCACGACGAAACCCGCTGTGAAAAACAATCCGCCAACGGCGAGTCCCGATAACCCGCCCGTTACGGCAATGACGACGAGCACGATACCCAGTCCGATACGGAGAATACGTTCGATATTTGGCACATTTTTGGGATACAGCATGGATCGTTCCTTTTGGCTTTTTCAATGACATCTGTAAGATGGCAAAAGAAAGCAAAAGGATTCATGAGTTTTGAGAATTGCAGCATTTTAACGGTGTGTTCAGAGGTGAGGCATTGTCATGGCGTTTGCCCACGCTTTTGCCATCTATAGCGGCATTCTCGTCTGGGAGCAGCCTCGCCTTTGCGTGCTGAAACAGCCACCCCAGACGAATTACACCGCTTAATGGTCAAACTCATCAAACACCACGCATTGATTCACCTCACCCCCGGCCCCTCTCCGTCCTCACGGAGAGGGGAGTCATGCGGTTCGTGGCACCTCGCCGGGGTTAGTCCTGATTGGGGATGAGGGTTTCAATACTTGGGGTTTACTTGATTTCACCAAAAGTCCCATTCCATTAGCTGGCACGGAATTGAGGGTGATGTGAATGAGGATGTTTAGAGCGCAGGGGTGGCGGCGATGGTGGGTTGATCGGCGGCGGGGGCAGTGGGTTGCGGTGTACCTTTACCTTTGCCGTGCGTTTTGCTGTCGAGAGGATTCACCTTATTCATAAGTTCCGTCAATTGAGCGGGGAGCGCCGCGATCAGCCTGTCACCTTCCTCTTTGCTGAGTTTTCCTGCCGTCACGCGCTGATTGATGGCTTTGGTCAGCTGATCGGTGGCGGTGGTGATGATCGCCATCGGATCGGCATTATGAGCGGTGGCGATAGCAGCCAGCGTTTGCCCACCGCGCAACAATGGCAACAGTTCGCGCCGGGAAATATTCGAGGCTTTGGCCGTCGCCTCGAACAAGATGCGCAGTTCCAGCGAAGTCGCGTACCTTTCAATCTCGCTTGGCGGCAGCATAATTTTACGGTCCATCGCGGCACTTATCAGTTTATCCAGCAAAGGCAGCGCCTTATCGGCTTGCTTTTGGGTCATGGTGCCTGCCGCGACCGCATTGGTTATGTCAGTCGTGAGGATGATTTTGGCGGCAGCTTGCACGGCAGCCGGATCGGCTTTTTGTTCCGCCACGATCTGGTTGATCGTCTTGCCATCGCGCAGTGCGTTCAGGATTTGCTCGTTCGGCAGTTTTGTGACTTGGGCCGTGGCGACCACCAATGCGCGAGCCAATGCCACACCGATCGCGCCACGATCGCCTTTGGCGGCGGGTTGGGTGGCGGCGGGTGTGGCGGTTGCGGTCGCATCCTGCGCATTGGCGGGGACGCTGGCTCCGAACATCAGCAACGCGATCAGGATCGCGGTCATTGATAGGCTGATAACTTTTGTGCGTGTGTTCACGTTGATTCGCTCCCTATGTTCAAGTTGCATCGTGTTCTCACTATGGATCGCAAATGTAAAATGCGTGTTGCGCGATTGGAAAGTTTCCGTGATGCACGGTCATTGCTAGCAATGAGAGAGCAATAGATTGTGTATGCGATTCGATAACATAGCAGGCAAACAAACTATTGCTCGTTTCACGCTGGACGAGAATAGGATCGTGTGCCTTGCCAATTTGCCGCACGCCGTGAGTTGCCATATAATCCGGGCGTTCAAAATCCTATTCCGATCGATTCCGATCTATTTTGATCATTGTCCAGCGAGCGAGGTTTCAGGATGCTTAATCCGCGCGGCCCGATCCGCCACGAGTTATTATCTTGGTCAGATGTGGATCGTCTGGTCGATGTCATGGTTCCGCAGTTGCGAGCAGCAGGCAGTTTCGATGCGCTCATGATGATCACGCGCGGAGGGCTGGTGCCGGGCGGTTTGCTGAGCGAGATTTTGGGTATCAGCTATGTGCTGATCGCCGCCGTTGCGTTTCCGAGTGAGTCAACCGCAACGGCACAATTGGCAGCTTGGCCGTCTTTTTTGCAATTCCCCGACGATGGGCTGATCAGCCGCCGCCGCACCCTGATCATCGACGACGTGTGGGGCAGCGGACGCACAAGCACCGCCGTCAAAGGGCGTTGCGAGGCGGCAGGCGCGATCCCACAGACCTGCGTGATGCACTTTAACCCCTACCGCTCACTATTTTCGCGGGCCGAGCCGGATTATTATGGCGCGGTGACGGATGCACATATCATCTATCCCTGGGAAATCGATCGCGGCATGAAAGGCGTCTTGAGCGGCGTTCCAGAGACGTTCTAGCGCCATCCATTCGCCAGGGATACAAACGACTTATGGTGAAACCACTCAAACTTCGCGCATTCACCTCACCCCCCGGTCCCCTCTCCGTCATCACGGAGAGGGGGAGTCGGAAGGCAAACCTAGACATAGGTGGCCTTTGATTAGTTTGACCATTATCAGGGTAGCTTGTTCCCGGCGGCCAAGTAGATGTCGTACCATTCCTGGCGGGTCAGTGTGATGTCGGACGCTTTGCAAATATCCTTCAAACGGTTTGAGTTGGTCGTACCCAGGATCGGTTGCATCCGGGCGGGGTGACGCAGAATCCACGCGATTGCGATCGCCGAATTGGTAACGCTGTGGGCTGCCGCGATTGCGTCGATTTTCTGGTTGAGTTCGGGAAACTTTGCGTTATCGAGGAAAACGCCCTCGAAAAAACCATATTGAAACGGTGACCAGGGTTGAATCGTGATGTCCTTCAGACGGCAATAATCTAGGATGCTGCCATCCCGATTGACTGATGGATCGATCTCCATATTCACATTGATCCCAGCATCAATCGGGATGGCAGCATCCTAGATTATTGCCGTC
>JBBRMW010000052.1:0-26002 GCA_038230635.1 Aggregatilineales bacterium | reverse complement strand
GAATACCACCAAAGCACAATCCCGGCTGCCCCCTGACGACGGTAGCTGTCGCGGGAAACATCATGAAAAATCTGGGTCATTTGCGCTCCATATTCGAGTCGAAAAGCAGCGGGATAGAGCGTAAGCAAGGCCGCATAGATTCGCTCCGAGAGGGTGATCACTCTGGGCGGGTTCGGTTGCATGTTCATGTTGTACCGCCTAACAACCGCTTGGACTCAGCGACCCGCAATAACAGCGTCAGCCTTGCAGATTCGGCCTGCGCGACACGCCCACCCAAATCAGTCAGACGATAGTAGCGGCGGCGTTGGTCATCCAGCGCCGGATCGGGACGTTCCTCGCTTTCTTCGAGGAAACCCATCTCCAACATACGTTTGATCGTCCCATACAGCGTGCCGGGACCCATGCGCATTGCCCCATTCGTCATCTGGGCGACTTCTTGCATGATGCCGTAGCCGTGCTTTTCACCATCGGCCAACGCCAAAAGAATATGAAACACGGCGGGTGTCAGTGGCAGCATATCTTGTGGTCGAACCGGAGCATCTGACATTCGTTCTAATCCTTTACATCTGATACGGATATATCCATAACAGATATATTATGGCATTTTCACCTGAATGTCAAGAGGGCTTCGATAGTGTGGGTAAGGACATGATTTGCTTTCCGAAATCGAATGCACCCTTTTGCGCTTTCACCCAAAAAATGGGTGCAAAATCTAAACTTGAGTGCGAGCGTAGATTGTTATTTGGGCTGAATGCGACCATTTATGGGTCAATTGAAGCTTCCTGTAATCGCTCGTTGGGATGCGGCTCTTTTTGTTTGGGAAGTGGCTTCCCACTATAATTGATGCAGCGAGCAATCAGACTTTGGAGCCGTGACGCGATGCAAGAATTTGTCGCATTTTCGATCGTGATCGTCTTATTGTTGGCGGGTTACTGGTCCCTAGTGATCTTCCCGAAACAGCAGATGTTCAAGAAACACAACAATTACGTCAAAACGCTGGGCGTGGGCGACGAGGTGATCACCTTCGGCGGGATCATCGGGCAGATCACGCAAATGGACGCGGCGGCTGGCGTGGCCTATGTCAAGATTGCGGATGGGGTCGAAGTCAAGGTGATCACCGCGTCGCTGACCCGCCCATATATCCCCGACGAAGTGGCAATGAGCGCGCAGGTTGGCATTGAGCCGGGCATCGAGCGCCAGCTACAGCGTCGCGGCTGAGTGTAAACCTCATCCCCTTTCCGTAACACAACGACGGGGAGATAAGCCGTTCACCGCGCGTCAATACAATAAATCATCCAAACCTGCCCTCTCCGTGAGTATGGAGAGGGAGTGTTTTCGTACCAAGGATCACTCAAAGTAGTGCTTAAAATCATGCAATTTACCAGCAGCCTATTTTGAGCGCCAACGCGCTCTTCCTTAACCCTGGCTCCGTAGGACGGGGTACATTTCAAGGAGAGATAGTCACTGTGTTGAAAAAGGAAAAACACACGGTAGAATGTATGTTCTGTGCATAGCTGTTGCGGTCCAGAGTAATTCGGCTTCAGCACCAAAGACAGGGACTGGAAGAGCAGTTCGGCTCCCATGAAATCGTCAAGGAGAAGAATCATGAAATTTCTGCTCACTTCCGCTGGCATCAAAAACACCAGTATCCACAACGCGCTGGTTGATCTGCTGGGTAAACCGATTGCCGAGTCCCGCGCCCTCTGCATTCCCACTGCCATATATCCCTTCTCCGTCGGGCCTGCAATGGCCTACCGATTCATCAGCGGATTAGCCACCAGCCCCCTCACTGAATTGGGTTGGAAGTCGTTGGGAGTGCTGGAACTCACCGCGCTCCCCAGTATCAAGAGAGAGAATTGGGTCGCTCCTGTCGAGGAGACTGACGCCCTGCTGGTGTTTGGCGGCGATGTCCTGTATCTGTGCCGCTGGATGCGGGAGTCCGGATTGGCAGACCTCCTGCCGTCGCTGCGCGAGACGGTCTACGTTGGGGTGAGCGCCGGCAGCATGGTGACGGCCCCTATTTTCGGAGAGACCTACGACGACCCGAATACGCCCTTCGTCATCGCTAAGGGGCTGGGACTGGTTGACTTTGCGTTGCTTCCGCACCTGGATCACGCGAGCCACCCGGAAAGTTCCACGGCCAACGTGGAAAGAATGGCTGCCGAGGTACCCGTGCCGACCTACGGGATTGATGATCAGACTGCCATCAAAGTGATCGATGGCATCGTGGAAGTTGTCTCCGAAGGCCATTGGAAACGGTTTGCACCCTGATTCGCGCGAGAATTTTCTTTTCAGCGTCAAGTCTGTGAACAGAAAACAGCGCTTCCTACCGTGTGAACCCTCATCTGGAAAGCAGGCTTGGCTGCCTCAATCCGCCGCGCCATAGTCGGCCTTTCTCCTGAAGTGGCTTCTGTTACATTCGCGCAAAAAAGCTTTTCACCGTATAGTGAGCGCGGGTGATGCAAAAATGAGCTTCAGGGGAGGGATCGCGTGAACGCATTGGATATTTTGAAATACGGCGACTTGACCTTTTTGGGCGCGGTGGGCAATGTGCCCGACCCCGAACGTGAGACGACCGGTGTCTGCGGCGCGTGGTCAACCAAAGACCTGATCGCGCACCTGACAGCCTATGAAATCGCGCTGGTGGAGGCGCTGTCCGAGGTTGCGCAAGACGGAAAACCCACGCCGACACTCGAACAATTTCGCGCGCCCGGTGGTCGCTTTAACGATGAGCAGGTCGCCCAGCGGAAAAACCAAACCGTTGCCGAGTCACTCGCCGAATATCGGGACGCACACGCGCAGGCGATGGCGATGGCTGCGCAGCTTGGAGCCGAGAAATTGCGTGAGGTCGGCACAATTCCCTGGTACGGCGAGGTGTACAGCCTCGAAGATTTCATCGTCTATGCGTTCTATGGGCACAAGCGCGAACACAGCGGACAAATCGCCGTTTTCTGCGATCGCTTCAAAGCCTAGCGGAACGATCGGGGTCAAAATGAACGTGAATATGCCAATTGACAGCGTTTCGGCAATCACGCTGGATGTCGTCAACCGCTTCAATGATGCGATCGAACAGCACGATGTCGTTGCCGTGATGGCGCTAATGACCGACGACTGTGTATTTGAAAACACCAGCCCGATGCCAAATGGCGAACGTTTCGAGGGACAAGCGGCGGTTGGCGGATTTTGGGCCCGCTTTTTTCAAGAATCGCCCAACGCGCATTTCGAGACTCAGGATATGTTCGCGGCGGGTGATCGCTGCACGGTGTGCTGGTTGTATCGGTGGGGCGTGGATGGCGACACGCCGGGGCACATTCGGGGTGTAGACGTGTTTCGCGTGCGTGATGGCCTAGTCGCCGAAAAACTATCGTATGTAAAGGGGTAGTGAGGTGCCTACGGTGTGATTCCCCTTCCTCCCTGAATGGAGGAAGGGGCTAGGGGATGAAGGGTTCCGGCAAATTACGACCGCCGCGTCGCCGCCTCCATCAACGCCTCGATGCGTGGAATCATATCCGCCGGATTCGGGTGGATGCCCTCTTGCAGCAGCGCCGATTCGTACAACTGCTCGGCCACATCGTCGATCAAAACGTCGTCGGTGAGCGCCGCCAAGTTGCGAATCAGCGGGTGGCGACGGTTGATTTCGAGGATACGCTTGGGGGCTTCAAACGGCTTGTCGAGCATCCGATAAACGCGCTCCATATCCGCGCCCATCGCGTTTTCGGGCGTGACCAAGCGCACTGGATTCGCCGTCAGCAGCTTCGATTCGCGGACTTCGGTCACGCGCTCGCCCAGCACTTCCTTGAACTTGCCGATCAAGCCGCCGATCGCGTCATCGCTGAGCGCTTCGCCAACTTCGGGCTGATCGGTGGCGGGCAAATCGAGATCGGCATCCGCGCCGTTGCGCAGCTTGACCGCATCGAACTCCGGGATGCCGCTGATCATGAAGCTGTCGATCGTCTCGGTCAGGAACAGCACTTCGATCCCGCGCGCCTTAAAAATATCGAGGTGGGGGCTGCGCGCGATCGATTTCATATCTTCGCCGAACAGGTAGTAAATCTCGGTCTGACCCTCGGCCATGCGCGCCTTATACTCTGTCAGCGATACCCACGCCTCTGGATCGCGCGAGGTGCGGAAGCGCAGCAGCTTGAGCAGCCGATCGCGCAGCGCAAAATCGGTCGCCACGCCTTCTTTGATCGCGCGCCCGAACTCCGTCCAGAACGTCGCGTATTTGGCGGCATCCTTTTCGCCGATCGACTCCAGTTCGCCGATCACTTTGCCGCTGATCGTCGTCTTGAGGCGCGCCATCACCTTGTTGGCCTGCACCGTCTCGCGCGAGATGTTCAGCGGCAGATCTTCCGAATCGACCACACCTTCGACGAAGCGCATCCACTGCGGCAGCAAGTCTTTCGAGTGCTCCTGGATCAGCACCTTGCGCGCATACAGGCGCGGGCCGTTGTCGGTGCCCTCGGTCGTAAACAAGCCGCGATCGGCTTTTGAGGGCACGAACAGCAGGCTGTAGAACTGCACAGGTGCTTCAGCCACGATATGAATCTGCGCCAGCGGAGCCGCCGAGTCGTAGCTGAGCTGCTGGTAAAAATCGGTGTATTCCTGCTCGGTCACTTCGCGTGGGCTGCGTCGCCACAGCGCGGTTTGCTGGTTGGCGACCTTCTCGCCCAGGTAGATCGGGAACGGAATGTAGTTGCTGTGTTTCTTGATGATCCGATCGAGCCGATATTCTTGGAAAAACTCGCTGGCATCGTCTTTGAGCTTGAGCCGAATTTCCGTGCCGCGCGTGGCTTTTTCGGCGGGTTCGAGCGTATAGGCGTCGCCGCCGTTCGATGTCCACGTCCAGGCTTGCGTATCGGGATGATACGAGTGCGAGGTGACGCTCACTTCGTCGGCCACCATGAACACCGAATAAAAGCCGACGCCGAACTGTCCGATAATGTCGGTCGAGCCGCTGCCGCGTTCTTTGAGCGCATTCAGAAAGCCGAGCGCGCCGGAATGGGCGATCGTGCCGAGGTTTTCGATCATTTCCTCGCGCGTCATGCCGATCCCGGTGTCGGTCAGGGTGATCGTCTTGCCGGGTTCATCGATCTGCACGCGGATGCTGACTTCGGCATCGGGATCGAGCACGTTTTTATCGGTCAGCATCTCGAACTGCAAACGGTGAATCGCATCCGAGGCGTTCGAGATCAATTCGCGCAGGAAGATTTCGCGGTCAGTATAGAGCGAATGTACGAGAATATTGAGCAACTGCTGGATTTCGGCGCGGAACTGGAACTGCTCCGCTTGGGGTGCCTGGGCTTGTGCGTCCATAAGCAAGTGACCTCATATCAATCGATAGTTAGAATCGGCATTTGCCGCAATGGTATCGCCCTTGTGCAAGAATTGCGCAAGAGAATCGTCAAATTTTCGCAGGCGATTTCAAAAATACGGGACGCGGCGTCGAAGTGCGTCCCAACCTTCAAAGGGGGCGTTCGTGAGCAGAATCGTTGGGCGGCGGCTGTGGGAGACGTGGTACTAGGTGCGCGATCGACTCGATTCGTGAATAAACGCGCTCAGTACGGCCAACCGCGCGCCGCGTCATTATCGGGTCGCCCGTCTAACTGCCGAGCAAGGTGTGAATCTGCGCGTATTGCAGAAGCATGATCGTCTTGCCATCCACGATCTCCCCCTCGGCGATCATCTGAAGCGCGCGCTCAAAGGGCAGTTCCAACACGCCAATATCCTCGCCATCGGCGACGAGACCGCCGCCCGCGCTAACCTTCGAGTCGGGATCATACTGGGCAACGAAAAAGAACAGCTTTTCCGTGACCGAACCGGGACTCATGAACGCGGTAAAAACCTGCCGCACATCGTGGATATGGTAGCCTGTTTCTTCTTCGGTCTCGCGCCGGATCGATGATTCGGGATCATCGGTATCGAGCAAACCCGCGCACGTTTCGATCAGCGGCGCATGATGTCCGCTCACAAAGGCGGGATAACGGAACTGTCGCGTCAGAATCACCGTTTGCTGGCTGCGATTATAAAGCAGAATAGTCGCGCCGTCGCCGCGATCGTAGGTCTCGCGCGTCAACGTTTGCCAGTCACCATCGACGCGCTGATAGTCGAAGGTCGTCTTTTTGAGCACGCCCCAATCAGCGGACAGCGTTTCGACGGCCTGAATGCGGATACGATCTTTCAAGGTTTGGTTGTCCCCGCTTTGATTTTAATTTTAATGTCGTATCTACACGCCTATTTCGGAGATTCCGCTGTGGCTGAGCAGGCGGGATCAGTTTCAGTTGTAGAGCACCATCACGGCCCGGTGCGCCTGATCGGGCGTGACCCGATCTTTCACCAGATATTCGCACTTCAGCACCGACATCAGGGTGCGCAGTTCGGCGACGGGCACGACTGGCTGCCGCGTCGTAATGCGTGCTGTGCCATTGGTGAACACCACCACCCCGAACACCGGGATTTCCGGCAGCCCGTTGCGCGCCAAAAACTTGCGCAGCGCGTGAATATCGATCACCGCTTCGCGCGTAAATGTATTGCGCGAGAGCGAATAGGTGCGGCCACCATCGTTGCTTTCCAGCCAATCGGCGGACTCGTTGAGAAACATGCCGCCGATGCTTGTCACGCGGAACACCAGCGCGCCGGGCGGCCCGATCAACAGCGCATCGATGTAGCCCAACCGATTGCGGCTCAGGTTGCGAATGAACACGAATCGATCGTCTAGTTCACCCGTCAGCAGGTCGCCGACCGCGCGCGCGATCTCGTTGTCGCGCCGATAGGTGAGGCCACGTATCAACAGACCGATCCCGCTGATGAGCAGCACCAGTGTCACGCCGATCAGGATCACTTCGAGCAGCGTGCTGGGGATCAGCAGGACGATCAAGACGCTGAGCGCACCGACCACCAGACCCACCAGCAGCACCAACGAGCCGATCAGCATAATGTCGCGGCCCCGGCGGGCGATCCGCTGCGTCGGGTTGAGGTTCTGCATCGCGTTGCGCGGGGGTGTGGCGGCATTTGCCCCGGCCTGTGGCGGCGGTGACTGTGCCTGCGCGCCTTTTTGGGGAATACTATTTTGGATCATGTTCCACGGCCTTTTGCTTGCGTTTGGCGATGATGGTCTCCAGCCGCGATTTGAATTCGAGCATGGCCGGCAACGGCTTATAGAGCAGCATATCGGCGTGCGCCTTTTTGAGCACCTGCTCTTCTTCGGCGGGGCTGAGTCGATAGGCGGTGATCATCACGATCGCCACGTCGCCGAGGCGTGTGCTTTTGCGCAGCCGTTCGCCGATCTCCGGGCCGCTCACCTCTGGCAGCCGAATATCAAGGATAGCCAGTTCCGGCAGATCGTTGACGATCTTGCCGCTGTCCACGTCGTCGATCCAGGTGACGGCTTCCGCGCCATCAACGAAGGCGACGCCCTCGATCCCCCATAAATCGAACATCGCCAGGAGTACATCGTAAATATCGGGTTCGTCCTCGACAACCATCCAGGTGGGCAATCTGCGCTCCTCGCCACTGCTGCTGACCATATTGTTTAAGTTTACAACAAAATCACATATATTTCGCCATCATTCTAGCGCAAAGCCGAGGCTTTTCATACGAACCCGCAACAATTCATACAAATGATTCAAATGCCCAGCGCCTATGGGTTCAGGGGCTGCGGAATTTTGGCGGGCAGTCGATGGCGCACGATGAGGATGAACAGCGCCGCCCCAAAGATCAGCGCCGAAACGGTCTGCGCAAAGGTGATGCTGCCGAAGCCCGCGCTGTCCAGCCGTAAAAAATCGAGCGCGAACCGGATCGCCGCGTAGCTCATCAAATACAACAAGAGCAGATCGCCCACCCGCAGCCGATCGGCAAAGCGCCGCGCGATAGTGATCAGCGCGACGCACAGCAGCAAGTTGAGGATCGACTCGTACAAGAACAGCGGATGATAGGTTGCCACATCCAGGTAGCCGGGCAGCCGTCGATCGGGCGAAATCGTGATCGCCCAGGGCAAGTTGGATGGTGCGCCGTACAATTCTTGGTTGACGAAATTGCCCCAGCGCCCAATCGCCTGCGCCAGCGCGATCCCTGGCGTTGCAAGATCGAGCCAGGGTAGCAGCGACATCTTGTGGCGGCGGGTGTAGAGCCACACGCCTAATGCGCCACCGAGGATCGCGCCATAAATGCCGAGGCCGCCGTTCCAGATATACAGCATCTCGATCGGGTGCTCCAGATAATGCTGGAGTGACAGGCCGGAGGCGGGCGAAGGCGTCAGGATATGATAGATGCGTGCGCCGATCAGGCCGGGAATTACGCCCCACATGAGGCCATTCCAGACGTGATCGGGGTCGAGGCCATGCGCTTTGGCGCGGCGCGCCGTCAGCCACGTTCCCGCCATAATCCCGGTCAGCAGGATCAGGGCGTAAAAGTGAATATACAGTGGCCCCAGGTGGATACCATATTGGTCGATTGACACGCGCAAGTTCCTCTCTTTGGCATTATCACGGGCAACCCCGTTGGTGCTCAGGGATCGAGCCAGTCCGCATCCAGTTTAGCGAGCAGGCGCGCGTTGTTGTAGGCCATATCGAGCGTGAGGCAGGTAGACGCACGGTAGACATTGCCCTGCTTATAGACCACCAACGCCAAATCCGCGTGGGTGCGATCGGTCAAGTACATGGGCAGCAGCAGTTGAATGCGTCCCTGATAATACTGCGGGACCGCCGCTTTATAGTTGCGCCGCACACGCTGCACGGCATCGTTGATGGCACCCTCGAAAGTGATCCGCAGGCGGTGATTATCGTTCATTTCTTTGAGTGATTCGGGGAAACGGTCGATGTTTTCGTCGATAATGTGATCGATGTCAGGACGCAATTCGAGCCGCGTATCATAGATCAGTTCGGCTGGCTCCATAAAATAATTGGCGGGCGGCGGCAACGGCGAAAAATCCATCAATTCGTGCGCGTTACGCTTAAAGAAGCCGCGAAAATACCAATCGGGCGGCGGCGTTTTGTTCGGGTAAAAGACGGCGTAAATGTCCTCTTGATTCTCCGTGACCAAGCCGCAGTTGAAGGCGGCTTTATCGCGCTCCGGGGTGATGGCGACTTTGCCTTCTTCTTCGAGGCGAATAAATGTGTAGTGCAGATAGCTGAACAAAATCGGCAGCGGACGGGGATTCGGAGTGTGGCGATAGTTCCAGTTTTCGGCCAGGGAAAGTCGTTCAAGCTCGGACAAACGATCATCGATTTTGGGAATGTAAGCAAAATCGTACAACGGGTAGGACATATGTAAAAGACTCCTGAAAATGAAAATGTAGATCAATCTTGCAACTGAACGGACTGATCAGTTGTTTGCGAGACCAGCAAACTAAGTTATGCCAATAAAGTCTGCAAAGGCTCGATCGCGTTGTCGTCGATATGTTGTAAAGCCATCTGAATGTTAACCAATCCTGTGATCACCTGCCCATTCGGTCTTTGCCAATTGAGGGAACCTGCCTCACTGAGGGTAAAAACATGAGTCGTCTTCCACAACAAAATGATTTGGCTGTCGGTATATTGTCGCATCGGCTGTTCAATAGCGATTCGTAAAGCGGCTTGATCATTTTCCCAAACACTGCCCAGCGTGACGTGGAAATCATGATCGTGCGCACTTTGCAACAGCGCGCAAAGGTGGATAAACAGTTCTGTTTCGGTGTGTGCCGTTAGCAAGCGTGCAGCCCTATTCACGATCGATATCTCCATATATATCCAGTTCGCGCGTCTCGATAGAAAAGGGTCCCTCCTTCAATCTGTGTTCATGGCGCGTAACAACGTCCATCCGACGCTGAATGCGGCTTTGATCGCGCGCATTATACGTTGCAAACTCCTCCGGCAGGCGTTCATAATCCACGAGCAGCGCATTGGCGTCAAGGCCGAACGTTCGATTATAGACCGCCCCGAAGTCGAAAGTGTACATCTCATGGCGGGCAAGCGGAATGTGCACCAGCGGTACGCGCTCATCGACCTCGAACGCATAAACACTGGTTCGGCCAGAAAAAAGAGTGGGATGCGGATCGGTCACGGCGATCAAATACGGCTTTGCGGTCGGATCGGCATCGATACCTCGGCGCGGATTAGCCCGATAGCTGGGCACGCCCGCGATCACGGGCGGCTGTTTGTGGAGATAGTCCAACTCGATCAATGTGATCCCGGCTTTGATGAGCGACAGCCGCTTGCCCGCATAGTCTGCCCAATCTTGCCCGCCCGGTTTGTTGCTGGGTGACAGAACCTCCAGCCAAGCAACCGTGCGTCCGAGCCGCCCATCTTGTACGTCAACTTCACGAATAGCCAGCGCACGCAGCAAATCCGTTTCGATCAACCCCATCGCCTCCACGATGGAGAGCACGAGGGTGCCGTCCTCAAGGTTGGGGGTGCGGAAAGTGTCGAGGCTTGATGCGCGCGAGTGATGTTCGCGTATGCCGACATCTGATTTTTCAACGTAGCTGATAGGTGGGTCATCAGGTCGATCAGGATCAATTTCGCGCACTTGCAGTGATGTGGCGTTATCGACCAGATAGCCAAACGGACGCAGCATCTCACCCAGTGATTCTTGTAGATGGGTGATATGGTTATCGTGGAAAGCGGGCCAACCACCTTTCGCCTGATAATAGCTCTGCAAATGGGCGTTGATGCCCATATATTGGTTGACCAATGACTGAATCGGCATAGACGACTTTCTCGCTCACAAATAAAAATCGTTATCCAAATACGGATAAACGGCACACTTATTCATTCTATGGTTTGTGCGCCACCACATTATCGGGATTTGCGAGCCATGTGTCAACTGGCGTCATATCGTTCCAGTTGAGGCCGACCTTCGCCTCGGTGGCGAGCGGCACATCGAGCACCGCCGCCGCTTCCATGATTTCGCGGGTCAGCGCGGCGACGGGCGCGATCTCGGCATCGGGCACGTCGAGCACCAGTTCGTCGTGAACCTGCAAAATCAGGCGTGCTTGGTATTTTTCTGCGCGCAGACGCTCTGGCAGGCGGATCATGGCACGCTTGATGATGTCGGCATTCGTACCCTGGATCGGCATGTTGATCGCCTCGCGTTTGGCACGGGCGCGCGCAATGCTCGATATGCGATCCGCGCCGTTGTTTTTCAGGATACTAAAATCGCGCCGCCGCCCGAACAGGGTTTCGAGCCAACCTTGCTGCTCCGCCAGTTCCTCGCTGCCCGTCAAATAACTTTTGACGCCGGGCAGCCGTCCAAAATAGCGCGCGATGAACTCGGTCGCTTCGGCCACGGATAGGCCGGTTTCCTTGCCCAGCCGATACGCGCCCATGCCGTACATCAGGCCAAAGTTGACACGCTTGGCGAGATAACGCTGATCTTTGTTGACCTGCTCATACGGAATGCCGTAAACGGTCGCCGCCGTCGCCGTGTGGATGTCCTGACCGCCCTTGAACGCCTCCAACAAGAACGGATCGCGGCTGTAGTGCGCCAAGATGCGCAGTTCGATCTGGCTATAATCGACGCTGAGCAGATGATGGCCGGGCGGAGCGATGAACGCCTTACGCACACGCCGCCCTTCTTCGGTGCGCACCGGGATGTTTTGCAGGTTCGGATTTTCGCTGCTCAGCCGTCCGGTGACTGCGCCTGCTTGGTTGTAGGTGGTATGGACGCGCCCTTCGCTATCGACCAGCGCGGGCAAGGCTTCGACATAGGTGCTTTTGAGCTTTTCGAGGCCGCGCCAATCAAGCATGAGTTTGATGATCGGATGCTGATCTTGCAGCGATTCGAGCGCGTCGGCGTCGATCGAATAACCATGCGTGCTTTTGCTGAGTCCGCGCGGCGAGAGTTTGAGCGTCTCGAACAAAATCTCGTTAAGCTGTTTGGGGCTGCCGAGATTGAATTCCCGCCCTGCCAACACGATAATCTGATTGCGGATGGCGTCCAGGCGCGCGCCCAACTCTGCACCCAGATGCGCCAAATACGGCAGATCGAGCTTGACGCCCATCATATCCATCGACGCCAACACGGGGATCAGCGGCATTTCGATGTCGTTGAACAGCGCGCTCAGGTTGCTGGCTTCCAGGGCGGGGCGCATTACGCCGACGAGCGCCCAAGTCATGGCGGCATCGGCGGCAGCATACGGGGCAGCGCGCTCGATCGGCACGCGATCCATCGTAATCTGCGTTTTGCCCTTGCCGATCAAGTCGCTGATCGGTGTCATCTCGACATTGAGGCGCAGCCACGCCTGATCTTTCAAGCCTTTGTTGCGGCTGTCGGGATTGAGCACCCACTCGGCGATCATCGTGTCAAAAGTGATTGGCGCCACGTCGATTCCGGCGCGGCGCAGCATAATCAGGTCATAGCTGGCGTTGTGCGCCCATTTCGGCTTATTCGGATCGGTCAGGGCGGGCGTAAGCGCGGCCACGATCTGTGAGCGTGGTAGCTGGCGCGGCGCGGATTCGAGCAATGCGCCGTCAGTGGCAATGTGTCCGACCGGAATGTAATAGCCGCGTCCAGCCTCTACGGCCAGCGAGATACCCACCAGATCGGCACGGATTGGATCGACCGAAGTCGTCTCGGTGTCGAAGGCGATGGCGGGCGCGGCGGCAAGTACCTCGACCAATGCCGCGAGCGCTTCGGGCGTATCGACGGTGACGGTCTCGACGACGTGCTTGACGGGCGGCGGCGCGGCGGGCGCGGGAACGGCCATGTCGAACAAGTTCATTTGACCGTCTTTGGCGGCTTCTGGCGCGCTTCCGAATGACGGAACGGGCGAAACGATGGGCGCGGCTTTGGTGCCACCGGGCGCGGGTAATCGATCGATCAGGCGGCGGAATTCGAGTTGGCGGAAAAGTTCGGCCACCACATCGCGGTCATACGCGCCCGCCACGCACTTCGCCAATTCGATGCGCAGCGGCAAATCGGTCTTGATCGTCGCCAGCAGCTTGCTCAGGAAGGCGCTGTCGTGACCGTCCACAAGCCGCTCCTTGAGCTTGCCTTTTTGCGCGTCGATGTGCTCATAAACGCCTTTGAGCGTGTCGAAACCTTGCAAAAGCGTCGCGGCGGTTTTGTCGCCGATACCTTTGACGCCGGGAATGTTGTCGGAGGTGTCGCCGACAAGCCCTTTGTAATCGGGAATCTGATCGGGGCGGATGCCATATTCGGCGAGGACGCGCGCCGTATCATAAAATTGCAAGCCCGCCTGCACTTTGGAAGGCGGAAGCTGCACGAAGGTATGATCGGTGACGAGTTGCAGCAGATCGTGATCGCCTGTGATGATATACACATCGACGCCCTGCGCCTCAAGCTGACGCGCCGCCGTGCCGATCACATCGTCGGCTTCGGTATCAGGCAGTTCGAGGATCGGGATATTAAATGCCGTGACCAGTTCGCGGATGCGATCCATTTGCACCGCCATGTCGGTGTTCATTTTGGCGCGCGTGGCCTTATAGCCAGCATAGACCAGATCGCGGCCACTCGCGCCCTGATCGAACGAGACGGCCAGATAATGCGGGCGCGTATCGAGCAGATCGAGGAGCGTGCGCGCAAAGCCGAAGGTGGCGTTGGTCGGCTCGCCGCGCAGGGTCGTAAACTTTTCGACGGGCAGCGCAAAATATTGGCGATAGGCCATCGCGTGGCCGTCGATCACGATCAACTTGGGGCGCGCTTCAGAGGTTACTTCAAACATAATCAAAACGCCTTGAACAAGTGTGCGACTCGTCCTATTATAGCGCAAGCTGAGCAAAGCGTAG
The DNA here is from genome assembly GCA_038230635.1 of Aggregatilineales bacterium. Taxonomy (GTDB): domain Bacteria; phylum Chloroflexota; class Anaerolineae; order Aggregatilineales; family UBA2796; genus JBBRMW01. The sequence continues at coordinate 12,278 of JBBRMW010000052.1, read as the reverse complement.
AATGAGGTGACTCTGCCGGGTGCATTCAACGTTGGGGGCAGATCATAGAACCCCTCTATCCCCCCGCCCCTTTCCCCCACGCAAGCGGTGGGAAAGGGGAGTCACACCCGACCACTGACCGACCTCGCCACGTCCTTCAGCCAGCGGGTGCGCCCTTTGCCCCGCCTGCGTGTCCTCACCATTATCGCTGCCCTGCTGATTGTGAACGCTTGCAGAAGCGTCTGCTCCCTTTCCCCTCGCCTGCGTGGGGGAAAGGGCTGGGGATAGAGGGGTTCTTTCGACTATTTGCAAGGCAAGGGCAGGGACCGAGGTAGAGGGGGCTGTCCATTGCCAAATCCTGCCCCCAAACTTGAATGCACCCGATTTAGCCAAATGCGGCGTGTGCAAAACCCGTCCACGACTGACGTTTCACTGTTCTCAGGCGATAACAGAGTCACAGCACAAGTTATAAACAAAAAAAGATGATTCGAAAACACTATTCCATTTGAAGAACGAAAGCCTCCAAATCGGCCATAGAATAATCTTCCATGTGAGTCTGAATCATATGATGTCCGAATCGTATGGGAACCTTATCAAACGTGATCGTGGGCGCAGTCAATTCGAGGACTTTCTTTGCACTTCTACGCTCCACTTTGCTGAGATTACTTCTGGTTTGCGCCCAATCAAATTCGCGCCTTTTGTAATCTGCTTCCTGTCTGAGCAAGTGAAAACTATCGGTCTTGAAAAGATCGAGATAACGCATCTGCGATTGAGCCAATCCGGGGTTTTCCGCACTTTGAGCACCCCTTAAATGTCTGAACAAATAGGTAGATAGAACAGCCCACCGCGTCAAATCGCACTCACTATGCGCCATCTGGTCAATCAAACTCCACATATCAGCATGACCTAACCAGTTCAACTCAAAAAGTAATCCTGGCAACAGAAGCGGATCGCGTTCCCGATAATGTCCGAATGCGTCCAACAGAACGCTGAGGCTGCCATTGAGAATGACTTTTCCGATTGTGTAGACCGTATCGTATCGAACAAAGTACATATCTGCGAATACATTCTTGTGGAACACGTCTACAATCGTTGATGTGGTAAAGCCTTCTTGGAAAGCGTTCGCTGTATCGGAATGCACCACTGTCATCATGTCACGAATGAACAGATTCGCCGCCAAAACATGCTCTTTTTGTTCAGATTGAAGCATTTCAATAATCGAGCCGATCAGACTCTCCAGTGCGACGGATTTCAATAACGCATCAATATAGTCAAGCTCTTGCAGATGCTCGACGTAGTGTTCGATCTTACCTCGAATCGTCATAAGGTAGAAGCCTTATTTAGCCGAAGAGCCGTGTGCAAAACCGCGATCGGGCATTGCTAAGCAATGCAGGAGCAATAGAATGTGATCGCGATGAATTAATAAACATTGATCGGAGAAATGCCCCGATTGCGTAACTAGCTTGCTACAAAACGATTATTTTGTCAAGGTCAATGTTTGAAATGCACGTGGGAGGAAGGATACATGCAACTTATGGTGAAACCAATCAAACTTCGCACATTCACCTCACCCCCCGGCCCCCTCTCCGTAATCACGGAGAGGGGGAGTCGGAAGGCAAACCTAGACACGTGGCCTTTGATTGATTTGACCATTAAATGCCACATTATACGCTGTGCGTAAGTTGCAAGATAAATTGGCGCAAATGTACGACAAGGTAAATTGAAGTGATCACGAATAAAAGTGCTGCGCTCAGTCCTATCACATTTTCTATCGCTATGCGTGAACCAAGTTCGCTACCAATCGATAGTAGAGATAGGCTTAGCGTTGGCAAGGATAAAAATAGATGAACAGCGAACACCTGCCAATATCTAAACTTGAGGTCAAAATCAATTAACTCTTCAAAACCTACCGTTGCCGTCGGCCATCCCAAACTAATGAGTCTCTTGAATATCATTGGTTGGCTTTTGAAAGTATTGATAATTACCAGCGATTTTTTCTTGCTGAATTTGCAAGATAATTTAAGGCAAAGCGCAGCTAACGAAGAGAGACCAATGGCAAAGCCAAAAAAAGTAAGCACGGTCGAAAAGGAAAATAGCTGAGATAGCAAAATATCACCACATTCATAACTAAAACAAAATATTACACCACGAATGCGGAATTTTTTCGAGTAAATTGCAGATATGCGGGAATATTCGGTGGAAAAAGGGTAAGCGGAAATGGTGCAGATTGTGGTATAATAGGCGTGAGAAAGGTCTATCCTTTCTGGATGGCACCTTATTTTTGGTCGAGGCTTGTCATCTATATATACAGCACGTGTGCCGTATAAATCGTATTGAGAGCGCCATTAGCGAGTCTTCCCGCTCATACCTTGCACTCATCGCCGATAAACTTGATGTCAGTGCGGATTATAGGATACTAACGGACGATGAAAGCGCTATTCTCGAAACATTCCGATGGGATGGTTGGTCGGGTGTGGCGCGGTTGAGCGTGGAAAAAGCAATACGCTGAATATTATCAAAGGAGAGAAGTTCATGCCTGATCAGCCCTTCAACAAGAACCCAGTGCAGCCGTATAATGCCGCCATCAAGACCGCTGGCGCGTCCTCATTACTGGATGCGCCCCCCTCAACGGTGCCGAAAGTCCCCTGGTACATGCGGATTACTCGGATAATATTGGATGCAATGCCTTCGTCGAAACAGCCTGGACGATGGTGATCGGTTTCGACAAGAAAGCAGGGTAGGGCCGCCAGGGCAATCGCGTCTTATGTTGTGACAGGTAACGGACGCGGCAGGTCGCGGCCCTACAGGGCGGTTGCTAGACGATGACGGAGCGAATCACGGCCTGAATCATGTCCCATTTTTCTTTGCGCTCGTCTGGGGTGAGTTGAATCCAGTAGTCGCGCAGACCGTCGCGCCAGCCATCGGCATAGGCTTCCTCGGCGTTTTGAATATCGTTCGTCAAGCCCTGGTACAGCCCATATAACTCTTCGAAGTTCGAGCGGACGCGCCGCGCGTTTAGATAGGCACGATTAAGCTCGGCCTTCGCGCTATCCAGATCGCCCTCGTCGATTCGATCGACGACACATTGCAGCGCAGAGATCAAGCCGAAGCGATCTTGAGCGTTGCGTTTGATGATACGCGGGATGTCAGGCATCCTGCACCTCGCGCGGAAGCTGCGGGCAGCGAGCACGGCGGGTGCGCAGCATGTCCATCTCGGCCATATCGGCCTGGAGTTCGGCTTCGCGGGCGGCCATCCGGTCGGCGCTGCCCGCCAGATATTCGCGCACGTTGGCATAGTGATCGGCGCGTTTTTGTTGGGCGCGACGCGGCATGGTGCGCACCCCAAAGACGGCGCGGCGCAGATCGGCTTCGGCGACGATGAACGCCATGTCATCGAGATCAGTGGGATCGTGGGTCAGGCAGGCGGCGGCAAGATCGAGCAGTGCGCCGACGGCCTCGAACAGCTTTTCGCGTGTTGGATCGGAGAGGTTGGCGAGGGCGGGGTTGCGATGCGTGAAGGTGTCGGATGCGGCGGTGGCGGATGATGATGGGACGTTGGCCGGGAGCAATCCGGCGATTTTGGGAGCGGAGAGCAGGAGCGGCATATTCGGTGGAAAAAGGGTAAGCGAAAATGGTGCAGATTGCGATACAATGTGCATGAGAAGGGTATTCCTTTCTGGGTGGCAGGCGACTTTTGCCTGGAGTCTGCCACTTTCATATAAGACACAGACACAGCATAATACGAAACACGACAAATGTCAACATCTTTGTCCAATTCTGTTCCAATGAGGGTTGGATGGCGTTAAGGACGGAACGGCTGCGTGAAATACGAGAAAAACGTGGCCTCTCGCAGCGTGAATTGGCTCGACTGTGCGGTTTTGCCGAGGTCATGATTTACCGCTACGAAACCGCTACGAGCGATCCATCCAGTGCTTTTCTCACACTTATTGCCCAAAAATTAGATGTCAGCGCGGATTATCTGCTTGGCTTGAGCGATAATCCCAAAGGCCAACTAGGCGATACAACGCTTACTGACGATGAGAACACGATGTTGAATACTTATCGGCGTGAGGGCTGGTCGGGTGTCATTCATTTAGGTGCGGAGCGAATGGCGCGGTGAGGTTATCGCTCGGTCCTCTCAATGGATAAAGACAAGATTATTTAATGAGATCACGACGTAACCTTATCGTTGGATTGAGTATTTCTGCGATCACTTCCATCGTCTGCTGCGGAACAGGCTTTGTTGTGGTCACCTTGTTTACTTTGGCGGGTATGTCTGCCTTCGGCTACAACAGTTGCGATCCAAAAACTCCTAAAAACACGGAAGAGCTAGGTCAGTTCAAATTGCCCCCCAGTGTTCGCAACCTCCGCTCCTCGTGTTTTGGAATACAAGGGTGGTTGGGGAACGCACAGTTTGAAATGTCGCCTTCCGATCTGGATTATTTTGTAAGCCATTTACAAATTAAGCCACCTCTCGCCAGAAATGGAATTCCAGCCGATGACGATCTTGCAACTAAGGCAAGCACACTTACGTCTTTCCTGCAAGGCAGTTATCAGACCGAATACAAGAACGGCAAATCGTTTTCGCAAGTCGTTTTGATCGATACCAGTTCTTCAACTCAGTATTTGGTTTATGTGGATTTCGGAGGCGGGTAACCATTAGTTGATCAACTTGACCGATACCGAGCTGGCCGATGACGAACGACTCGTGCTCGAAACGTTCCGACAGGCGGGTTGGCCGGGGATAGCGCGGCTCAGCGTGGAAAAAGTCACGGGGTAAAAGAAAGGGCGTACTCACTCATGGTGAAACCAATCAAACTTCGCACATTCACCTCACCCCCCAACCCCCTCTCCGTAATCACGGAGAGGGGGTGACAAAGGCCGTGTCTGCCTATTTTCGTGCTATTTCTGGCGTTTGCGCGGGAAAGATTCAGTCAAGACACTCGCCACACATGAGAGGCGTTGGGTTAAGGACAAATTTCGATCTACTGAAAATACCTACTCCCCAAAGGGTAGGATTCTGCCCTTCTTAAACAGTCGCTATACCACCGCTAGAACTGGAAACGTGGAGCCAGCCGGACAATCTTTTGAGTGTAATCCGTGACGTATTGCGAGAGCTTCTCCTGGAGCGCCTTCCACTCGGCACGTTCGATCATGTCCTTCATCGAGTTGTAGTCCTCGGTGATGCCTTCCATCATGATCTGCGGGCAGTCCCCAAACACGGTGAACCATGCCTGAGTCGGCTTGAGTCCCAAACGTGTGACGCCGGGTGCAAACTCGCGTACCACGAACTCGAAGTATTCCTGGTCATTGCCCGACTTGATATTCCAGGTCATGATCAATTTGACTTGCATGTGGAAAACCCTTACCCAACACCGCTTACCTTACCCTCAAGTTTATCCTAGTGCGCGTAATTTAGCACCACGATTTGGGTCGTTTCGGGCAAGCCCGACGCGCTCAGTTTGAGCGTGTCTTCCTGTTGAATATGGCTAACGCCCATCTCCTTCAGAAACTTGTCGAGCGGGTCGAGCGGCAGCGTCGTAAAGTCCGTTTTGAAGTGCATCGGAATCACGATGCTCGGCTCCAGCAGCGCGATAACTTCCGCCGCCTGGGTGCTGTTGAGTGCACCGCCGCCGCCGACAGGCACCAGCGCCACATTGACCTCGCCCAGTTCTTCGATCTCCGACTGCTGCGGCACATGATCGAGATCGCCCAGGTGTGCGACCGTCAGCCCCTCAAAATCAAAAACAAACGCGATGTTGGCTTTGGGCGGCTCGACGTTGACATTGTGCATGGCAATGCCAATCACAAACACGCCACCGATCTCGTATTCGCCGGGTTCGACGATCACGCGCGGATCGCCTTTGACCGAACCCTGATTGTTGTGGCCGGGTGCATGGTGGCTGATGGTGATGATCTCGCCTTTTAGCTTGGGGAGCGCATAGCCCAAACTTTCGTCGAATGGATCCGTGATAACCGTCGCGCGTTGACGTTCTGTAAGACGGAAGCAACTGTGGCCGAACCAAGTGATTTCCATTGTGCAGGATTCCTATCCGAAAATTTGTTCGATTGAACAGGTATTATACCTGATGAATGGCGTAATTCCAACGGCGTAGCTTGGCAAAATACCCCCGATCGGAGACTCTCAGCAATTGTTTGCAATAGTTTGTGTTGTGTTCAGGTCTGGTAACTTAATGCAAAACCTATAAACAAGGTGTAAAATGTCCGTATACGCGAACCGATCGACAGAGCATCATCCGTCAGCGTTGAGGAGTTTTGAAGGTATTATGAACGTTGTGCAACTGATCGGCGGATCGGGCGCAGGGAAGACGGCATTGTCTGTGCAGTTGGCCGACCTGTGGCCGGGGCGCGCCACTCACATGCGGACGAATCGCTATTTGCGTGATCGGCGACCGTCCGACGGCGCTGATTTCATTGTGCTGCCCGAAAGTATCGATTGGCCGTTGGTTAGTCTGCACATCGAAGCCTTACGGCGCGGTGAACGGGTGATCATGCCCGATTATGATTGGCAGATCGGTCGTCGGCTGCCACCCCGGCCTACGCAAACCAGCAACTTGAGCCTCGATCCAACCAACCTGCTTGTGATCGATTCCTTGTTTTTTATCCCGTTCGAGATTGAATCGGTCAAGCTGTTTTTGGATACACCCTGGGACAAACGTCGCCAGCATATCACACAGCGCGACGCCGAACTCGACGGCAATTTTATTGCTCACTTCGACACGATCACCGAACCCAGCTACCGCAAATACACCGAACCACTGCGTGAGCATTGCGATTTGGTGCTTGACGGCGCATTGTCCTTCGAGCGGCTCAGCACACAGACACAAATCTATCTGGGTTCGATCTGGGGCGGCTGGGGCTGAGCAGGGGTGCATTCAGGGCTGGGGGCGAGTCGTACCGAACGGCTTTTCCCTGGCGATGGCCTTTCGAGACGGACGAGGCAGGCCTCGTCCCTACAGGAACGGCGTCTGGGGTAGGGACGAGGCCTGCCTCGTCCGCTAGGTGATGGCCTTCAGCCACAGCGCATCCCTCGCCCCTAATTCTGAATGCACCCGCTGAGCAGCGCTGATTCGACAATCACCGCTGGTTGACTACAATTGTCCGTAGTTGCATTCCGAAACCGATTTGAGATGACTCAGGAGCGCGTATTTTCGATGACCACAAAAAAACCGGTTCCCGTTGCCAATGAGGATGATCTGCGCGATTTGTTGATGGGCGACGAGGTGAGCGGCGATTTCGAGACCACCGCCGTCTCCTCCGAAGATGTCAGCGATGGTCGCATTTTCGGCCTCAACGCCGTCGAGCGTATGATCCTATCGATTGTGCTGTTCCTGGCGGTGAGTGTGTTGGGGATCGCGCTGCTGTTCATCACGGGCACGATCGCCCTGCGCTAAACCTCGCCACAATAAGATCAGACAGGCGGCCACATCGGGCCGCCCCTACCGCCGCCGGGTTTTGGTAGGGCCGCCCGTTTCCTAGCCGCTGCCGAGCACCGCTTTCAGCCGCGAGTCGGTCTTGACTGCGCACGCCAGATACGCCTGGACCACCTCTTGCAGTGCCGTGTTATTGGTACCGTTGGTCGTCATCACGGGTAGATTGGCCGTGCAAGTGATGAACGCCTTCGCATAGGTTTCCGCGTCTTTGAGCGCCGCATCCAGATCGCCATTGTTGAGCACATACGAGTCGAATGCCTCGAACAACCAGTGCTGCGCCAGCGCGGTCGTTAGCGTGGCGGCCTTATCGGGCATCGGGAAGGCCACCGTGTGCAGGTCCTTGAGCAGCGTCGCAAACTGGTTGTAGAGTGCCAGCACGTCAGGGCTGATTGAAGATTTCAGTGTTGGATCGGCAAGCTGTGAGGTGCGGGCGGGCATCAGCGCGAACAACTCCGGGTGCTTGGCAAGCGTGCTGATGAAGCGATAGCACGCATCGGCGTTGGGTGTCGCGGCGGTGATATAGGCCGCGCCCAGGTTATAGGCGACCCCGTTGAATTGATGTCCGGTCGGGAACAGTACGGGCGGATTCGGGTCGGTGCCCGCAGACTTTTTAGTTGTGCTGAACGCATTCAATCCGCTCGGATAGATCGCCGTCGTCAGGTCGGGAAAGTTATTCGAGCGCGTCAGGAGATTGCCGAGCGCCGCGTACTTGATGAAACCGCCTTTGGCAAGATCGAGCACGTTGCGCATGGCCGCGACGGTCGCCGGATCGGTAAAATTGATCACGGGTGGGTCGCTGCGATAATCGATTGGCAATCCGCCATACGCCGCCATCAAAACGAGGAGTGCCGTGCCGCGCGTGTCATTATCGGTGAACGGCGTGGCACTGTCCGTATTTGCTTTGAGCATCCGCAGTGCATCGGTGAACGCCTCGACCGTCCACGTACCCATCGGGGTGGGCAGCCGCGCGGCGCTGAAACGGGCCGCATCATAGCGCAGGAACATTGGTGCGATGGCGAGCGGCAGCGCATACGTTTTGTCATCACGCTGTACAGCGGTCAGCACATTGCCAATCAAATCGGCGCGATCGAATTTGGCGTCGGCGGTCAGGTACGAATCGAGCGCCAGCAAACCGTTTGCACCCGCCGTTGGCACACTATTAGAGGGCAAGTAGAAGCAGTCGGATTTGGTCACCACTTGATCGATCTGATCGTGGCCGACCATCAGGTTGACATAGCCAACTTGGGGATCATTTGCGGTGAAATCGGCGATGACCCGATCCCAGGCGTCTTTGTTGGGCAGCGTTGGGCCGGCATTGGGCGTGATGAAATCCGATGACATATCGAACTTCAGCGCGATCTTGCCGGGTGCAAGTGTCGGCGGCACGGGTTCAGTGATGGTCAAGGCGAGCGTCGCCTTTTTGGCGCTGGCGGTATTCGCGTCATCGACCGCTTTGGCCGCCGTTTTCTGAAGTGCCACTTCTGCGGAGACGTTATCGGTGAAATACACCGCATCCAGGTAATCGTAGTAGCGCAGATTGGCGGGCGTCAAGGCGTTGGCGAGCGCCAGATCGATCAACGTCTTAACCGAGGGCGGATACCCTTTGATGGCACTTTTCAGGCTGAGGTTCGCCGGGATTCCCTGCACGATCTCGCCCCGGGTCGTCAAAAACTTGGCGAGCGCATAGGCCAGATCGGCGTGCTGGGTGCCGCGACTGACCGCGAAGCCATCCGTCATCAGGTTTGCTTTGCCGCCGGGAAGCAGCGAAACGCCACGATTCGGCTGCGGATCAATTCTATCGCTCACGATCATGGGGACGACATCGCCATCGCTGCCGATGAAGCCTTGCTGCTCCAGATCGTGATAAGCACCGCGCACGGCTGCCGCAGTCGGCGAATCGAGTTTGGGCAGATTCGGGATCACGCCCTCATCCACCAGATCGCTGCCGATCAGACTTCGGAACAGCGGCAGCCGGAACACTTTGCCCGTGTTAGCGAAGCCCGCCACCGTGACATGACCGCTTGTGTCTGTCACCGACAGCTTTTTCACCGCGTTCACAAAATCGGCCAGCGTCCAACTGCCGTCGGGGTAGTTCAGCCCGGCCTTGTCGAAGATGCTTTTATCATAGCTGAGCATCGCCACCGTCGCGCTCAATGGCAGCGCCCACGTCCCGGCGTCCCACTGATAGGACGGCCACAAGTGCGGCTCGTAATCGCTCACTTTTAACGAGGCGTCCGCCGTGATCAGCGGCGCGAGATCGAGCAGATAACCCGCGCGCGTGGCCTGTGGGGTGACTGCTGTCCGACCAAATATGGAGGCTTCCAGCACGTCGGCGGAACTCGCGTATTTCTGCAAGGCCGCGAAATGTTCGGTCAAGCCAAAACTTGGCACGGGAATATCGATCGCATTGACCAACGTCACGCTGACGCCGGGGTACGCCGTCTCAAAATCGGTGAGCACGGTGCTGTTTTCCAGCGTAGATTTGAGATCATCCGTCACGGCCAACGTGAGTGGGATCGGGTTTGACTGCGCCGCGTGCGAGAACTGTACTGACGACAGCGGCAGCAGGGTGATTGCCACAAGCAAAAAGACGCTCAGGCTTCGACGCCGATTGAGCGGTAGGCGACTGTGACCGTTGTCGAGGATGCGCGCGATGCGCACGGCCAGTTCCGATCCGCGCACCATCGCCAAAACAGGCGACGCGGTGGCTGTTTGCAACCCAACCGTCAATGTGCGATGGGAACGTAGCGCATCGGCGATTGACAGCAGGCCGATCGCATAATCGGAGCTTTTCGTACCCAGATTCAACACCTGATCGTCGCACGCTTGCTCACGTTCGATTGAAAGCTGGCTCGCTAACCGCCAAACCAGCGGATTAAACCAGTTGATCGCGCAGCTTAACAGCGTCAGCCATTGAGTCAGGTAGTCCCAACGCGCGATATGTGCCAACTCGTGCAGCAATACGATGCGCCGTTGTGCGTCCGACCATTCCGCGCAATCAATGGGCAGAACGATCACGGGATGGCGCAGACCCCACGTCATTGGGATGTTGATCGCCTCCGAACGAACCAGCGTCACCGATCGCCGAATAGCCAGCGCGTCGCGCAAGTCAGCCAGCAGCGCCACCCAGTTTGGATCGGCGATTGGTTGGGCAGCCCGCGTCAGCCGCACCACGCGCCGCATATCGCGCAGGGCCTGCCCGATCAGCAGCAGGCTGCCGATCGCCCAAAGCATCAACAACGCTTCCGACCAGCCCAATGCGACCGCGGGCGTAAAGTTTGCCGATGTTGGCGCAGTGGCCGAAATCGGGGTGCTGCGTGGAAGTGACGATGCCGGCAGCACTATATTGTTGCTGTGGTTGGCCTTCGCAACCATCCCATCGGCTGTTTGCTGCACGCCTGTGATCGGCAAATCGCTGCTTGTCGGGAACAATGGATTTTCGCCGTTAAACGTCGCCGCCGCTTTAGCATCGGATGCGACGGGCAGAATCGCCACCGACCATGCCGGGATTGCCACCGCGAGTAGGGGAATCAGCAGCGTACTCGAAAGCGCCAAAACGCCGATCCAACTGCGGACCGAAGCCGCCCCACGTCGCCAAACGAACAGGCCGATCAGCGTTGCGGCCACCAGCAGCGCACTGCGCAGCAACGATGTGACCATCAACTCAAATAATGAACTGCCACCGAAAAGATTGAATGGGAACATGTTAACGCCCCTCTTTCTTGGCCTGCTCGATCAAGCGAATCAATTCCTCGCGCTCGTTCTCCGACAGATCGGGGTTGGCGAGCAAGGCGGCGACGACCTGGGTGGTTGACCCACCGAAAAACGTCTTGACCAGATCGCTCAACGCCGATCGTTTGGCTTTTTCGGGCGATACCATCGGCCTGTAAATGAACCGCTGCCCGGCGACGCGGTGGGTCAGGTGACCTTTTTCTTCCAAAATACCGATCAGGATTCGCACCGAAGCGTTGCTCGATGGTTCCGGCAGACGCGCCTGAATATCGGCGGCACTGGCTTCACCCAACTCGAAAATGATGTCCATGATTTGCCGTTCGCGGCGGCTCAACTCGTTATATAACACATTGCCCATCAGCCGATCGCTCCTTTCCAAATGACACCGAGTGCAAAAATATTTACATCTAGCGTCAGGATACGAGAACTTGATCGAGAAGTCAAGGGGCAGATGTAAAATTATTTACACCAAATAGCCGACAGGTTATAACAATCGCTGCGAACGCTCACGCAACGCTTCGATCACATGCCGATCTGTGCGCGGGAACGCAAATTGATCGAGTTCCGCCAGCGTCACCCACCGCCACGCCACACAGCCGATGGCCTGTGGTTCGCCCGCAAGATGACGGCACTCGTAGGCATACAGCGTGATCCGAAAGTGGGTAAAGGCATGTTTGACGCGCGTTACCAGTTCGCCAACCGCGACCTCGATCGCCAGTTCCTCGCGCAGTTCGCGTTTCAGACATTCGATCAGGGTTTCGTCGGGTTCTTGTTTTCCGCCCGGAAACTCCCACAAGCCGCCTAGCAAGCCATCGGGCGGACGCTGCGCAATGAGCACTTGCCCCGCATCATTCCAAATGACGCCAGCGGCCACATCATAGTGCGGCGTGGGCGCGCGTGCCGCCTTGACCGGACGCTCCGCCTGGATGCCGAGTCGGCGCGCTTCGCAGTGATCAGCCACCGGGCAATGGACGCAATCGGGATTGCGCGGCGTACATACGACTCGCCCTAAATCCATGAGTGCCTGATTGTAATCGCCCGGACGCGCCGCCGGAACAAGCGCCTCAGCGATTGCCCATAACTCGCGCTTTGCCGAAGTCGTGGTCACATCCT
>JBBRMW010000051.1:0-26147 GCA_038230635.1 Aggregatilineales bacterium | reverse complement strand
CCTCACCCCACAACCCTTCTCCCTCTTGGCGAAGGGCTTATCTCCCCTTTCCCACCGCTTGCGTGGGGGAAAGGGGCCGGGGGATAGAGGGGTTTCCCCGCGAAATCGTGATCTACTGAATCTATTTAAGTGCCTGAACCCTTTTTCAACTGGCGTCATTAGAAGCGCGTTTGCCATCCAAAAATGGCGAAAGTCGAGCTGAGAGCGTGTTTGGAAAGCCCCCTACCCCCTCAGGTAGAGGGGAAACCGCGCTCGAAAGCCCCTCGCCATGAGGGAGAGGGGTTGAGGTGAGGGCTATTTGTCACTTTCAAAACACCCTCTTAAGAAATTCAGGGATGGCCTATTTGATAGCGATCCGCCTACCCGTGGCCGCCGATTCGAGCGCGCCAAAAACCATCGCCAGACTCTTGATGTTATCGTGGCATTCGCCCATCGGGATCGCACCCGTCTCCAACGCATTCAGAAACTCGTCCAGCGATCCGGCGATGCCCGTTTTGAGCGCTTCATCTGGCGCGCTCGTTAACGGCCTCGTGGATGAAATGAAATCGCCCGCGCCGCTCACGATCTCCGCCGCCGGAATGGTCGTTCCGTCCCATGTTGCCGTACCATATTCGCCGACCGCGCGCCATTCCGCTTCCCACGAGGTCGGACGGCCTTCGCTGCACCAACTACCGCGATACGTGTAGCGCAGACCGTCGCTCATCTCGAAGATCGCCGTCGCCGAGGCGTTCCCGCGATACCAACTCCAGGGCGGGTTGAATTCCTCGCAGTAGACGGCCACCGGGTCCGCGCCGCTCAGATAGCGCGCCGCATCGAACGTATGGATCGCCATATCGAGTACGAGCGGGCTGGGCATCTGGTCGCGGAAACCACCAAAATGCGCGCCGATGTAAAAATCGGCGTTGAGGATACCCAGCGTCCCGATTTGCTCGATCAGCCTGCGCAGCGCCCGCAGTTTCGCATCATAGCGGCGGCTTTGGCTGACCATATACAGTTTGCCCGCCCGATCGGCGGCGGCCACCATTGCCCGCGCGTCGTCCATGTTGGCGGCCATCGGCTTTTCGCCCAATACGGGTAAGCCTGCCGCCAGCGCCGCCAACGTCACCATGTGATGCGCTTCGGGCACGGTCACATCGACCACGAAATCGGGGTGCGCCGCCGCAATCGCTTCGTTCAAATCGGTGCCTATGAAACCGACGGTCAAACCGAGTTCCGCCGCTGCACTGGCCGCTGCGCCGGGTCGAATATCGATCCAGGCCGCCAATGCGACCGCCGGATGAGCGGTCAGATTCTTTGCCCAGGTGCGTCCCATGCCGCCCGCCCCGACCAACAAAGCACGATAGATTGCCGCCATGCCGTTAGTTCTCCCAGGCTTTGAAGATCAGCACCGAGTTATGGCCGCCAAAGCCGAGTGAATTGGACATCACGTAGCGCAGTTGTTTGGCGCGCGCCTGATTCGGGATGTAATCGAGATCACACTCAGGATCGGCATGTTCATAATTGATCGTGGGCGGCATGATGCCATCGCGGATCGCCAACACCGAAAAGATCGCTTCGATCGCACCCGCCGCGCTCATCGCGTGCCCCGTCATCGACTTGGTGGAACTGACGGGCACTTGGTACGCACGCTCACCAAAGACCATTTTGATCACCTTCGTCTCGACGGCATCGTTGAGTTTTGTGCTCGTGCCATGCGCGTTGATGTAATCGACCTGATCGGGGGTGATACCGGCTTTTTGCATCGCACGACGCATGGCATAGGCGGCGGCGGTACCCTCCATATCGGGCGCGCTGACGTGGACCGCGTCGCAGGACGCGCCGTAGCCAACTAACTCGCCCAAGATTGTCGCGTTGCGTGCCAAAGCATGATCCAGCGATTCCAAGACGAGCGCCGCGCCTGCCTCACTCGGCACATACCCATCGCGCGTCAGGTCGAACGGGCGGCTGGCACGGGTCGGCTCTTCATTGCGCGTGGAAAGCGCCCGCATCGCATTCAATCCGCCCAGTGCGATCGGTGACATGCCCGCCTCGCTGCCGCCGACGATCGCCACGTTGGCATCGCCGCGCTTGATGATCTCCGCGCCTTCGCCGATCGCGTTGCTGCTGGTCGCACAAGCCGACGAAATACTGAAGTTGATGCCACGAATGCCCAGGCGCATCGCGGTCTGTGCCGACGCCATATTGTTGATCGTCATTGGAAACGACAGCGGGCGAATCTTTTGCGCGCCCTGTTCGTATAAAGTTTGAAAGCTCTCCGCCAACGTTTCGACGCCGCCAAAACCCGCGCTGATCAAGATGCAGGTATCGAACGAATTATCCGCCGTGACGACGTTGCCAGACTGTGCCCACGCTTCGAGCGCAGCCGCGATCACGATCTGCGCATAGCGATCCATGCGGCGCGCTTCCTTGTAGCCGAAAATGGCCGCCGCGTCGAAATTGCGCACCTCGCCGCCAATCTTGGTATCGAGTTCGCTGGTATCGCAGCGCGTGATACAGTCAATACCCGATTCGCCTTTTTTGATGCGTGCCCAGGTATCTTCGACGTTATTTCCCAGGGGATTGACCGCCCCCAACCCGGTAACGACAATACGGGGTGTGCTGCTCATATCGATATTTCGCTTTCTCTTCGATCTTGATCCTGCTCGATCGACAACGCCCACAAGTCGCCACAGTGTAGCGCGGAGGACACACCGCGCACAAATTCAGGAATTCGACCAAAAACCGGGTAATATCCGGCGATTGCAGCCTGACCGTGCGCAATCTTTTTCAGGTTGCGCTGGTGCTGTAAGAATTGGCCGATCGGGCTGCCTCTATGCTATGTCTTTATTCAAGGGGATTTCGTGTGTTGAAACTTGAGCTAGTTTCGGATGTGAGTGGCTTTGAAAAGCTGAAAAACGATTGGGATGCACTGCTGCCGCGCAATGCCACCAACGAAGTCTTTTTGACGTGGGTTTGGCAGACGACCTGGTGGGAAGTGTACCAACCGGGCACACTGACGATCCTTGTCGCGCGCACGGATGATGGTACGCTGGCCGGGATTGCGCCCTGGTTCATCGACGCGACCACCCGCGCGCTCGTCCCTATTGGCGGCTTCGATGTCACCGATTATCAAGATGTGATCGTCGCACCCGATCAGGCGGATGCGTTTGCAGCGGCGCTGGCCGAGTGGCTGTCCTCACATACGGATCAATTCGCGGCGCTCCGGTTGTGTAATATCCCGGCGGCTTCCCCCACACTGGAATCCCTGCCTCGCCGGTTGACCGAGCGGGGCTTTTTTGTCGAAACCGCCCAGATTGATGTTTGCCCGATCATACGGCTGCCCGCCACCTTCGAGGCTTTCGTCGAATCACTCGACAAGAAAAATCGCCACGAATTGCGCCGAAAATTACGCCGTGCCGAAGAGTCCGACGACGAAAAGGTCGATTGGTATATCGTCGGGGCGGAACACAACCTCGAACACGAACTCGACTGCTTCATCCACTTGATGGCGATGAGTCACCCGGACAAAGCTGAATTTTTGCGTGACCCCAAAAATATAGCTTTTTTTCGTGCGATCATGCCCAAGATGTCCGCACACGGCTGGCTGCAACTCGCCTTTTTGCGTGTGAACGGCGAATGTGCCGCCGCCTATATCAGCTTTGACTACCAAAATCGGATCGGGTTGTACAATTCTGGGCTGCTGCCACAAGCGTATTCTCAGCTCAGCCTCGGTATCGTGCTGTTGGCGCGCATCATCGAGCACGCGATCAATCACAAAAAGACGATATTCGATTTCCTGCGCGGCAACGAAGTCTACAAATATCGCATGGGTGGCGTCGATACGGCGGTGCTGGAACTGCGTGCGACGCTGCCCGATAAGGTTTCTGCGTAACCTATGAAAACGACGATCGGACGCATTGCAATACTGAGCGTGCATACGTGCCCGCTGGCCGTCTTGGGCGGCAAGAAAACGGGCGGCATGAATGTCTATATCCGCGAATTGAGCCGCGAGTGGGGGCGACGCGGCATCAAGGTCGATGTGTTTACCCGCAGCCAGAATCCGTGCGTGCCACACGTCAACCAGACACTCGGCGAAAATGCCCGCGTGATCCACATCCCCGCCGGGACGGAAGCGCCGCTCGATCCCGAAGCCATCTACCCCTATTTGTCGGAATTCACGACCCATGTACGCAATTTCGCCGCACGGGAGGGGCATGGCTACGATCTGATCTACAGCCACTATTGGTTGAGCGGGATCGTGGCGGCTGACCTGAGCCGATCGTGGGGCGTGCCCTACGCGCAGATGTTTCATACCCTGGGTCTCATGAAGGGGCGCATCGCCGGAGCACCCGATCAACTCACCTTGCGCGATCGGGCGGAGGCGGCGATCATGGCACGCGCGGATCGGCTGATCGCGGCGACGCCCGCCGAACGCACACAAATGCTGTGGCTCTATCGCGCGCCCCGCCACAAAATCGAGATCGTCCCGCCGGGGGTCGATCTGACGCGCTTCCGGCCAAAATCCGAAACCGAGCGGGCGGCGGCCAAAACGCGCATCGGACTCCGCGCGGCGCAGCGGATGATGCTTTTCGTCGGGCGGATCGAGCCGCTCAAAGCCGTCGATACCATCTTCGAGGCGCTGGCGATCCTGAAAACCCAGCGTCCAGCACTGCTCGATAACCTCGTGCTGAGCATTATCGGCGGCGATCCCGACGATCCGACAGGCGAAAATGCAGAAATGGAGCGACTCAAAGCGCTCCGCATCTCGCTCGGCCTGAGCGAACTGGTCACGTTTCTGGGCGCGAAAGATCAAGATGTACTCGGTGATTATTATGCGGCGGCAGAAGCCCTGATCATGCCGTCCGATTATGAAAGTTTCGGGATGGTCGCGCTCGAAGCGATGGCAAGCGGAACACCTGTGATCGCCTCGCAGGTGGGCGGGCTAGCCTTTCTGGTACGCGACGGTATAAATGGCTACCATGTTCCGGTGCGCGAACCGAGCGCACTGGCCGCCAAGATCGGGCAGTTGTTGGACGATCCGGCGGAACGGGCGCGTCTGGCGAACGGCGCGGCGCGTGCCGCGAACAGCTATGGTTGGCCGCGCATCGCCGATCGCCTGCTGGAAGTCTTTGCGCCGATGCGCCCGATCGCGCGCGTTTTGGGCGGTTGAAATCACGAAGCGGGCGCACCCACTGTGGTCGCCCGCGCCATGATCACCCGTCGAATCCTGGCGGATTGGCTGACGGCAGTGCGAATGGTGTGCCAGCCGTGACATTCACCACCAGCGGTGGCGCTGGAATAAGATTCGACCAGCGCCCCGCGATCGGCAGATCACCGAGCACGCCGAAGCGGAACGTGTTGTCTGGATTGCCCGCCAGCAACGTATTTTTGAGGTAGAACGTGCCCGTTGTGCCTCGGAACACCCCAACGCCATCCGTTCCCTGTCCCAGCCAATCACCCGCCACTGGTAAATCGGTCCCAATACCGAAGCGGAGGGCATAATCGGCAAAAACCGTGCCTGTGGTTGCATTCGACAGATAGAATGTCGCGTTCGTCGGTCGGAAAACGCCGGGGCTGTCATAACCTTTGCCGTTCCAGTCTCCCGCGATGCCCCGATCACCGGGGCTGCCCAACACCATGATCGAATCGGGTGGACTCGTCTGCAGTTGATTCTTGAGATAGATCAAGCCGTTGGACGGTCGGAAAATGCCCACGCCATCATGCGTTGCCGTCAGACTCCAGCGCCCGACGATCGGCATATCACCCGCGATCCCCATCGTGAAGACATGGTTGGCTGGTCCGGGCGTATTGCTGTCGCGCAGGCCAAAATTGCCGTTGCTCCGGTCATAAACACCGATCGTAGTGATGCCCGTCCCCAGCCAGTCGCCCACAGCCGGATAATCAGAAGCTGCGCCATAGTGGATCACGGTCTCCGGCGTGCCCGCCCCGTTGCTGAAATGTAGATAGAAAGTGGCGTTGCTCGGACGATAGACGCTAGTCGTCTCGAAATGGTGGGTGCGCGTTGCCGTCGCGCTGGGAGTTGAGGCAGGCGTTGCCGTACCGTTTAATGAGCTGTACAAGCCATATACGTTGATCCGATTCGAGAAGGTGGCGAGGTACACCCGGCCATTGGCGACGGTCGGCACATTAAACTTGGCGAGCGTCCCCACATTATCCGCTGACTTAGCGAGACTGTCCCACAATTCGGTCGTCAGGCTGTTGGCATTCCAGGCACGCAGCACGCCAGTCCGTGCGCCATTATCCTGATAGCCCCACAGGATGGCTGTGCCTGGGGCGGAGCCATTGGCGGAGATCATCAACGTGGCGTCAGCACCACCCGATTTGTATGCGCCCAAAGAAGCGGGTACGGAGGTTTGCGTCACTTTTTTGGTGGTGGTCGAGAATGACCATTGTTTCGGATAATCGCCGACGACCCACGTATACAGGAAATTGTTCCAGTAGAGCGGTGTATCGGGCATCTCCTCGACACCTGTCTGGAAATATTGGATAATCTGCGTATTGTCGCCCGGATCGCTGTCAAGGGTGCAGTTCGTATCTTTCGCGCGGGCTGGATTCACATGATAGTGGCCGAGATTGCTGGCGTCCAAAGCGTACAGATAGCCAAGTTTGCCACCACCGAAGATTTCGTTGCTCGCCGCCAGATACATCGGGCCAGTGATACCGAGGTCAAAATCGCCTTGATTCAGGTAGCACTGATTGGACGCGGCAAACCAATCGATGACCGTCAACGACGGGTTCAGTTTGACGATGCTATCGCCATAGCTGGTGCCGCCTAAATCAGCATCCATCGCCCCATTGCCGGTTGCCACATAGATGGAAGTACCATCGGATGCGATGCCCGATCCGGCTTGCCAGACGGCGGTGGCAATGTGATCGGGGGCCATATTCCGTACAAATAGCTGCTGCGAGATGTTGCTCGCATTGTAGGCCATCAGCCAACCCCAGTAGGGCTGGCGATCGTTCGTGCCCCCGAACGCGAGATAGACCTTGCCACTGAGCAAAAGCAGCCCAGGACGGGCAAGCTGCTGATTGGCATCAAAATGATCGAAGCCGCCGATGGCAGATGTGCTTGTGCCGGCTACAGAGGCGCTGATGACAGTCGGGCCGCCGAATTTTTCGCTGCCGCTGATAAGGTCGATCGCGTGCAGATCAAAATACGACTTATCGAAAGGTGCCGTCGCGCCAGATGTCCCATTGTGATGCGCCACCACAAACAGTGTATTGCTGTTCGGATCGATCACGGGCGTGCCCATGATGCCATCCTGCCCATCCCATATATCTCCCGTATACAAGTTTTGATTCCAGGTGACGCCAAAATTATCGTGCCACAGAATCACCTCGGTGGAATTGTCGGCGTCGAGGGCGTACAAGCTGTTGTGATCGGTCGCCACAAACAAGACGTTGTGCGGAGCGCCCTGAAAAACCAAGCCCGGCACATAGAGCGGCTGCGCATAGACATCGCCATCAACTGCCAACGTATACAGACGCCCAAACGTGGTGGCATTGACGTTGGACGGATTGAGCACCGTTTCATTCAAATTGACCGCGTTTCGATCGCTGCCATAGCGTTCGGTCAACACGGAAATCGCCGCGCCCTGCCCATAATGCAGCGTGCCGAATGCCCCAAATGAAGCGAGCAAGACCAGGGTCAACAGGACGATTGCGAACAGGCGTTGTCTGTAGTTCATAGGAAGATAGGGCCTCTTGATAAAAGCATTCTGGGTCGATTCAAGGTGTCTACGGATAATCACGACTGACTAGATTATCAAGGCGATCAAGGTGATGAGGACACAAAAATATGGGCGCGCGTAAATCTGAAGGTGAAACCAATCAAACTTCGCGCATTCACCTCACCCCCCGGCCCCCTCTCCGTAATCACGGAGAGGGGGAGTCGGAAGGCAAACCTAGACATACGTGGCCTTTGATTGGTTTGACCATGAGCCAGCATCCAGCAATTTTAGGTATAATTTTGGCGCACGTCAACTGAATGCGATTGGGACGCGCGCGCTCAACGTCGGCAATTGGTCGCCGGTGGCGGCGTGTGCAGGGGGAATTATTCTGTGTCGGAAATTTCGTTGAATCCAGCGGCGCGCCGTTCACTCACGCGACTCCGCCTTCGTTTACGCGCCCTGTTTGCGGCTGAAGCGGCTCAGAGCGATCTATGGCCGCTGTTCGAGAGTCGTCTGGATGCGCATTTCGCGCCATTGTTCGACCTGCTGCTCGGCTTATATGGGACGCAGTACGATTTTTTCTACCACCTGGAAGCAATCCTGAGTACGGCGGCACGCGCGTTTATTATGCGTCCACGCGCCTTGCACGCGCTCGATGCGAGTCGTCCGCGCGGCTGGTTTCAACGTGAAACGATGGTCGGCGGCGTGTGCTATGTCGATCTCTATGCGACTGATTTGGCGGGAATACGCGCACGCATTCCCTATTTCAAGGAGCTTGGGCTGACCTATTTGCACCTGATGCCCTTATTTC
This sequence comes from Aggregatilineales bacterium, assembly GCA_038230635.1. Classification (GTDB taxonomy): domain Bacteria; phylum Chloroflexota; class Anaerolineae; order Aggregatilineales; family UBA2796; genus JBBRMW01. Next base: position 17,666 of record JBBRMW010000051.1, on the reverse strand, counting down.
GCGCGCCCGCCGATCACAATGATGGCGGCTATGCGGTGAGCAGCTTCCGCGAAGTCAACCCAGCGCTTGGCATGATGCGCGAACTGGCGGTCTTGGCCGATGAACTGCGCAGCGAAGGGATCAGCTTGGTGCTCGATCTGGTGTTCAACCATACCTCGGATGCGCACGATTGGGCGCTCCGGGCGAAGGCGGGCGACCCGGATTATCAAGATTACTACCTGATGTTCGACGATCGAACCCTGCCCGATGCCTACGAACGCACGCTGCGCGAGATTTTCCCCGAACAAGCGCCCGGCAACTTCACCTTTATCCCTGAACTCGGCAAATGGGTTTGGACGACCTTCAATACCTTTCAATGGGATTTGAACTACGCCAATCCGGCGGTCTTCAATGATATGCTCGCCGATCTGCTGTTCCTGGCGAATCAAGGCGTCGAGGTGCTGCGGCTGGATGCGGTCGCGTTTATTTGGAAGCGCATGGGTACATCGTGCGAAAATCTGCCCGAAGCGCACGATCTGATCGCGGCCTTCAATCAACTGGTGCGCATCGTTGCCCCTGCGCTGATCTTCAAATCCGAGGCGATCGTTCACCCCGATGAGGTCGTCAAATATATCGGACGCGAGTGCGAAATCAGCTATCACCCAACATTGATGGTGCTGTTGTGGGAAGCGCTGGCGACCCGTGAGGTGCGACTGCTGCGCCATACGATGGCGAAGCGTTTTGCGCTGCCCGCCGGAACCGCCTGGGTCAACTATATTCGGGTGCATGACGACATCGGCTGGAGCTTCGCCGATGAAGACGCCGCCGAATTGGGCATCAACGGCGCATCCCATCGCGCTTTTTTGAACACGTTCTATACGGGGCGCTTTGCGGGCAGTTTCGCGCATGGTTTGCCGTTCAACTTCAATCCGCGCAATGGCGATATGCGCATCAGCGGCACGGCGGCGTCATTGGCCGGACTCGAAGCGGCGGTTGCGCTGGGCGACGTGGCAACCATCGATCTGGCGATCGGGCGGCTGGTGCTCATCCAGGGACTTACGCTGGCCGCAGGCGGCATTCCCTTGATCTTTCTGAACGACGAATTAGGCATCCTGAACGATTACACCTATCGCCATGATCCTGCCAAAGCCGATGACAGCCGCTGGGTACATCGCCCGCGCTTCGATCCACAAGCCTGGGCGCAGCGCACCGATCCGGGTACGATCCCTGGCGCGCTCTACAGTCGGCTGCTTCGCCTGATCACGATTCGCAAGGCACATCCCGCCTTTGCCGCCGATGGCAAGGCGGATTGGTTCGATGGCAGCAATCCGCACGTTTTGACATTCGCGCGAATGCACGCTGGCGAAATGATCTTGATCCTGGCAAACTTTTCGGAAACGGTACAAATCGTCGAGCCGCGCTTTTTGCCCGCCACCGATGCGCGCCAATCGTGCGTCGATCTGATCACCGAGGCAGCGATCCATCTCGATGCCGATCTATCCCTGCCCGCCTACGGCATGTTGTGGTTGCGCTATCCGTAATAATATTCCGGGGTGGAACGGACGCGGCAGGCCGTGTCCTTACAACCGACGTGTTTTGTATCTATCCGATCACCACTAGCCCATAGGACACGTTGAGTCTTGCCAATTTGCGTTTTAGGCTTTCACCGATCGGGGACTTCGATGATAACGCGCCTGTTGAATCTGTCGGGCGTGTATCTCGGTGCTGAGCATGATATGATCCCGCCCCTCGCTGATGACAATCCCGATGGCTATTGGGAACATTTGCCACTGGCCGACCTGAATAACGATCTACTGGCGGCTCTGGGCGGAAGTTGGGATCGACCGCCCTCGCTGACGGCGGGCTGGGAAAAGGCTGCCGCGCTCGATCCGTTCCGCGAACGGGCACGTACCGTGTTCACCACTCTACAAGAGCAGCCCGACTGGGGTTGGAAAAATCCCCGTAACTGCTTGACGCTGCCATTTTGGTTGGACTTGATGCCCGATCTGCAGCTCGTTTGCCCCGTGCGCAATCCATTGGAAGTGGCTGCCTCGATGAGTACGGGTACGCCGCATCGGACTCTGAGGCCGGACGCGGCCCTCGGCTTGTGGATCGCCTATCACGAAGCGCTTTTGGGAGTCGTCCGACCCGATCAGATCATTGTCACCCACTATGATGCCTATTTTTATGATCCGGCGGCGGAATTGCGGCGCGTGCTCGATCGCCTCTCAATCAGTGTCTCGCACACGCAAATACAGTCAGCCTGCCAGTCCGTTCACAGCCGATCACGCCACAACCTGAGCCACCCATATCTGCTCGACGAACCGGGTATCCCGGCGACGGTGCCACGCATTTATGGGCTGCTTACGGCGCAAGCGGGGCCGGTCTATGCGCAGATGACCGCCGACGAACCCTACCAAATCCGGCAGTGGACGCGCATTATCCACGATCAGAATATCCAGTTGCACGCCCAAGCTGAACGTTTGAGGCAGCTTGAAGAACGTCAGCGCGTGCTCGAAAATGATTTCACCCAGGCGACACACTGGAGCGCCAGCCTGCAAGCTGATTTGACCAAGCGCTTGGCCGAGATCGAAATTGCCCGTGAGCACATTGCGCTGCTCACCCACCAACTCAATGCCCACGAGTCGCTGGGCGTGCGCGCGCGGCGCTTTGTGCGCTCGCTCAAAAATGGGCTGAATACTCGCAGCAGGGCGTGATCAGGCCGCGCCCGCCGCACTTACACTGGTCGTCTTCGCCAAATAGTGATTTACATCGTCGAGTGCCTGCGCATATTGCACGAGCAGTTCCTGGTCGCTGCCCTTGTAGCGACGCAGTGTTTGTGCCGAACACGCATCGCAGCCGCGCATCGCCCGGAAGCTGTCGGTTTCGCAAACCAGACACCCATTCAGCCGGACCATCATGAGCACGAACGCCAAACTCTCCGGTGCGCCCTCTGCGACGGCCACGACGCGATCGACGAGTACCCGCCAGTCTGCACCGCGCAAATCTCGCAATTCGGCGATGATTTGATGCGGAAAAAGAAGCTGATTTTTCGTGTACATTCAAAATTCCTTTGATCCACGTCAGGTTTGTAGACAATGAAGCCAAACCCGCGCATATTATCAGAATAAGGCGATAGTCGTTTATGCCGAACAGGACTATGGTACTATGACAAGTTAGAAATTGGTTCATATAAAAAGTGTAAAAAAATGCAAAAAAAATATAAACGTCACATGAGTTCATGGACGGGCGAACCCGGCGTGGTCGCCCCTACCGCACGCGATCGGCAATTTTGCCTAACCGGACAAGCCGTGCTCACCCAACGATCTGGCCGCGCATGAAAGCCGCGAACGCTTCCAATGAGCCGCGCTCGAACGGGGCAAACGGCGCATCACCGCGATAGATGGCAAGTGCCGCAGCCACCATCGATCGATGTTCAACGGGCAGCCAAGTCAATGCCCATGCGCCGCCCTCGTCTTTGGAGCATAGTCGCCGTTCGGCCAAATAGGCGACCGCCCGACACAGACTCAGCACGCAATAGACCGGATTCACCGTCATGTTGTCGAGCGTCCAGGTGCAATCGTGGTGCAGCGCGGCGATGAAATCCGCTTCGGGCACCGCCGGAAACACATCGTTGATCGGCGCTCCATACAAACATACGCCGCGTTTGAGCGTGACCCAAATGTGCGCGGCCAAATCGGCGTCGCGTTGGTTGCTGCTCGTCCATTGCTGCCAACTTCCGTCGGCGATCTGCGTGATGAGCCGTTCGCGGTGATGCTCGCTGAAGTGCAGATCGAACGGCGCAGGATGCTGCCACGGGAAAAGCTGGTCGATTCGCAAAATACTGATCTCGACGGGACGGACTAACGAAGGCGGCTCATAAGGTACGGAATGCGCCAACATGAGCTGTACAACTGCCCGCTGCGCCTCCAAAGCCAGGCCGTCTTCGATGACCGCCAGCAAATCGATGTCGCTGCGCTCTGGGTTGAAGCAGTCCAGCACCAACGACCCGTGCAGGTAAATACCGATCAAATTGTCGCCCAACACATTGAGCAAGCCGTCGCGGATCGTCGCCACTTGATCGCGTGAAGGGTAGGGGCAGTTCGCCCAGCCAAATTGACTCATAATTCGCCGCCTTGTAGGGACACGGCCTGCCGCATCCACCGCTTCGCCAGGTGCGTTATATCGTTAGCTGATCAGGTCAATGAGCGCGGAAAATCTCTGGATGGCGCTCTCGATTTTGAGCAAGTCTGGCAGCAACATCTCCTGATGGGTTTCACGCGCGCATTGCAAGAGCGCCACCGTTTTGTCCGTCAGCCGAACGACATCATCGGTTAGCAGAGATCGCGCGTTGTGGAGTTGTTCGGCGCTCGGTTCGCTGCGCAGCGCGGGCGCAAAGGCATTGATCTGCGCCAGGATCGTCTTGCCTTCGCCGCGCAACCCCCTGAGCAGCCCGCCCAACGCCGCTGGAGTCGGATCATCCATATCATCGAGCAGCAGTTCACTGTAGCCCACGATCAGACCCAGCGCGTTACGCAGGTCATGCAGCAGCATACCAATGCTCAAAACATCTAGGGAAGGATTGATCTCGCTCATGGCTGGCCTCGCGCACAACGCACAACAGATGGCTCATTCTAGCATAGACTCGGCGGCGTGGTCGATTTTGAGACACTATCGACATAGCGCCTGCCATTTGATTGTCCAAACCAAAGCCGACTAGATGTTAGAGTTTGTCTGTCCTTGTTTACCCTTTAGCAAGTTTCGACTACAATAAGGTGGGATTCACCAAATATTGATCCAAACGCGCATGATTGCCAACTCCGATCGCGGTTGGCGGGCTATCTAATTCGCGCTCATTTTGCCTAACACGAGGACTTATAATGATGCAGCATAAACCGTTGATGAGGCTTTTCAGCCTGCTGGCATTGGTTAGCCTGCTGGCGACCCAGCTGCTGCCACTGCAAGCCGCAGCGCTCACCACACCACCCGCCGCCGCCAACTCGCCCGCTGCGAATGCCAGCACCGACGCGAATACGGCGCTCAGCAGCACGGCTCACAGCGCTGCCGACGTACCTGCGGCTGGCACAACCTTGTCGGCGCTTCATCGCCCCGTCTTTTCGGTTGCCAACATGTGCGGTGGTCCACCCTCGCTCAAGACATGTTTCCTCGATGGCTCCGATGCGGGACGTGCGCCCACCGGCATCACTGTATTTCCGGGCGGAACCGGCGCGGGCATCAGCGAGCCAGCCGACGACAGTGGTGGACTGACCGCCGTTGTTGGCGACCGGGTTCGCGTCCCCTTTGCACTCGCCAATACAGATCCCACGTGTCCGACCGTAACCGGTGCCGCCGTGGTTTTGACGCTGAGCCAAAATTCCGGACAGCGACGAGATATTACGACCCCGACCGCGATCACGTGGCTGGGCACGGTGGGTACGCTCACCCACAATGGCGCAGATGAAACCGTCGGCCCGACCACCGACACGGATTCGGTCTACGGCTATTTTGATTTTACGGTACAAGCGAACGATGGTCTGATGGACAATGTGCTCAACAAGCTGTTCATCAACTTACAACTTAATGCTAGTGGCTTTTGCAATGGAAATCCCATCATCGGCCAGAACAACCTTGAAGGCCCGCCAGTGGGGGCACCCAACCAACCGGAGCGCCGTATACAACTGAGCGGTGCGCTGTTCGTCGCGGTTGAAGACAATGTGCCGAGTCATGTTTCCGAAGGCAACAGCTTGGTACTGCCGTTCCATATCATCAATCAGGGCGGCGCAGCCGATTTTGTTTTGACCAACACAGTCGGTCCGACCAATCCCGGTGGCTCGACGATCATTGCCGCAAATTGGACCGGCGGTGGCAGTTCAGGGACGCTCGCCGGGGGTGGCAGAGCCGATGGCACCGTGACGATCGGACCCTTCCTCTCCAGCTATGGCAGCACGGTCACGGTCACGCTCACGATCCAGGGTAAATTGTCGGCAGGCGGAAATCCCGCCGTTCAGACCTTGACCTGGACGATCGCGGTCTTTCATCCGCACGTCTCGATTACCAAAACGTCGGATAAAACGCTCTATAAAGCGGGCGATACGGTCAATTATACGATCACCATCTTCAACAGTGGTCAATTGCAATTGACTAACTTCAATGTGCTCGACTCGCTGGTGGGCGTACCAACTGGCGCGCCTGCGCCTACGGCAACGCTCGACCCCAATCAGTCGATCATCCTGAATTATCCGTACACGGTGAAATCCACCGACTCGAATCCGCTGCCCAACACGGCCACCGTCACCGCCGCCTGGGACCCGACCACAACAGGTGATACGGGTCCCATCGTGACCGTCTTCGACACGACCACCCATCAGGTCAACGTCGACAGCGCCAACCTGGATGTCCAGTTCGGCGCGAACAGCCCGACGCCCCTTTATGCCAAACCCGGCTCGCCGATCACCGGCAGCGTCACCGTCAGCAACACGGGCACGCAGTCGGTGGGCAGCGTGACAGGCAGCGTCCAACTCGTCGATCTGCTCAACCCGAACACGATCTATGCGACGGCGGGGTTGCAAAATCTGCCGAGCACCGTTCTGGCGGGGCAAACGCTCAGCCCTGCGCCCACCTTCTCGATCCTGCTGCCGGGCACCGTTCCGCAGACCGTGGCGGGCGTGACGCTCGTCGTGACGATCAATGGCGTGTCCACATCCGGCATCGCCATTCACAAGAAGCTCACGCAGGATATGGACGTCGTGTTCTCGAACCTGCACGTCAGCATCACCACCGACGCCTCGACTTCCGGGCAGGTGGCGCGCGGTCAGGTCATCCATTACACGTATATCATTCAGAACATCTCGAATGCGCCCGTCACAGGCATCACGATCAGCGCGGAAGGCCCGCTCGGTTTGCTGACGACGCCGATCACGGTCGGAACGCTGCCCGCGAATTGCACCAACTGTAACGGCGCAGATACGTATGTCTACCCGCAGCAACCGTCGTACACGGTCACTTCGAGCACACCGAATCAGTTGGTCGAAACGGTGACGGCCTCGTATGGCACGTCATCGAGCATCGGCCAATCGGTGCTGACCGTCTCCGATATTCAGGTCGCCGTCGGTCTGAACCCAAAGTGTACCGTCCTCAGCGGCAATTGCGCCCAAAACATCACGAATAACGCCATTTCCGCCCCGGCCAAAGTGCGCTATTCGCTGCTCGTCTCGAACACCGGCCAATCGACGGTCACAAATGTGGTGGCCTGTATTGGTAATGCGCCGTGCGGTTCGATCCCCGCACCGATTTCGATCCCCCTGGATTTTGGCACGGGTACACCTGGCACGCTGTATACGCTGGGACAGCCGGCCAAAGGCACCTTCGACGTTGATATTCCGATCACACAGCCCACGCCCTTTGTGCAGGTCGTGACCATCACGGTCAGCGATCAGCTTGGCAAGCTGGTGACTTTCCGAGGGCTGGCGACACTGGCGATCGTCTCGCCCAACCAGTTCTGGGGCGGCACACTCGCCAAGACGGCCACTGTCAACGGCCTCGCGGCCAGTTCCGCTTTCGTGGGCGACACGATCGTGTATACCATCACGGCTTGCTACAAACCCACGATCACGGGCACGCCCTCACAATTGACGGGCGTCCAGGTGACCGATCCGCAAGCGCCGGGCGGCAAAGTCCCGCTGTCGGTCACGACGGGGTCGGGCACACCCACGCCACCGGTCACCACAGGCGTCACGCTCAACCTGAATGACTGCGCCACGGGCACGTATACGATCATCGCCGATGATAAGATTCTGCTCGAAGCGCCCGGCCCGATCGACCTGATCAATACGGCCACCATTACCGCCAGCAACGCCAGCGCCGCGACCGCCGCCGTCACCTTGACAATCAAACTCTCGAATCCGATCCAGATCACCAAAACGGTCTCGCCCAGCGGCCTGATCCATTCCGGCGAGTCACTTCAATATACGGTGACGATCACCAACGCCAGCTCGCTGCCGATCAGCAATGTGTCGGCCACGGACAGCCTCGTGACGCCCTTCCCCCCCGGCCTGCCCTCGACTTTTACGCCCGGTCGGACTTTCACGACGACCTATTCGCTGATTGCACCGCCCGTCAACAACGACGATGCGAAAACTCTGAAGAACCTCGTCACGATCAAGGGCACGATCAACGGTGTCGCGGATACGTCCAGCGCCACCTCGACGATTACGGTTGTCCCGGCGCTGACCGTGTTCAAGACCTCGATCGCCTCAGATAACGTTCCCGGCGATCCGATCTTCATCTACGATCCGTTCGTCACCTTCAAGGTCACGATCAAGAACGTTTCAGCCAAGCCCGTCAAGCTGACCGACGCGAAAGACAGCGTTGGCGCATTGGCGACGCCATCCGTCACGGGCAGCATCAAAGTTTTCATCAATGGAAGTGCCACGGGTGTGTCGCTCAGTTCGGTCACGTTGGCACCCAACGACGTGGCGACACTCAGCTACACGGCCAATCCGGGAGTGCTCTCAACCGCCGCCGGTGGCCTGTATACCAACGACTTCACCCTGAGCGCCCAAGTTGGCAGTGATCCCGTCGCCGGTGCGTTCACCGTTCTCGCGGAACACACGACGATCATCTATGCGCCCATCTACTCGTTCAACGGCTGCCCCGATTACCCATATTATGGCTGGGATGAGACCGCCCACTGGCACGTCGAGATCGTCAACGGTTCGTTCACGCCACCTTTGCCACCCACTGCGCAAAAACCCCAAATTACATTGGAAAACCTCTCGGTCTACGCGCCTGCGCTTGGTCTCGGTAAACCTGGGAAGCCGATGACACCCAACACGCTTCCCTTTCCAACGACTGACGACTATTCGCAGCGGCCAAGGGCGAAAGCGGACATCGACTTCAAGATACCCTGGAACTCGCCGCAGCTCAATTTCAACGCCGTCCAGATTTTCATCAGCTTCACCATCAAAGAGCGCCCAGACCTCGGTTCGCACTACGTCATCCTGACACCCAAGACCGAAGGCTGCTACGATACCGCGATCGGCCCGCCGCTGACCGTCACCAAGACCCCCAGCAAGGCGAATGCCGTAACGGGCGACGTGATCACGTACACCGTCAAAGTCAGCAACCCGATGTTCGATCCCGCCGATGACGTGAGCAATATCAGCGCCATCGACAAAACTTTCGGCACGGTACTCTCGCTCAATTACCCGACCGGGGAATTTCCGGGCACGCTGCGCCATTCGATTTTCAACGGTAACACGGTAGTCAGCGAATCGGCCAGTGTGACGTTCACGCACAAGATCACGGCCAGCGATCCAGCCCCGCTGATCAACGAAGTCGATGTGTTGGGCAAATTCGAGGGCTTCGACTTCCCCAGCCCGGTGAAAGCCACCGCGACCGTCACCCTGCCCACGCCACTGCTGATCATCACGAACATCCCGAACGCTTCGAGTGTCAGCCCCGGCACGCAGATTATCTATGACGTGAAAATTCAGAATAACGGCATCAACGATGTAATCCTGAAAAGCGCAACGGCGGATAAAAACGATCCTGCCCCCGACGATCCGAACACGGGTCTGCAAGGCTGGATCGCGGTGAATGGCGGTACCGTAAAAGCCGGTAAAACGGTGACGATCACGGCCATGTACAGGGCCACCGCACCCAATACCCCCAACCAAACTGCACCGTTCACCAGCACCGTGACGATCACCTATGTGCCTAATACCACGCCGCTGCCCCCGCCACCCGACCCTACGGCCTCCGGCACGGCGACCGTCAGCGTCGATAACCCGAACTTGCGCATGGTGCTCACGGCGCAGCCCGCGACCGTCGTCAATTATGGGCAGACCGTCACCTATACCGAAAAGGTGATCAATCCCAGCCCCGTGCTCGACAGCAACATCGTCGTGACTCATGCCTTGCTCGCGCCTGGCTCCGATACGGTGAGCAACTGGAAAAGCAGCGCGGGTGCCGATCTCGGTCCGACCGCGCCCACTACGCTGGCTGCAAATGATTCCATCACGCGCACCGTGACCCACCTCGTCACCACCAGCGACAAAGTGGTGCTGGTCTTCTCGGCCACCGTCAGCGGTTCGTATGTCAGCATCGGCACAACCTTCACGGTGACGGATACGAAGATCAGCAACATCATTATCTCGTCGGCGCAGCTTTTGCTGTTTACCAGCCCGGCTTCCACCCAGGTGAGCGCGGGCGATACCGACTCGATCGACATCACCATCACCAATATCGGTGCGATCGCCGTCAATTCGCTGACGGTGACGGTCACGCTCAACGATCCGACCAACACGACCGCGACCGTCCCGACCCTGCCAGGTATCCCGAATACGGGCGGCACGGACCCGAATCTCGAACCCAACGCTTCAACGCTCGGCACTTACGATGTGGTACTGCCGTTGCAGGTACCGCCGCTGCCACCGCTGCCCGCCAACTATCCGAACCCGCTGATCGTGACCTTCACCGTCAGCGGCACGACGGTCGATAACATCCCGTTCACCGATGTGGTGACGCAGGTGCTGCTGCACGTGCGTCAGCCGAACATCGACATCACCGAGACGCCCAACGTATCGGCGGCGGCGGTCGGTTCGAACGTGACCTACAACATCAGCGTGACCAATCCGGGACCCGATCCGCTCAATGTGACGGGTGTGACCGATTTGGCGACAGGTCAGCCCGTCCTGCTGACCTACCCACTGGGTACGGGTCCCGTCGCCAGTGGCACGCTGCAACCGAATGCTTCGGCAGTCGGCACGACAATCGCGCCGATCCCAGGGTCGCTGCCAAATCCGTCCTTGCACAAGACGAAGGCCGATGGTACGACTGCGCCAATCGCTGGTGGAACGGGAATCGCCGTCAGCGACACCTCGGCTTCGAGGGTTGACGTGCTCAGCAGCTTCCTGACGGTGCTGTACACCACCCCGTCGCCGCAAGTACCCGTCAACCAGAACGTCGCCTTCAACCTCAGCGTGACGAACACCGGCTCGTCGCCCTTGTCGGCGGTGAGCGCGGTCGATACCGATACGAATACACCGATCACGCTCAAGTTCGGTGGGGCGACGGTCACGACGATCGCGCCCGGCCAAACGGTCACGGGCGTCGATACGCGCAAGCCGACGTTCGTTGGGCAGTTCACCTCGCACGTCCAGGTGTCTGGTACAGATGGCGGCAATCAGAAGCAGACCGTCAACCAGCAAGCCACCGTCAACGTGACGGGCATCCAGTTGGCTTTCAACCCCGCGCCAACCATCTTGCCCACGTCGGGCAAAGCGGGCGACACGCTGACCATCACCTTCGGCCTGAAGAATACGGCCAGCGGCGCAACCAATGATCTGACTTCGCTCGCGGTCATCTGCACGACGCCCGGCTGCAGCACGGTCAATCCGGCCCTCCCCGGCACGTTGGCGAGCGGCACGAGCACGCCCAGTGAGACGATCACTTACGTGATCAAACCAACAGACAGCGGACTTGTCACGCTGACGTTGCAAGCGACCGCCGCGCAGGCCAGCGATCCAACCACGACCACACAAGTATCGGCCACCGTCTCGTTCAATGTGGCGGTCGGCGGCCTCGTGCTCACCAAAACGGCCAGCCTGACAACCGCCAAACCAGGTGACACGATCACCTACACGGTCAACCTGAAAAACACGAACGCCACGCCGATCACGGTCACGGCCTTGAGCGATACGTTGGCGGGCAACATCCTGGCGAAACTCGCACCGCCGTCCCCGATTGCAGCGGGTGCGACCGCGACCGCCACCTATACCTATAAAGTCCCGACAACTGCGCCGAGTACGCTGGTCAACACGGTCGCCGCCACCTTCACATCGGGCGCGAGCAGCTTCACCGCGCAGACTTCGGCCAGCGTGGCGATCATCGTGGCGGGCGGTACGCTCAGCGCGACCTGTACGCCGAACGTCACCAAAGCCCTCCCCGGCGACATCGTGACCTTCACCACGAGCGTCGTCAATACAGGCGCGCTGCCGCTGTTCAGCCTGAGTGGGACGAGCAGCTTGGGTCTGGCCTCGACGGGCGTCAATGGTACGGTACAACCGGGCGCGGCCAACGTGGTCTCGTTCGTCAGTTCGTCCTACACGATACCCGCTGGTGTTACGGGCACGCTCAGTAACACGGAAGCCATCAGTGCCAGCGATGCCAGTGGCAACGTCGTCACAGGTAACGCCACCTGCGCCATCACGATCATCGGCGCGGGTGGTCTGACCGTCACCAAGACCGCCAGCGTCAACGCGGCCACCATCGGAACGGTCGTCACCTACACGATCGCCATCTCCAACAATGGCGCGGCAGATTTCACCGTCACGTCGATCATCGACAACCTGCTCGGCGATCAGACGGCGAAGCTGGCGACCAAGATGCTCAAACCGGGTGACATCGCCCCACCGATCGTCCTGACGCGCACGGTGCTCGCCACCGATCCGGCTGATCTGCGCAACACGGTGACGGTCGCCGCCGACAGCGGTGCGTCTCCGCTCACCCAGACGGCGGTCGCTGATGTCGTCGTCATCACAGGCAGCACCGGGCTGGTCATCAGCGGTGTACCCGGCGTGAACGTCGCCAACGCGGGCGACGTCATCACCTACACCGTCACCGTTACCAACGTGACCAGCAACGTCAGCATTCACGGCATCAGTGCGAGCTTCACCGCCCCCGGTGGCACTCCGGTTTCGATCACGCTCGCCACAACGACGCTGGCCGCTGGTGCGCAGACGATCGGCACGTTCAGTTACACGACCAGCGGCACCACGCCGAATCCATTGATCATGACGCTGAAAACGCTCGGCACGGATACCAACAACGTTGCTGTGGCGGGCAGCAGCCAGACGCCGCCCGTCGTCTTCATCAAGAATGGCATCGCGGCGCTGCTCACCGCCGATCAAGCGTTTGCGTCGGCGGGTGGCAAGGTCGTCTATACGCTGACCATCACCAACGCGAGTACCGCACCGCTCACGAGTGTGTCCGCCGCCTTCAACGCAGGTGGAACAAACCTCACGGCAGCGGGTTACAACGCCAATGCTCTGAGCGGACTGCCCACGACGCTGGCCGTCGGCGCATCGACCGCGATCAGTTTCACCTACACCATACAAGCCGCCGATCCGAACAATCCGGCAGGCGCGCTCAACGTGGCGATTGACATCAGCGCGGGCGGCAGCATCCAGACTTCAGTGAAAAACGGCCTGGGTTTCAAGCCGCCCCTCACCGTGACCATCGTCTCGAACAACTGCGCGACGCCGTGTATCTTACGTCCTGGCGTCACCGATACCATCGCCTTCAAAGTCCAGATCACCAATTCAGGCGTATCAAACGATACGGCCCTCGCACTCGCCGTGAATGGTGGGGCAACGGCCTTATCAGTCCCTGGCGTACCCGCCACGCTGAATGCCGGCGCGTCGGTTACAGTCGATTATATTTATAGTCAGGCCCCAGCGCCGCCGACACCGCCCAACGGCCCCATCACCCTGACTTTCACTGCCAATGCGTGCAGCCCAGCCGTTACGACACCAGCCTGTGCGCCAACGAACGTTTCGGGCACATCTGCCGAGTCGCTGACGTATACCATCACCAATCCAAAGCTGTCGGTCTCCGTACCGTCCACGCCGCCGAGTGGTGCGCCGGGCAGCACGGTGACCATCCCGATCACGCTTAAGAACATCAGCCCGACGAACGAAACGCTGTATTTCAATGGCGGTACGAGCGGCTTTATCAGCTTTATGGGTGGTCCAGCAATCCCACTCACGCTGCCCAGTACGCCACTCGCGCCAACTGGTACGGCACTCGTTAACTATACCTACACAATCCCGGCCAATGCGCCTACGACAATCACCTACACCGTCAATGTGACGGGTTGCCCCGATCCCAGTGGCTGCACATCCACGACCAAGAGTATCACCACGATGGGTTCGACCGCTGGCACGGTTGTTGTCCTGGGCATGAACGTCAGCATCTCGCCCGCGGCGACGATCAACGCGGCGCTGGGTCAGAGTGCCGTGTTCAACTTCACGTTGACCAACCCGACCTCGATACCCATCACCAACCTGAGCACAGGCGTCACCGTCAATGGCACGGCGGCTTCCGAAACCCTTGATCTGATGGGCGTCTTTACCTTGCCCCCGAATGGGTCAATTTCCGCCAAATTCACCCACGTTGTCGTAACGACCGACCCCGCTGCGCTCAACTACGTGTTCACCTTCCACGGCATACTGGGCGGAAGCGGTGCATCGAACAGCGCGGCGGCGGCGGTGCCTGTACAAGCGACGATCAACGGTACCGTCAACACCACGGCCACGAGCACGACGCCCGGCTTGACCGTGACCAAGACGGCTAACGTCTCGAATGTTGCGGCGGGCGCTGCCGTCGTGTTCACCATCATCGTCTCCAACACGGGCACGACACCGCTCAGCAACGTCACGCTCACCGACACGCTGCCCTCGACGTTAGTGGCGGGTACGGCTACCAGCGATACCGGTGCCGCCGTCGTCGCCAACAATGTCCTCTCGGTCGCCATCGGCACGCTGATCGCTGGTCAGAAGGTGACGATCACGCTCAATTCAACGGTCGGTACGGTGACCGCACCCGCCACTATCGTCAATACCGCCTGCGCGGGTGCAAACGGCGCGGTCGCGGCCACCGCCACGCCCATCCCCAGCGCCACGCCCGTCAGCAGCGCGACCTCGAACTGCGGCTCGGCCACGCTGATAGTAGCCGCCAATGCGGCCACGCTGCCCACCACCGGGTTTGGCGGTGCGGGGGGTTCGACGTCAGGTACGTTGTTCGGCATGTTCGCGCTCGGCTCGCTGCTCTTTGTGGCGCTGGCAATCGGACGCGGCAATCGCAATCGCAACCGCCTCGCGCTGATCGTGGTCGGCGCGCTCGTGGTGCTGGTGGTCGGCTCGGAGCTGATCAGCATCGGCGTCTCCCTGCTCAACAAAGCCCGCAGCGCTCCCTCGGCCACCCAGGTGGTGGCCGCCGCGCCGACCGCGAATGGTGGCGCAGTTAAGCTGACACCGACGGGTACACTCACCATCACGCCTATCCCGGACACGGAGACGCCACTCCCGCCGGGCTTCACGCCGCCGCCCGCCACCGAGACCCCGCTGCCGCTGCCGCCGACACTCGTGCCGACGCCGTTCCCCTTCCAACCCGTCGGCGAGAAATCGATCTATATCCCGCGACTGGGGCTGCCCGGCGCGATCCCGATCATCGAACTGCCGCTGATCAATCACACCTGGGATGTGAGCACCTTGGGGCACAGCGTCGGCCACCTGGAGGCGACTTCGTGGGTCGGCAACACGGGTAACGTCGTGCTCGTCGCCCACATTCAGTTGAACTATCAGGACTTCGGGCCGTTCCTGCGCCTCAGCACGCTCGTCCCTGGTGACAAAGTGATGGTGGTCGATCACGGCAAGCTGTATACCTATCAGGTGCTCGGCAGCAAAGCCGTTAAACCCACCGCCGTCGAAGTCACCTACCCGACCGTCGATCCGATCCTGACGCTCATCACCTGCACCACCTGGGACTCGGTGCGCGGCGCGTTTTCGCAGCGCTTAGTTGTCACGGCCAAGCTCGTTCAGGGGCCGCCGTCCGCCTAAATACGGAATCCGGGTAAAGTACCGCTTTATGAGGTGACCTTGCAGCGCCATCCGAGGTTCGACTCCCTTCTCCGTGAGTACGGAGAGGGGGCTGGGGGTGAGGTGAATCCTGCACTATTCACCCGGATTCCGTATAAATTCGTCGAATCGGACGGACGCGGCCTGCCGCATCCACTCTTGCATTATACCTACAATAAACACTATTCTACTACCATTTTACAAACTCTATTATCGCCTGAGAACAGTGGAATCCAAACTGAACATTGTCACGCGCCCCAAAATGCGGCATAATCCACCCATTCATGTTCGTTGATGCACTGGATTCCGCAAACGCCGTGACTCCGACGATTTCCGCCCCCATCATGATTGCCAGCCCCGAACACCTGCGCAGTGTCGCCCAGGTTTGGGAACAGGTGCCGCTGCTCGCCGTCGATACCGAGTCGAACAGTTTATTTGCCTACAAAGAGCGTGTGTGCTTGATTCAAGTCTCAACACGCGAGACCGATTGGTTGATTGATCCGCTGATCGTCACCGATTTGGAGCCGCTCCGCCCGATCTTCAGCAATCCCGCCATCGAAAAAGTCTTCCATGCCGCCGAATATGATCTGATGTGTATGAAGCGCGATTTTGGCTTCACCTTCGCCAATCTGTTCGATACGATGTTCGCGGCACGCTTGGTCGGGCGCAAAGCCTTTGGATTGGGCGCGCTGTTGGGTGAATTTTTTGCCATCCAGACCGACAAACGCTTCCAACGCGCCGATTGGTCGCTGCGTCCGCTCCCTGCCGATCAACTCCAATATGCTCAGCAGGATACGCACTATCTGCCCGCCCTACGTGATTATTTGGCGGCTGAGATCGTGGCCGCAGGACGGCAGGACGAGGCGAACGAAGTGTTCGAGGCACTGACTCAGGTGCAAGCCGCCGTCAGTGCGTTCGATGCCGACGGCTTTTGGCGGATCAACAGCGCGCGCGATTTTAACCGCCGCCAAATGGCCGTCCTGCGGGAGTTATATCTGCTGCGCGACGAACTGGCCCGCCGCCGCGATAATCCGCCCTTCAAAATCATGGGCGACGACACGCTCACGGCGCTGGTGCTGGCCGATCCGCACACCACAGCCGATCTTTTCGCAGGTCGTGAACTGTCGCCGAATCAGGCACGTCGCTATGGCGGCGAAATTTTGGCGGCGATCGCACGCGGTCAGAATGCCAAACTGCCACCGCGTCCGCAGCGTCCGGGGCGCGTCGATCCGATGGTGCAGGCACGCTACGATGCGCTCCATCAGTGGCGCAAAGTGCGGGCACAGGAGCGCGGCGTCGAGAGCGATATTATCCTCGGCAAAGAGGCAATGTGGGCGTTGGCGCGCAATCCGCCGACCCATCTCCACGACTTGACAGGCGTGCCAGGCTTAGGCGATTGGCGGCGCGGCACCTATGGCAACGACCTGATCCGCATCGTGAACGAGGCGCAGCCCACCCCTGTCGAAGACTCCAACGACGATGCGCCCGAATCCGAAGCCGTTTGAGTCCCGCCGAGTCCACTACCCTTTCATTGCGAAATTGCCATTGACGACGCCTCAGACGCATGATATGATAAGCGCAGTTCACCAGGGGTTGTGGTGCAGCGGTTTAGCATATTGCCCTGTCACGGCAAAGATCGCGGGTTCGAATCCCGTCAACCCCGTCCAGGGTGCAAGTCGAAAGATTTGCACCCTTTTTGTTTATCACCTCATCCATTGACCTGATAATCTCCACAGGTGTGGTCTCATTGGTATCAAGAACCACCCCAAAATCCCCATGTAAAGCAACAGCAACGACGATCATATCATACACGAAAACACGATCAACAATTTTTGCCAATAACTGCTGACGTGCTTTTGCTGGATTGTCAGTTGTGGCGCATTGATCCCAATAAATGCTGAAATTCTGACTAAGGCCGTTCCAGAGAAATAACGACACCTCAACATAAAGGAGCAATCCGTACAAACCATTTACCCAGGCCCGGCAGGCGTTGAAAACGAGACTCCAAGGCAGTCATGGCGTGCTGGGTGAGTTTGACACCGGTCGGAT
>JBBRMW010000050.1:0-26330 GCA_038230635.1 Aggregatilineales bacterium | reverse complement strand
CCACGCAGGCGGGGGGAAAGGGGAGTCAAGCCCCTCGCCCCGCCTGCGTGGGGGAAAGGGGTTGGGGTGAGGGGTCAGCCGCCCAAACACTTTGCAGACACAGCCTAATCCGCTGCGCCCATGCGGATCGTCGCAGACTCCCCCTCTGGCGACAATCCGGGTGCGCCCGTCGCGGCCAACATCCGATTAAGCGCGGCCATGTACGCCTTCGCGCTGGCGACGATAATGTCCGGATCAGCGCCGTGGCCGCCAAACGTGTGATATTCGCCGTCTTTGGTGCAGATACGCACGGTCACTTCGCCCAGCGCGTCGATCCCTTCCGTGATGGCGTGGACTGAGTATTCGAGCAGTGTGTTCGGCGCATTCACGATCAGGTCGATGGCGCGGAAAGCCGCATCGACTGGCCCCGTGCCGACGCCCGCCTGCACCGATTCTTTGCCATCCCGATCACCGATCTTGACGGTGGCCGTCGCCATGCCCAACGTGCCGCAGGCGACTTGCATCCCGGTCAGCTTGTAGAATTCGACCGGCCCTTGTAGTTGGTCGGCAAGAAGCGCCTCCAAATCGGCATCGGTGATATTTTTCTTCTTGTCGGCCACGTCTTTGAAGCGCGCAAAGGCTGTTTCCAGTTCCTCGTCGCTCAGTTGATAGCCCAGATCGCCCAAACGCACCTTGAAGGCGTGGCGTCCGCTGTGCTTGCCCAGAACCAATCGACTTTGCGCCACGCCAACCGACTCCGGCAGCATGATCTCGTAAGTCGAGGCGTTTTTGAGTTGGCCGTCCTGGTGGATGCCCGCCTCGTGGGCAAAAGCATTCGCGCCGACGATCGCTTTGTTGGGTTGCACAACGATCCCGGTGTAGTTGGCGACCAACCGACTGGCGCGCGAGAGCTGCTTGGTCTCGATCCGGGTGGTCAGGCCGCCATAGAAGTTCGAGCGCGTTTTCAGGGCCATCACGACCTCTTCGAGCGCCGTATTGCCCGCCCGTTCGCCGATGCCGTTGATCGTGACTTCCGCCTGCCGCGCGCCCGCCTTCAAACCCGCCAGCGTGTTCGCCGTCGCCAAACCCAGATCGTCGTGGCAGTGTACTGACCAAATCACGTCACGGCTGCCCGGCGTCTGCGCGATCAAGTACGCGATCAGTTCGCCGTATTCCTGCGGAGACATATAGCCGACCGTATCAGGAATGTTGAGCGTGGTTGCACCCTGCTCGATAGCGATCTGGCAGGCTTGCGCCACGTAAGCAGGATCGGAGCGCCCGGCATCCATGGGGCTGAACTCGACATCGGCGCAGAACGAGCGCGCATACTTCACCATATCCTGGATGCGCTGCAAGGCTTCCTCGCGGTCGATGTTGAACTGATATTTCAGGTGAATATCGGAAGTCGAGAGGAAGGTGTGGATGCGCGGTTTGGATGCGCCCTGCACCGCCTGCCAAGCCTTTTCGATGTCGCCTTTGACGGCGCGCGCCAACCCGGCAACGATCGGACCGTCGGCAGTGCCGATCTCCTCGGCAATGCGGCGCACCGCCTCCAGATCGTCGGGTGAAGCCGCCGGGAAACCCGCCTCGATGATGTCCACGCCCATCGCGGCCAAGTGGCGGGCGATTTCCAGCTTTTCGGCGCTGTTCAGCGACGCGCCGGGCGATTGCTCGCCATCGCGCAGGGTGGTATCGAAAATGCGAACGTGATTGTTGTTGGCTTGTACGCTGCTATCCATTGTTGAATACTCCATATACGGCAATCTATCGAACGAAATTCACGCGGAATAAGGTCAGCAAGGCCATCATCGAGCATCGATACCACCCCCTTCAATCAAAATGTGTGCTTCAAATGTGATCCAAATTGGCGACGGTGCGCTCGTTTTGAAGATTGCCCGTATTGAGCGTGGTCTTCGGCTCGATCATCATGACGTGCGCTTCTTCGTCGGCAACGGGCAGATGTTCGACGCCTTTGGGCACGATCAGAAATTCGCCCTCGTCGAGCCACACGTCCCGGTCGCGGAATTTGAGCAGCAGACGTCCTTTGACCGCCAGGAAAAGCTCATCCTCGTTTTCGTGATGATGCCAGACGAATTCGCCCTTCAACTTGGCGAGTTTGACATACGAGTCGTTCAGTTCACCCGCGATCTTGGGACTCCAATGGTCGGTGAAGGCTGAGAATTTTTCGGTCAGGTTTACTTTGTCCATGTTGGTACACCTTTCACGGATGTAAATTTGGATCGTCTGTTAACAAACCTTCGCTATTTGCAACTGAAAGCAACCGCATATCGGCTGATACAAAGATCATGCGGGATATGCCTGCGGCTGCGAGTCGCG
The DNA here is from genome assembly GCA_038230635.1 of Aggregatilineales bacterium. GTDB lineage: Bacteria > Chloroflexota > Anaerolineae > Aggregatilineales > UBA2796 > JBBRMW01. The sequence continues at coordinate 24,014 of JBBRMW010000050.1, read as the reverse complement.
CTGAATTTTCCAGTGCTGATGCAAGTTGAATCGCATCATACGCCCGCAGTGGGTGCTTTTCGAGCAAATTTTCTGCGTTTTTGACGATGGCTTGAGTGAGGTCAATCCTCAAATAGTCACGTCTCACATGTCGGTCCATGAAAAGTCGCAGGACATGAGCTTTGCGCTGCGAAATGATACTTGCTCGCTGCTTACGCACAATTGCCGATACAACCTCTGCCGGGGTAATTTGTGCAATGGTTGATATATTGCCAGCACCGGGCGCGATCACTGAACGAACCCATTGTGCGCCGGTTTCAACCAAATAACGCTTGACGAGCACGCTGCTATCCCAAAAATAGTGCGTCATGGGCCGTTGCGCCGTTCTTCAATGATCATCTCCGAAGCCGAAGGTGAGCCTCGAATGAGACTATCCATTTCCGCAAAAAACACGTCCTCATCCAGCGCATCGAGTACCGCGTCTTCTTCATCGGTGCGATCAGAGTCATCCGGTACAAGGATGTCGGACAGGGCGGCGCGTACCCGTTCCCGCTCCGATACGATCGTGACCTGCACCTCTTGCCCTTCCCGCAAATCGACGGGATCGAGGGGGCGCAGCAGGCCGTGTTCAAAAACAACGCGAATGGTGTCAGTCATGCTGGTAATCCTCTATTCTTTGGCTTTCAACATCGCTTGAACATTGGCGAGACATTCTAAAGCGTTCGGCAGGTCAACCGCCCATAACGTCTCAATATGGAGACGAAAATCGGGTAATTCAACGGAATGAAACTCGCCGTACATATCTGGTTCGATTCGTTGATAACGCCCGTCTTCCCCGCCCTCTTCATTTTTGATAGGCATTAAGTGATAGAAATTGGCCTCATGTCGAATCAGATCAATGAGCCAGTATTCTGGGACACATCCGGCTTCGTACTCGACAAATTTGGTGCCTCGATCAAGTGCCGTACTGTCGGCTGAGACGATCTCGACTGCAATGTTGGATGCTCCAGCCATGCAATATTCCTTGAGCAGATGTCGGTTTTGGTTGCTGATAAACATCAAATCTGGCGAACGACTCAAATCCCGGCCCGGAAATTTCATCACAAATGGCGCGCCGAAAACTTCGCCAAGTGGTTGATATGATAAATAGCTGGCTAAGAGAATGCGGATAAAACCAGATAGCTCTTGGTGCGCTACGGTGACATCGGGCATCAGAAATACTTCACCGTCTACCCACTCGACAAACGCGCTGTCGAACATGTGCAGAAATTCGTCAAAACTGATTTTTGTGCCCCTTATGCGCGCCAGTTGATCGTGTACATGTTGCTCGGCCATCGTCATCACCCTCATCTCACTATCCACTATCCGATTGCGCGTCCCTCCGACTCCCCTCTCCGTGAGGACGGAGAGGGGGTGGGGGTGAGGTAAATCCTTTTAGCCCTTCGTGACGTTGCCGTCGGCATCCAGCAGCTTCGGATTGATGAACGGCATCATATGACGCAGTTCCGCGCCGACCTTCTCGACCGTCGCGCCGCGCTGCCGTTCGCGTTCACCGGTGAACCAGGGGCGTCCATTCTTGTTCTCGGCGATCCAGTTGTTGGCATAGGTGCCGTCCTGAATCTCGGTGAGCATTTGCTTCATCTCGCCCATCGTCTCTTCGGTGACGAGCCGCGCGCCGCCCGTGTAACCGCCATGTTCCGCCGTGTCGGAGACCGAGTAGAACATGTAGTTCAGGCCGCCTTGATAGATCAGATCGACGATCAGCTTGAGTTCGTGCAGGCACTCGAAGTACGCGATCTCCGGTTGATAGCCCGCCTTGACCAACGTCTCGAAGCCCGCCCGGATCAGCGCCGAGACGCCGCCGCACAGCACCGCTTGCTCACCGAACAGATCGGTCTCGGTCTCCTCGGCGAAGGTCGTTTCGATCACGCCCGCGCGCGTGCCGCCAATCCCTTTAGCATAGGCCAGCGCCTGTGCCTTCGCATGACCACTATGATCCTGCTCGATGGCGATCAAGCACGGGGTACCGCCGCCTTCGGTGAACACTTCGCGGACGCGGTGGCCGGGCGCTTTGGGCGCGACCATCGACACATCCACAAAGGCGGGCGGCTTGATCTGCCCGAAGCGAATGTTGAAGCCGTGCGCGAACATCAGCGTATCGCCCTCTTTGAGGTGCGGCGCGACTTCGTTAGCGTAGACTTCGGCTTGCTTGGTGTCGGGGATCAGCATCATGATCACGTCGGCAGCTTTGGCGGCTTCGGCCACGCTGAGCACGGTCAGGCCGTCCGCCTCGGCCTGCTTCGCCGATTTGCTGCCCGGATACAGCCCGACGACGACTTTTACGCCGCTGTCGCGCAGGTTGAGCGCGTGGGCGTGACCCTGGCTGCCATAGCCGATGACGGCTACCGTTTTGCCAGTGAGCAGGGCGAGATCGGCGTCGCGGTCATAGTATAGTGTTGCCATGAGAATATCAGACTCCTTGAATGGTTGTGAAAACTAGAAAACCTAATCAGTTCCAAAACTCTGGCTGCGCCGGATCATGAAGATCGCGGCGGCCAGGGCAATGACAATGAGAGATAGCAATCCCAGCTCGATCAGCGTCGAGCGGAATGCTTCGGGGCTGGCGATCTCCAGCTTGGTGCTCTCAGCCGTGATCACCAACATGCGCCGGATGGCCGCGATCACCCCGATGATCAAAAACGGCTCGGCGGCCAGCTTGTGCGATTCGAGCGAGAGCGTCACCGTGTACACGATCTCCATCGTCATCATGACCAGCAAGATGCTGTCGAGGATTTCGATCGCCTGATCGCGCACCGTGCCATCGAACACCGCGTGAATCCCGGCCACCACACTGCTGATGAGAAGCATCACGGCCAGCAGCACCAGCACGACCGCGATCAAAATGAGCACGGTTTGTTCGGCATAACCTAGAATGCGCGTCGTGGTCTTCACGATAGGATGCGGTGCGTCCTCGTGATGGCTGGCCGAGGGGGCGACGGCGGGGTGATCATCATGACTGATGGATGGGGTGCTCATGATCGTTCAACTGGCCTCAGACGCGTGCAAGACGTGATCACTGCTGCCCATCGAGACGACGCCCGTCCGCACCAGTTCGATGATCCCGAACGGGCGCAGCGCTTCGATCAACGCCTCGACTCGATCTTCGGTATCGGCCAGTTCGACGATCACGACTTCGCCACCCGTTTCGTTGATACGCGCTTTATAGTCTTTGCAGACCTCTGACACGCCATCCGCCGCGCGCACCTTGACGAGCGCTAGATCGCGGCTGATCGAGGCAGTTTCGGTCACATCATAGACGCTTATCACGGGCACCAATTTGTACAGATTTTTGCGGACCGCGCCCGTATCCTGGACGCTGCTATCGACCACGATCGTCATGCGCGAAACCGTGAGCGAGTCGGTGCGCCCGACGGTCAAGCTATCGATGTTGAAATTGCGGCGGCGGAAGAGGCTCGCCACGCGGTTGAGGACGCCTGGCTCATTTTCGACCAGGGCGACGAGTGTGTGTTTCATGAGATTCTCCTATTCAGATTGAGACTCGGATCGTAATCCAACTTGTTCCTCCATAAACCATTCATGATATAGAATGGCAAGGAATACATCCGTTCCTACGATTTTGTCGCATACGGCGACACGCCCAGCCTCAAAAAACTCGTACTCAGAGCTACTATGCGTCGTGTCTTTCAGAAAAATAGTCAGGCTGTTGTTATCCACGCTGAGTATCGAGCGCAGGATCGTTATATTGGGCATCCATTCTTCAGGGATTGGCAGCAAAACGTTACACCCATCGACACTCATGATTTCTGTGCCCGATAGCATCGACGACCATTTTTCTGGCCCCTCATGCTTTTCGAGGATGCGATCGTAGCGCCAAGAATTGATTTTGTCGTAAACGTCATTGGGTAAGTCTGCAATTTTCATAGCCCCTCATTCCCTACTCCACTTGCGGAAGTACCGAACTTGCCAACGCTTCGAGTCGATCCATATCATCGAGTTCGAGCCATTGTAGCAGCACGCGATACATGCCCGCCTCGGCGATCTCCCCGATCTGATCGACGATCGCGCTGGGCGTGCCGACCACGATGCTCGCCGCGCGCAGTTCCTCGATCGTGCGACCATCGGCGGCCAGCACGCGCTTCAACTCTTCGTCGTCGCGCCCAAACACGACCCGCGTCATCAGCGAGCGTTTGAGCGCCGTCTTTTCACGTCCGTTCGCGGCCAACAATTCATCGAGCCGTGTATTCAGTGCGCGCGCCTTGTCCACCGTGAGATAGACACCGTTCCACTCGTCGGCATACTTCGCGGCGAGCGACAGCGTCCGTTCTTTGCCATTGCCACCGATCAGGATCGGCAGCCCTGCGCCGCGCTTCGGATGCGGGAGCACGACGGCCTCGTGCAGCGTGTAGTAATGACCCGCGAAATCGAATGGCGTTTCCTGGCGCAGCAAGCCGTGCAAAACTTGCAAGCCTTCCTTGAAACGATCGAGGCGTTCGGTGACGGATAGCAGCGGCCAGTCGTAATTAATATGCTCGCGTTCTTGCCAGCCCGCGCCGACTCCTAAGATTAGCCGCCCGTTCGACAGATCATCGACGGCGGCGGCCATGCGCGCGGTCATCGTCGGCTGACGAAACGAGACGGGCGAGACCATCGGCCCAAATTCGATCCGCGTGGTGTAACTGGCGAGCCACGTCAGCGATACCCACAGTTCGAGCGAGTCCAGGTCGGGCGGGTTCGCGTTGGTGTAATGATCGGAGCGGTACAAGCCCGCGAAACCCGAATCCTCGACGGTACGCGCGATTCGCTGCCAGCGCGGCCAATTGAGGCCGTCCTGACCTTCGACCATGATAGCTACATCGATCACGATGGATCCTTTCCAGATGAAACCTCGGCAAATACATCGCTCAATTTGAGTTCAAAATCGGGCAGTACGTCGGCGCCATTGAGTACGCCGTCACGCTCGACGATTTGATACGTGCCATCCGCGCGATAGACAAAAACGCGCTGAGATTCGACATAAATGACCCACATGACTTGTGTTCCGTAGTGCATGTATAGCGCTATTTTCGTGCAGACTTCATCGTCAGAATCAGACGGCGAAATTACCTCTACCACTAGATCGGGTGCGCCAGGAATGAATTCTTCCAGGTTTAGGTTTGGAAAACGACGATGCGAGATATAACCAACATCCGAGACAAGCAATGTGTCGGGATCGTGCGCCAGCCAACAGCCCAAACGCGGTATCACCAATCCGAGTTTTCGCGCCTGCATACCCCTATCTAATGCAAACATGATATGCGATAAAATCAAGCTATGCAGCGGTCTTGGTTTGGTTTCTTCGATCAACGCACCCGCGATCAATGACCAGTGCATCCCATCATCGGGCAGCGCTTCCAGATCGGCCACCGTGTACAACTTGATTAGATCAGTCATCATTTGCGCGCCTCATTCACTTTTGCGATCAGGGTTCTCGACCATAAACCATTCGTGATACACCTGCGCTACAAACAGATCGCTACCGTCCACTTTGTCGCAAACGGCGATAAATCCAGCAGTGAAATAGGCATCGTCGGGGCGGCTATAAGTCATCATCGATTCTCTGGCGTGGAAACCCCGCGCTTTAGGGCTGGGGAGGAAACGCCGTCTCCTTTCTGTTTTGTATAGTAGGCGTAACCGTCGGTATGCTGGATCAGGCGATAAGATCGATAACCGATACCTTGTACCGTTCCCTGTTCAGTGGTCACATTGAAACTGCCGCTGGTATGGACAGCGACCCGCCCGACATAAGTACCGCGTTTCTTGCCTTGTCTGACCACCGCTTTAACGAGATCGCCTGTCTGGAAGCCGTGTACCCGTTTAGCCGCTTTTGCGCTGGTACGCGGGAAGCCGAACTTATCCATGCGGCACATCTGCCGTGAGCCACGCCCGGTCGCTTCTATCCAGAGTGGGCGATGTCTCGGATCGATATAGACCCGTTCGCCGCTTGCTCCGACGCAGGCGGCATCGATCCAGTGTTCTTTTGGGTACCCTTGTCGAATACGGTTGAACTTCGTTTGTCCGCCTGTGCCAACCTGAACGGGTCGCCAACCAGCACTGAGCCGTTCATGGAGCGCCCAACGTGCAGTATTGACGGCGGCGGCATCTTTGAGCGGCATTTTTGCTTGCGTGTGCAGATGGGGATGACCGAACTCGGCGGCGGTTTGTGTACCTTTGGCTTGATTGCACTCATGACAAGCCAGTGTCAGGTTACTGACCCGATTTGAGCCGCCACGACTGCGTGGCAGGATATGTTCGATTTCCAACGGACAGTCTTTCTTGCCGCAGTAAGCGCACGTCCGCTGCCACTTCTCTAGCAGATACTGCCGTACTTCATAACCCTGTAGTTCGCCTTGCTGATACTCGACGCCTGTAATCTCCGAGTTTTGCATTAGCAGCATGTCGAATCTCACTAGTTCTTGTGCGATGCTTGTCACGGGACAACTTCGCGTTATCTTTTCTGCCCACGCCAGTAGGTTATCCACGCGACTATTAAGGCTCGGCGGCAACCAGCCCGCCTTCCGTTTCCGGTTAAGAAAGCGCGGTTGGCGATAGCGCGTGTGTCGTGCCCGACGGCTGCGGCGAATGGCACGGCGTTTGTTGATGGCGTTTTTTATCGCTTGCCCACGATGAGTCAGCACTGCAGCCCATACCACGCGCCTGCCGCGCTTCCCTTCTATGACAATCGCCATACCCGTCTGTTTGCTGCCTGGATCGATCTTGAGTTCGAGTGGCTGGGTGTCGCCTCCCGCTCGCTCTTTCAGGATGATGCTGAATGGCTGGCGACGGTAAACTGCCGCCTTGCCCTGCTTCAGCAGTTCTCGCGCGCGTGCTGGGTGGCACGGCATGAGTGGCTGCCTCTGGTTGTCTAACACGAAAGCATATTGCATAGAACAGTTACCTTGCTATCCTCCGCTTGCGCGGGTAACGGTCTCCTCGCCAATGTTATCGGGCGGTTTGATGTACACGACACTGTCTTATCCCATCGACTGTTTAATCGTGTACCGCAGAGTTCGGGACTGGAGAAGCATCCCGAAATGCCTATACATTCGCCCATAACGGAGTCCTTGCGGACTGAGGCTGGTAAGCATGGGGCTTAAAGCCCCCGCCTTCAGGCGTGGGGATGCTTACGATTTGCCTCATCCAACCCCGAACATTTGTCCGTATTGTATCACGCTGAAGCGACCTGCCGCGCCCTGGTTCGAGACGCTGTTACCGCAGAATATTTACGAGTTTGGCTTCACTTGAGGATGCGTGTCGTCGCTGTTGGCGGCTGTTCCCCAATCCCATTCGGCGTGGCGATTCTCTGGCGTTGCCTGTGCCAACAAATCGTCGAGTGAGTATTGCTTCACGCTTAGTGGCGTCGGTAGCGCGTCGATGCTAATCAGGTTCTTTTGCTGCTGATAGGCCTCCAATGCACCTTGCTCTTCCTTGACCTCCGCCCACTTGATCAACGTTTCGCGCTGTTCGACGTATTCGTACAGCGGTACGGCGAACCCGCACGATGTCTGCACGCGCTCGACATCAACGACGATGATCTGGCGCGTGCCTGTGAACAATGTAAAATGACTCGCGGTCGCTTCCCACTCCAGCGACGAGGGCAGGATCACGCGCCCCGTGCCATACAAGCGCACGATATTTGGGCTGCCCTCGAACGCGCAGAACATCAGCGTGATCCGGCCATTTTCGAGCAGGTGCGCCGACGTTTCGTTGCCGCTGCCTGTCACATCCAGATAACCGACCTGCTGTGGCGACAAGATGCGCAGGCAGTCCAAGCCTTTCGGCGATAGGTTGACATGTCCGTCAGCGCTCAGTGGTGCGCTCGCCACGAAAAACATGTGCTGCGCTGTGATAAACGCGCGCAGATCATCGGTGATGGAGTCGTGAACTTTTGCCATTGGTGATTTGCTCCTATTTTGAAGATTCACCTCACCCCCTGCCACCTCTCCCTCGTCAAGCGGGGCGAGGTGGCTCTAACTCCCCTTTCCCACCGCTTGCGTGGGGGAAAGGGGTGGGGGGATAGAGGGGTATTTGATCAGTGATTTTCCGACCAGTCCGGCGACTCGACCGGGCGACGAATCATCGCGTGCAAGTCCGCGCCTGCGGGCACCATCGGATACACGATGTCCGCCTTCTCGACGACGAACTCGATCAAGAACGGGCCGGGCGTCGCTTCGGCTTCGGCGACCGCTTCCGCGATCTCATCTTGACGACTCACACGCCGTGCCGGGATACCATACGCCTCGGCCAGCTTCACAAAATCCGGGCTGATCATGGGCGTCTGGTTGTAACGTTCGCCGTGAAAGAACTCCTGCCACTGGCGCACCATGCCCAGATACGAATTGTTGATGATCCCGATCTTCACGCCGACCTTTTCTTGCACCGCCGTTGCCAGTTCGCAGAGTGTCATCTGGAAACCGCCATCACCGACGATCGCCCACACATCCTCATCGGGGCGCGCCATCTTGACGCCAATCGCGGCGGGCAGGCCAAAGCCCATCGTGCCGAGGCCGCCGGACGTGATCAGCGTGCGCGGGCGATCGTGCAGGTAATATTGCGCTTCCCACATCTGATGCTGGCCGACATCGGTCACGACGATCGAGTCGCCGTGCGTTTCCTTCCACAGTTCGCGGATCGCCACCGCCGCATATAACCGATCAGACGGCTGTGACTGGTTGATGATGTCGCGCTGATCGGTATCTTCCTGCATCTCACGGATTTGCCCCATCCAATCGCGGTGATAGGCGGTTTGCAGGCGCGGCACGATCTGATCGAGCACGCTTTTCAGGTCGCCCGCGATTGCCACATCGACCTTGACGTTTTTATTGAGTTCCGAGGCGTCGATGTCGATGTGAATCTTGCGCGAGTTGGGCGAATACGTTTTAAGGTTGCCCGTCACCCGATCATCGAAGCGCATCCCGAACGCCAGCAGCAGATCGGCACCCTGGATGGCGTGGTTGACGGCTGCCGCACCGTGCATCCCCATCATGCCGAGGCACAGCGGGTGACTCTCTGGCATCGCGCCTTTGCCGAGCAGCGTCAGTGCGACCGGCGTTTGCGTGCGTTCGGCAAAATCCATCAATTCACGTTCCGCGCCGCTCATACTGATGCCATGCCCTGCCAAAATCAGCGGACGTTCGGCGCTCTTGATCAGTTCCAACGCGCGCGTGATTTGATCCTCGGTGGCAAAGGTGGGCGGCTTATAACCCGGCAGTTCGATCGGCCCTTCCGGGTAGACGAACTCAATGCTCATGTTCTGAACGTTTTTCGGAATATCGATGAGCACCGGGCCGGGGCGACCCGTCCGCGCGATGTGAAACGCCTTGCGGATGGTGTATGCCAAATCTTTGATGTCCATCACCAGAAAGTTGTGTTTGGTGATTGGCAGCGTGATCCCGGTGATGTCGCACTCCTGAAACGCATCCGAGCCGAGCACGGCGGTCGAAACCTGCCCGGTGATGCACACGATCGGCGACGAGTCCATCATGGCAGTGGCGATACCCGTAACCATATTCGTCGCGCCGGGGCCGCTGGTCGCCATCGCCACCCCGACTTTACCCGTGACGCGCGCATAGCCATCGGCCATGTGGGTTGCGCCTTGCTCGTGGCGCGTCAGGACGTGGTGAACCCGATCGGAATATTTGCTCAATGCGTCGTAGGTCGGCAGGATCGTCCCGCCCGGATAGCCATACACAGTGGTGACGCCCTCACGAATCAGGCATTCCCAGATAATCTCAGCACCCGTCAATATCACGATCGATCTCCCCTCATTTTTCGATAAATCGGATTTCAAAAATTCACCTTAGCGGGCGACCACATCGGGTCGCCCCTACAAAACGCGATTTTGGGTAGGGGCGACCCGGTGTGGTCGCCCGTTTTTCTCACCGTGCGTTCAGAATGGCTTTCAGGGGTGAGGTTAATCGCCCGCCTGTGCCTCCCGCACGGTGACGGGCGTCAACCAGTTGAACCGATCGGACAGCTTACCCGACGTGATGCCAAAGAATTGATCCTGCACAGCTTTGGTGACCGGCCCGCGCCCGCCATTGCCGATCTTGATCCGATCAACCGAGCGCACCGGGGTGATCTCCGCCGCCGTGCCCGTGAAAAAGATTTCGTCGGCGACATACAACATATCGCGCGCGATCACGCCTTCGCGCACGTCATAGCCGAGTGCCCGCAAGATCGTCAGCGCGGAGTCGCGGGTGACGCCCGCCAGGATCGACGAGCCGACGGCTGGCGTATGCACCACCCCATCGAGGATCACGAAGATGTTCTCGCCGCTGCCTTCGCTGATATAGCCACCCATATCTAACGCGATCGCGTCGTTGTATCCCTGGTCGTGGGCTTCCATCGCCATGAACTGGCTGTTCACATATTGGCCGCCAATTTTCGCCATCGCCATGCTCGTACCCGGCGCCATCCGCCGCCACGAACTGACACCCACATCGACGCCCTGCTCGATACCGTCGGTGCCGAGATAGCGTCCCCAGTCGATCGACATGATCGCCACCTGCGTAGGGCAGGCGCGGCCATCGACGCCGAACTGTTCCGAGCCGCGAAAGATGATCGGGCGGATATAGCACGAAGGCATTCCGTTGTGCGCGACGACATCGATCGCGGCCTGCATAAGCTGTTCTTCTGTCCAGGGCAGATCGATGCGCGCGAGTTTGGCGCTGCGCACGAGGCGTCGCATGTGCGGCTCCAGGCGGAAGATTGCTGAGCCTTCGACCGTCTCGTAGGTGCGGATGCCCTCAAAGACGCTCGAACCGTAGTGCAGGGCGTGCGCGGTGACGTGGATGGTGGCATCTTCCCAGCGGATGAGCTTGCCATCGAACCAAATGTGCGGACCATTGTTAAAAGGCATGGTGTCGATTCTCCTCTAAAATAGTGCGATCATGACAAAGCGTACATTGTGTGTCGGGAAATGCGGACGAGGCAGGCCGTCGTCCCTGCAAAGAACGACGATGTTGTAGGGACGATGGCCTGCCTCGTCCGTTTTGACCAACAAAAAACGCCCGATCAGTCTTGCTTGAAAACAACTGATAGGGCGTCATGAGTGGCGCGGGCGGCATCCGACTCGGCGGCGGCTTGCCGTGCAGACTGCCGGGCACGTTCACGTTCGGCGCGCATAGCGGCCTGCGCCTGCTGAAACACTTCGGTCCAGGGGCTGGTTGGATCTGGCTGAGTTGGTGGCTGTGACGCCACTTTCGGCTGTCTCGAACTGGCTGGCAAACTCATGATTGACTGAACTCCACTACTTTATGGTCAAACTACTCAGATTCCACGTATATTAGACCGCGCACCGTTCTGTATGGTACGGCTTCCCCCTCTCCGTGATTACGGAGAGGGGGATTGAGGGGGTGAGGTGAATCTGCGGCATTTGATTGGTTTCACCATTCGCTTTCGATCAATTTTGACACAAACAAAAAGAGCCGCCTCGGTTGAGGCGGCTCTCTGCGTTAACTTTGGTAGCCGTCAGGCGATGTTCGGTATCATCGCGGCGTGCCAAGCAGAACCGTCCCAACCACTTGCTCGTCCCCAATAATAAGGGGTACGAGGTCGGTAAGGATGAGGGCTACAAGGCTTACTACAAACTTCTTGAACACCGTGTTCGTTTCCATCTGTTGACTAAATGGTTCAACAGTGCATTGATAAACAATTGACATCAGTGTAGAGGTTTCGCCGATCTCGATCAACTGGCAGGTTGCACAACAAATATTGGGCATTTGTGCCAAGATCGTTGATCTTATCCGCCCAGATCGGCAGCGTCTTGCGGCCCCTGCTTCGCCACTTTGTGACAACTGATGCACGCCTCGATGCGGCGCGCGTTATCCACGAACTTGCTGGACATCCCGTTAGCGAGTGTGGAATGTGCCACATGGCAGCTTGTGCAAGTCAGCGGCACATTGGTGACGGCAGTGATCCAATCTTTGGCAGAATCTGCCGTGCCTGTGAACGTCGCATCGATCGTGGATTGTTTGCCCGCCGCGAGCAGAGCGGCCACTTGCGGCAGTTTGGTATGGAAGTGATTCGGCAGCCCTTTGACATCCAGCAGCGTATCTGTGTGACAACTGACGCACGCCGCATTCGATAGCCAGCCCTCGTTGGTCTGGGTCTTTTCGAGCGTCGAATTCTCGTGCCCGGTCACGAACGTCACCGAGTCGCGCGCGCCCAACGTGATCGCCGCGATCCGATCGCCCAAGCCTGAGTCGCCGCGATGGCAGTCAATGCAGGCGAAGGGTAGCCTTCGCTTTTCCGGTGAAATGTGATAGTGATACGTTGCTAGGTCAGTAATTGTCAAATCGGGATTATCGAGTTCGATATAGGCGCGGTTGTAGTACGTTGTTTCTGGGATCGTGTGGCAGGCGATGCAAAACGAGTCGTGATCTTCGAGCGTCGAAGCGGTCACAAAACCGACGCCGCTGAAAATGATCAGCAGCGCGAACAGGCCGCCGATGATCAGAGGCCAGCGACGGCGACGACGCGGAATTGGCGCGATTGTTGGTACGACGGCGTGCGTGCTCTCTGGCTGTTTGTTCGTCATGCGGGCGCACTGTCCTTCGTGGCGACAGGTTGGGCAGCTTGCACGGTCGCGTTGACACTAATCGTGTGGATGGCGTCCGTCCCGTCGCGGGAGTTGCCGCCAAATACGCCCTCGTTTTGGTGAATCTGGATAAAGCCCGATTCGTCGGTGGCGCGCACACTGATCTGATACGTGCCTGGCGCGTTGGGCACCCACGGAATGTACCACTGCGTCCATGTCAGGTTGTTGGGCGGCGTAGTGAGCTTGGCTGTCATCCAATCGCCCTGATCGATCCGTACCTCGACCGCCAAAATCTTGCGCGGCGCACCATAGGCCACACCCTGGATTTCGACCGTTTTGCCGACGCCGACGGTCCCATCGCTGCCGGGCGTCTTGATGATCGAATTCGTCTTGACGGTAGCAATGTTCGAGTAGCCGTTGCCTTCCCAGAAGCCGATGTAATCCTGGTCGATGAATTCGATGTGCTGCAACCAACGTGGCATCTTTTGGCCGTACAAACCGGGCATGTTGATGCGCAGCGGAAAGCCATGCACTTTCGTCAGCGGCGCGCCGTTCATCTCATAGGCCATCATCACGTTCGGCTGCATGATCCACTTGAGTTCGACCGACGTGGAGTAGCCATCTGCCGCCTCGAATTTGACGTGAGTCGCGGTCTTTTTGACGCCCAATTTGGCGAGCAAATCTTCCATGTGAAAGCCGCGCCATAGGACGTTGCCGATCAAGCCGCCGCCCACCGGATTGCCGATGCACTCGATTGTGCGCATTTCTTCGTAGGTGCTGAAGGCTTTTACGGCGGTGTAATCCAACGTCATCGGGTTATCGATCAAGCCGTCGATCTTGAGATTCCAGGTCGCGGCGTCGAGAGTCGGGGTTCGATCGTAGTTGTACTGCGTGTCGTAGAGTTTTTCGGCGGTGGTCGTGATCAGTTTATCGTAGGTGAGCTGCCCGTAAAGGGCGTCGGGGCCGCCACTGTTGGCGACGAGCGTGCCAGTGGGCGTTCCCGTTTTTGCCAAATTGAGCGCGCTGCCGGGCTGATACGCCGTCGGCACGGGTGGCAGATCGCCGGGACGGCAGCCCGCCGCAACCGCCAGTGCCGATCCGCTCATCGCAATCAAAAATCCGCGTCGTGAAAGTTTTGAATCCATCCAATAAATCCTTATCTCACGACACAGAGGTGCGTTTCGATGAATATCTTACCGAATTCTTACGCATCATACGGAGGATTTGGATTTAACGATAGGACGATTGCCTTGCCTTCCCAAACCATATAACATGATAGGCTAATGGTGAAACCAATCAAACTTCGCACATTCACCTCACCCCCCGGCCCCCTCTCCGTAATCACGGAGAGGGGGAGTCGGAAGGAAAACCTAGACATACGTGGCCTTTGATTGGTTTGACCATTAGAAATTGTTCGACAAGATTCGCTTGATAGGATACCCCGGAGACAGTATGCAATCTCAGTGGAAAACCGTTTTTGTGGTCAATGATGATGAATCGCAGCGCGAGCATATTCTGTCGCTCCTACGTGGGAAATATCCGACAATACAAGGTTGTTCATTTTCCGAGATTGACGAAAACCGTCTGTGGAAATGCAGCGTATTGGTGGTGATCATAGATCGGAGGACAAACGAAACACAATTCACCCAGCTTGTCACGCTGGCAAGGCGAGAAATTCCAATTGTTGTAACACAATCAGGTAGCCCCCTCGATCTTGCCAAATGGGTTGCATTGGGGGCTGACGATTATTTACCGGATCCATTCGATCTTGAAATATGGGCTTTTAGGCTCGAGGCTTGCTTTGAAAAAGCACAGTTAAAGGGCGGTTTAACCGAATATATTAGGATTGTGTCGAGCGAATTGTCCAATCCTTTGGTTAGTATTCGCGGTTATTTGGAAGTTCTGCGCAGGAAATTTGACTTTACCGTAACAGATGAGCAGCGCCAGGAGTTTTTCACCATAATTCACCGCAATACGATAAGAGCATCTAGAATCCTGCAAAATGTCAGGGATATGACGATGCTTGAGAATCGACTAATGCAATTAGTGTTCACGTCATTTCCGTTGGAACCTTTATGCAATGAAATTCTGGATCGCTATCGAGAACAATTCTCTACAAAAGGCCAGTCTCTAGCTTTATCATTACCTGAAAAGCCAATCAATATTGAAGGCGATCGCATTCGATTGGATTGCGTTTTGGGGGTTCTGCTTGAAAATGCAAATCAATATACGCCCATTGGTGGCCATATCTCAATTGTGGCTGAACACCCGAATCCTTTACAGCCAGAGCGAAAAAGCCCTGATATAGTTCGGATTACAGTTCAAGACACTGGAATCGGTATTGCTGCCGAGGAACATGATCTTATCTTTGAAGCATTCAAGCGTTCAACAGATACAAGAGTTTGGGAGCAGGCGGGTACAGGTATAAATTTATTCGTTGCCAAAGGTATCATTGAGTTGCATGGCGGAAGAATATGGGTTGAGAGCGCCTTGAATGAAGGAAGCCGCTTTCATTTTACGATCCCACTATCTCGATAAGCGAATAGAAACGCCCGAATCGGATACGTTTGGATTTAACGAGCGGTTACTTTCGCTGATCCCGATCGCCAGAACAGACCGCGTACAATGATTCCCATGCCCGCCGCGATCAATGGCACGCCGAGCAGCGTGGCGTTCAGCGGCACTTGATAGGCCGATGCCAGCAATAAACTAATGCCGAAGCCAAGCAGCGCCGTACTCGCCAACAGGCTCGATGCACCGCGCCTGATCAGGGATCGCAGCAGCCAAATCACCGCCATGACGACGATCGCCAGCGGCCACCAAAGCTGCACGGCGCGCGGCAGAGTCCCCCGATTGGAGGCGGTGAAAAAGGCGGTCAGCGCTATCAACGCGACCATTGTCACAATCAAAGGCCAGTTCGGACGGATCGCGGGCAGGCGACGGCGCACGGTGACGCGGCTCAGTGGCGGTGACTCGGGCGTTTCTGAGGATTCTTCAATTGGCGTGGAAATGACGAGCGGGTCTTCACTCAGGGGCGACTCATCGGGCATCTCGATCGATTCGAGGATGCGTTCCGGCTCGCGGCCAGATGAACGGCGACGCTGACGGCGCACGGCTCAGGCTTCCTGTTAGTGCTTCAAGTCGGCGGAGATCGCTTCGCTTTCGAGACACTGCGCGCCATCCGGCCCGATCACCTGGGCATAACGAATGCCGCGCGGCAATTCGAGCCGATCGCCGGGGCGAAGCATCATGCGCTGGCCGAGATCGGGCAAGATCACTTCGAGCGACCCCTGCACACAATAGACCACTTTGTCAAAGCCGTGACTGCGTGGCGCATAGCGAAAATTTGGGCCATTCGACCAGCGATACGGACGCAGCCCTTCCTGGGTCATACGCTGTGTAATCGTGCCCTGGCTCGGATGTTGTCCGCCATGCCAGTGTGTTACCTTTACCAGATCAGTCTGTACAGCCATCGTTTACGTTTCCAGTTCCGTTACTCTGACGCGATCTCGAAAATACCTAAACAGCGCAAAAGCGTACATCAGGTTGCCGGGACTGTCAAATATTTCAGATACGTGATCGATAACAATCCTATCGTAAACCGAATTGTGCTGGTCGTCACAGAGTCTCGCCCTCCGCTCAGAGCAAGCCCCGTTTGGCGTCCGCGCCAAGTGCCGATAAAATCGATGGAAAACGGGGTACAGAGGATTTTTCAATCATGGCGGACATCCAAAAAGAAGATTTGACCCAATACGTCGATGGTCATGACGGGATTTTTTCGGTGCGCGGTGGGGGTATGGAACGCGGCTGGAACGGCATCCACTATAAGCAGGGCTTATCCGGCAAAAACGTCGGCTCAAAGGCGCTTTCGATCAACGTCGCCACGATTCCGCCGGGCGGCGTCGCTCATGCCCACATTCACGTCGATTTCGAGGTGATGCTATATATCGTGCAGGGACACGTTCGCCACGAATACGGGCCGGGTCTGAAGCTCACGGTTGAGCACCAGGGCGGCGATTTCATCTACATCGAGCCGGGTATCCCGCACGAAGTCTTCAACATGAGCAATACCGAAGAAGTTGTGGCTTTTGTGGCGCGATCCACCCCCGACGAGTGGGACAAGATCATCATCTACGATCGCAACGATCCGAATAACGCGACATGATGCGCTCGTTTTTTCTGTACCTGTCGGCGTCACGGGCGGCGCGGCGCTTTTTGATGGAGCTGCCCTTCGCCAAACGAGTCTCGCGCCGCTTTGTGGCGGGTGAGACATTGGCCGAAGCGCTCGACACCACCGTCGCACTGAACGCGAAGGGTATGACGGTCAGTCTCGATTTACTGGGCGAAAGCGTCCACAACGAAGCCGAAGCGAAAGCAGCTACCGATGCGGTTATCGATATGCTCGAACAGATGGATCGACGTGGCGTGCAGGCGTATGCATCGCTTAAGCTGACTGCGCTCGGCCTCGATGTTTCCGAAGACCTCTGCGTTCTGAATATGCGCCGCGTGTTGACCCGCGCGAAAGAACTGGGGCGATTCGTGCGGCTCGATATGGAGGGCACGCCCTATACCGCGCGCACCCTGCAAATTTTCCGCACGCTGCGCCACGAATACGCCTTCGATAACGTCGGAGTCGTCATTCAGTCTTATCTGCGGCGCAGCGAAGCGGATATGCGCGAACTGGCGGCGGAGGGTGCGGCAGTGCGACTGGTCAAAGGCGCGTACAAAGAGCCGCCCGATCTGGCCTTCCCTGACAAAGCCGATGTGGACGCCAATTTCGTCAAGCTGCTGGAGCTATACTTGGCCGATGATGCACGCGCGGCGGGTGCGAAGCTGGCCGTCGCCAGTCACGATGAGCAGATGATCGCCGCGACGCGCCGTTATGCGGATGCACATCACATCGGCGCGGATGCCTTCGAGTTCCAGATGTTGTATGGGGTGCGCAGCGCGCTGCAAGAGTCGTTGGTCGCGGAGGGCTATCAGATGCGCGTCTATGTCCCGTATGGCACGGAATGGTATCCGTACTATATGCGCCGTTTGGCTGAGCGTCCCGCCAACGTGTGGTTTATCGCCAAGAATTTTTTGAGAGGTTAAACCTGATGTCCGAGGCAGCCACCGCGCTGGCGCAAACTTTGCGCACCGAAAGCGACCGCACCTGCGCACTTTTCCGCGCCCTAACGCCCGATCGATGGTCGATTCAAGTCTATCAGGATGGTGCGACCTGGACGGTACGCGATTTGCTGTATCACTTTATCCATGTCGAGGGTCAAATGTTTCGCATCGTCGAGGACATCAAGCGCGGCGGCGCAGGCTCACCCGAAATCGATATTGACCCCTATAACGCTAAACAGACGCCCCTGTTGGCCGCCGCGTTCGTGGGTCAATCGGAGGCAGCGCTGATCGAACGCTTCGCAGCCGAACGCGAAAAACTCGCCGCCTTCACCGTGACCTTCACCGATGCTGATCTGGCGCGACAAGGGCGTCACCCGACGCTGGGCATCATGACGCTCAATGACTTGATCCGCGTGATTTATTTGCACCTCAAAGTACATGGACGTGACATTAAACGCGCATTGGAAGCTGCTGCCGTGCCCAAAGAAGGATAAAAATCATGTCGAATCGCAAAGAAAAAATTATCGCTGATCTGGAGCGCAGTCAGGCATTTTTGCAGAGCGTGACCGATCGCTTGACGCCCGAACAGTGGGAATCGCCCGTCCAGGAGAGCGATCAGCGCTGGACAGCACGTCAGGTGTTCAGCCACTTGCTGGATGCCAAGAAGGGCATGATCGGCCAAGCGCGACGCATCAGTATCGGGCAAGAAGGCGTCCCGGCGGACTTCGATCTAGATCGCTGGAACAAGCGCACCGTCGAGAAAATGCGCGAGAAGCCGGTCGTCGAACTTTTGACTGAAATGGATCAAGCCGATGCAGCACTCAAGACCTTCGTGGCCGAAATTCCCGAACCCGATCTCGATCGAACGGGGCGACACAGCAGCCTCGTGATCATGTCGGTCGAAACGATGCTGCTGCTGATCGCCAGCCACCAAACGGATCACACGCAGGGGATCATCGACGCCTTCAAACTTTGACCTATTGAAATGAATGACCGGGAGCAACTCAGATGCTAAATGTCGGTCAATGGCTGCAAAACTATGTGGCCGCCTGGAAGTCCTATGATCCGGATGCCATCCGCGCACTCTTCAGCGAAAATGCCACCTATCGTTATAACCCGTATGATGAGCCGCTCCAGGGACGTGAGGCGATCGTCGCAAGTTGGCTCGAAAATCAAGACCCACCGAACACCTACACCGCCGAGTATAAGCCCATTGCGGTTGAGGGCAATGTTGCCGTAAGCAATGGGCGCTCGCTGTACTACGCCGCCGATGGCAAAACCTTGATCCGCCAATACGATAACATCTTTGTACTGCGCTTCGATGATCAGAGCCGCTGTGTCGATTTCTGCGAATGGTTTTTGCAGCCGCGTAAGTAATGGTAAACCACAAAGCACCCCTCGCCGTAAGTGCGGAGAGGGGCTGGGGTGAGCTTGATCCCTATTTTAACCCATCCGCCACTGCCGAGACGAGCGTGCCATCGTCGCTATCAAGCGACCAGAACATCGCGCCGCCCAACCCCTTATCTTTGATGTACTTCATTTTCGCGGTGATCGTGATCGGATCGTCGTAGTTCCAGAACGTTTTGCCGTCGAAGATCCAGGATGCGCCCGTTTTCGGATCGCGGTATATGGGCGCTTTCAAATCCTTGAGCACCTTGTAATCTTCGATACCTTCCTCAAAACTGGCGGGCGCGGGCTTCATGGTCGAAGCACTCTGATACAGTCCGTGATTCACGTCGGGAACGCCCGTCCAGCCGCGTCCATAGAAGGGTACGCCCAACACCAATTTGCGCGGCGGCACGCCCGCTTTCAGGTAATCGGTCACAACGCCGTCCACGCTGACGCGGCTGGCCGCATCCGACGGATCATCGGGTGAGAGGTACAGCGGCGCTTGGAAGTTGGTAGGCCCGGTCGCGTCCCACGACCCGTGCATGTCATAGGCCATGATATTGATGAAATCCAGATAGGGGTGAATCTTGTCGAGTTCCATCTTGCTATATTTATCTTTGCCCGCCGAGGCCGCGATCGTCAGAAGATAGTGTTTGCCCGTCGTCGCGCCCAGTTCATCCAATTGGCGGCGGAATTCGGCCAGCAGTGCCGTGAAGTTTTGCGTATCTTCGGGACGGTACACATTGGGCGGCAAATTGCGCTCCGGGTCGCCGGGGAAGGCCAGCGAGGCGGGATATTCCCAATCGATATCGATGCCGTCGAACACGCCCGCCGCATAGCCGTTATTCGCGCCCGCGACCGGGGTGCCGCCCGTCACAAACGCCCACAACGGAATGTTGCCCCGAATGAACAGATCGATGCACGATTTGACGAATAGCACGCGCTTATCGGGCATGGCTGCATCCGAGAAGCGCCCCGACCAACTCCAACCACCGATCGATATCAGTGCCTTGAGCTGCGGATTTAACACCTTCAGCTTTTTGATCTGGTTGAAGTGCCCCTTGAGGTGTTGATCGGTCTCGTCGGCGACGCCATCCACGCTGGCGTTCGCGCTGTATTCCGTCTGATAATCGGCGGTCGAATCGCCCCATCCACTGCGCGTTTCCTCGTAACAAGTCGAGTCCGTGCTGACGTTGGCAAACGCATAATTAAGGATCGTCAGTTTGGCCGCCGATCCGCTGTCCTGCACCTGCTTGATCCGGTAATTGCGGGCATACATGCCCCACTGCGGAAAATATCCGATCATCTGATAACCGGGCGCGGCGGTGGCCGCCGGCGTCGCCACCTGTCCCGCCGTGCGATTGGGCATTGCCAGCGCAGCCAGCATGATCAAGGCGCTCGCGGCGAAGAATAACTTGAATAGAAAAAATCGACTCGGCATGATCATCAAACCCTTTATGTGATTAACGATTGTTCGGATGCGGCCTACCAGAAAACGTAACGAAATACATTACGAGAGCGCTCTCATTATACCCATTTTTCGTGCCGGATCGATCGCCGTGCGCCGCCGGACCAGGGCATCTGCAAAGTCCATTTACCCCACCCCCAGCCCTTCCCCATTCATGGAGAGGGGAGTCCGGAGGCGGTGATTCCCCTCTCCACGCCAGTGGGGAGGGGGTTAGGGGGTGGGGTAAATGGTAATCTCAACACTTCTCCCTGACTTTGCAAATGCCGTGCGCCGCCGAACATTACGAAAAGCATAAAGATCGTTGAGATTTCATTGGGCATCTTAACGCTCCGTGCATTTTCTCACAATGCAACCTCAATCCAACCTTCCGGCATTCTATACGCACCGAAGCGGGGACTTCTGATACCATGCAGTGTGTTCATTGCGTGCGACAGTATTCAGATTTAGGGGCATCATGAAGGTTCATATCCGCAAGTCAGCCATTATCAAATTAACCGTCGCCACCCTGGTGACTGGTGCGCTGATCAGCCAACTGAGCCGTTTCACTTTTCCCGCGCTGTCTCTGCCGCGCGCTGCGCAGCCGCGCAGCAGCCGTCGCACCGCACCGACCAGCCGCCCGGTCGTGCAAGAGAACCTGACCAAGCGCGTCGTCGATTGCGGTTTGGCGCTGTTCGGATTGGTCGTCGCCGGCCCGATTTTCGCCGCCGTCGCGCTGACCATCAAAATCAGCTCGCCCGGCCCGGTGTTCTACACCCAGACGCGCGTTGGACGCAACGGTCAGACCTTTCGGCTGTACAAGTTCCGCTCGATGGTCATCAACGCCGATAAGCTCGGTACATCGGTCACGCGCTCGCACGACCCGCGCATCACCCCGATCGGTCGCCTGCTGCGCCGCTCGAAGCTCGATGAACTGCCGCAGCTTTTGAACGTCGTCAAAGGCGAGATGAGCCTCGTCGGCCCGCGCCCGGATGTGCCGGAAATCGTCAACACGTACAGCAGCGAATTGAAGCCAATTTTGAGCGTGCGTCCGGGCATGACGAGCCTGGCGTCGGTGTACTTGAAGGACGAAGACGAATATCTGGCGCTGGCGAACGACCCCGATACGGCCTACGTGTCGCTGATCGTGCCCGCCAAACTGAACATCGATATGGAACACGTCACCCGCAATTCGGTCTGGTTCGACTTATCGGTGGTATTCCTGACGGTCTGGGCGCTGTCGATTGGTCGCCTGTTCCCGCACACCGAGCACCCGCAAGTTGCGACGCTGCGCGCCGCCTTGACCGCCGCAACGAAGCGCGCCACCACCGAGATCGCCAAAGTGGTACCCACCCCGACCATCGAGATCATCCCGGTCGCCACGATTGTCGAGACGCCCGCCGTGAAGCCCGCGTTGACCTTCACGCCCGTCGCACCCATCCCGGCGCGCACCGCCCAGAATGATCCGTTCGACAGCGGCATCTTCGACTTCAGCCAGGAATCCGAAATTTCGGAGACCCACGAGTCGGTCAATTTCGACGAACTGCTCTCCAACGAGTTCCCAGAATGGTTTGGCGAGGCGGAGCACATCGTCGCTCGCTAACGCACTCTCATCCCACGAAAAAAGGGCGCATCAATTGATGCGCCCTTTTTTGTTCGGTGCTGATGGTGAAACCAATTAGACACCACGCCTTGAAGAACCTCACCCCAGCCCCTCTCCGTAATGACGGAGAGGGGGGCCGTGCGGCTTGACGCCCCCTCGCTGTGGTGACGGAGAGGGGGCTGGGAGGTGAGGTGAATGCGCGAACTTTATCTGGTTTTACCATAATCCTATACCAAATATTCCCCCCAAGAGCCTTGAATTCATGGCCCTTTTCATCGCGCTCTCCCTGAAAGACCATACGCGCGTCACGAGGGATTGCGCAGAATCTCCCCCTCTCCGTCATCACGGAGAGGGGGTTGGGGGGTGAGGTCAAATACCCCCATTTTCATGAGAGGTTCTTCTTACTCCGCATCCTTCTTAACCGGAATCTCGAATGACGCGCCCTCTTGCTTCTGGAAGATCAGGTTGGCATCCTCGGCGTCGGCGTCCACGATCACCACGTCGCCGCGCCGGAATGCGCCCTTCAGCAACTGCACCGACAGCGGACTCTCGATGAAGCGCTGCAACGCCCGACGCAGTGGCCGCGCCCCGTACTGCGGATCGTAACCCTGCCGCGCCAGCCAGACACGTGCCGCCTCGGTCAGTTCGACGACTAGGCCTTGCTCGCCCAGCCGCTCCGTCACCGAGCGCATTTGCAGATCGATCATTTGCTCGACCTGTGCCAATGTCAGCGGATTGAAGATGATGATCTCGTCGATGCGGTTCAGGAACTCCGGTCGGAAGGTGTCGCGCATCGCCCGCTCGATCTTCTTGTGATCGGCGACCAATTCGGGATCGTTGCTCGGTACGAAACCGAGCGCCCCGCCGCGCCGCGCGAACTCCGTGCCGAGGTTGCTGGTCATGATGATCACCGAGTTGCGGAAATCGACCAAGCGCCCTTGCCCATCGGTCAGGCGGCCATCATCCAGGATTTGCAGCAGCGCGTTCCACACATCAGGGTGCGCCTTTTCGATCTCGTCGAACAGGATCACGCGATACGGGCGACGGCGGACGGCTTCGGTCAGTTGGCCGCCTTCCTCATAGCCCACATAGCCCGGCGGCGCGCCAAACAAGCGGCTGACGGTGTGCTGTTCGCGGTACTCGCTCATGTCGATCCGCACCAGCGCGTCTTCGTCATCGAACATGAACTCGGCCAGCGCCTTCGCCAGTTCGGTCTTGCCGACACCTGACGATCCCAAACAGATGAACGATCCAATCGGGCGACGTGGGTCTTTGAGGCCGCTTCGGGCACGGCGGATCGCATCGGCAACGGCGGCCACTGCTTCATCCTGCCCGACGATTCGTTCGTGCAGTGCTTCTTCCATTCGCAGCAGCTTGTCCGATTCGGTTTCGAGCATCTGATTGACCGGGATACCTGTCCAACGCGCCACCACTTCGGCGATGTCGTTGGCGTCCACGATCTCATCCAGCGTATGTTCATGCCGCCATACTTCGCTGGCCGACTCGTAATCCTGTTCGGCCTGAATGCGCTGCATCTTGTACTGCGCCGCGTGTTCGTAATCGCGTGCCAGACCCGCCGCTTCTTCTTCGGCAGTCAGGCGATCTACCTCGTTTTTGAGGTGCTTGATGGCGGGTGGCAGGCTGTAGAGCGCCACGCGCAGTTTGGCGGCGGCTTCGTCCATCAGGTCGATGGCTTTATCGGGCAGCTTGCGATCCGTCACGTAGCGATTGCTCAGCTTGACCGCCGCTTCAAGTGCTTCCTCGCTGTAGAGAACCTTGTGATGCGCTTCGTAGCGGTCACGCAGGCCATGCAGCATTTGGAGCGTCACTTCTGGTGATGGCTCCTCGATGAAGATCGGCGCGAAACGTCGATCCAGTGCCGAGTCCTT
>JBBRMW010000049.1:0-27382 GCA_038230635.1 Aggregatilineales bacterium | reverse complement strand
TCGCCCCCAACGTTGAATGCTCCCGATTAAACAAGTCGAAGCCCTCATCCCGCGACCTCTTCCGTCAACACCTATACATTACCCACAAATCAACCTCAACCCCCCCATCCCTGTCCGTCACCACAGCGAGGGGGCGTCAAACCACACCACACCGCCAAAGATCAAGACCGAGTCGAGTCCTGCACCCCTCTCCGTGAGGACGGAGAGGGGCTGGGGGTGAGGTGAATCCGGCATCTGCAAGATGTGGGGATGGACAGTCCTCACGGAGAGGGGTGAGCGGTCGCCCGTCCGCCGACTTTGCAATCGCCCTGGCACATCCCCGAATTTAGATCGCTACCAGCGCCGCAGCGCGATGAGCACCAGGCCACCCGCCAGGGGCAGGCAGAAAACGGTGACGAATGCGCCCAGCTTGATCACATCCGAATCGTAGTAATACTCGACTTGATGGGCGTTCGCACCGATCGGGATTGCGGCAAAAGCGTAGTTTCCGCGATACACAGGCACGGGCTGGCCGTCCACTTTGGCTTTCCAGCCCGGATAAAATAGGCGTGCCGTGACCAAGTAACCCGCTTGCGAATGATTGGGCAAATCGATCACCGTGCGCGTTGGTTCATCCACGATTAGGTTGGCTGTTTTGGGTTGATCCGTTTGGGTGCCAGCAGAGAGGGTGACAGGAGGTAGATCAGGAGACGCGCTCAAAATGACTGTTTTCGCCGGATCGAAATCTGGACTGCCGATCAAAGCAAGCGCGGTTTGATTGGTGTCTGCAAGCTGCGTGTCATACACCACATGAAAGGCGGGCAGCACATTTTGATAGCGCATCATTAAATAGGTCGGCTTCAGATCATAGACCGCATAGGCTGGATTCGTGAGGTAGATGTCAGACTGCTTCACGTCTTCGGTCACTATCACCTGGACGCCAAACAATTTCAGCCCGGTTTCGTTCAGATGATCGGCATCCTGAAAAGGCCGACGGCTGCCAAAAAGGGTGGTTTTCAATACAAAATAATTCGTCGGATTGATTGAGTCATAATTCGAGGTCGTTGGGATACGAAAAAACAAATTGGAGTCGGGCAGCATCAATCTTCCCTGCATCAAAAGAACCCGTCCACCGTTCGTGACAGCGGCGCGCAAACTCGCAATCGTCGCATTGTCAGGGTAGAAATCTTGCGCGCTGATGGTCGGGTTGTAATCTTTCAACAGCCAGCCGCCTTGAAAAAACACAACGCCCACGATCAGCAGCGCCATGATGCGGCGCACATGTACAGCGCGCGTGATACACATCCAAGCAGTCAAGACAATGGTCGCCCCAAACAACAGTGTCGTTTGATTGAAGTAGTCGCTAACGACAGCCACATGACTATGGACGAGACGAACATAGAAAAGCCCAAAACTCATTATGAGCGGGGTGCTTTGAACCAGGAGATTGATGGCCGAAATCGCAACAACCACCAAAACGGCACAGCCCACGCCCACAAATATCAATGCGAGGCGCAAGGATCGACGCCGTTGGATCAGCGCATCGAGGGAAAAGGCCGCGCAAAAGGTCGCAGCGAGCAAAAATATCGACGCACTGCGGCCAAAATAGGCGCTTGTCAACCCCAACGCAACGTTGAAAAGTGGACGCAGCCCAAATAGTCCTAGTGCATAAATCAGCCAAAGGCCAATAAGACTGAGAAAAAAAACATAGCGCCCGACATTTTTTTTATGCCGCAGAAAGGCGATTCCCAGGAATACGATAAACAGACAGGCCAAGCCAATATGAAACGAGTTTTTTTCGCTAAAGTTACCCGCCATCCCGATGATGTTAATCGTGGCTCGGTCGGCTGGGCTGCCGAGAATATCAGGATAGCCAAACAGTGGCAGCCAACTTGCTGGCATCAAAATCTGGCCTTGTACGCCACGTATTTCTGGGCTGCCCTGTGAAATATATTCAAAGAACGGCAGCAGTTGAATGGCCGTAACACCCAGCGCAAGCAGTTCTGCGAGCAAAAGCAGGCTTCCCACTTTAACAGCCAAACGCGGTCCACGCCGACGCGCGAGCAACACGAGGCGAAAGGCGGCGTACCCACCAGTCAACAGTGCGCCAATGTAGGCCGTTTCGGGATGACCGGCAAATAAATCGAGTGTCTGACAAACGAACAACCCGCTCAGCGCAAAAATCGTGCGGCGATCCCAGCCAAAATGGGAGATGGCTTGATCGGCAAAAAACAGGAGACCCGGTATCAACGCGGCTGTGCTGGACACCGTATAACCCAGCCACACGATCATGTTGCCCGAAAACATGTAGGCAATGCCACCCAGCAGGGAGGGTATGTTTCGGAGGCCAGTCCCGCGCAAGAACAGAAAAGTCAGGAAACCCGCTAAAAATAAGCGAAGAAAAGCCGAAACGACCAGCCCTATGGGCAGCGGTAAAAAATAGACAGGTATATTGAAAATCGAGAATACCGCAGATTGATAGTTGGCGAGGTGTGGCACACCCGCCGCATTATATGGGTTCCATAAGGGAAGCTGGCCGCGTTGCAGCAGCTCACGATTGTAAAGCTGCCCTGGGTGAATGCTTGCATACACATCGCCCAACATGCCGTTTTTTATCTTCTCGGCAGGCACGAACTTGGTCAATGGAAAGGCTGATCCCAGATCGGCAGGCGAGAAAAGCTGGGTGCCTAAATTCAAGATGGGTTTGGTAAGAAAAAGGCAGGCCAACGCGAAAATGACCACGGCCCCGATCCAACAATCGCGGCGACGTAACGGACGTGCAGAAAAGGAATCTGACCGTCGTAGTGTCGGTATCATAAGCGATTCCTTTTTTGCGCGGTAAAAGCAAAAACAGCCCCTCTCGGCATTCCAAGAGAGGCGTGTAAAAAAGCAACGTCGGTGAGATTAACGCTTGGTGTAGGTCGGTGCCTTACGCGCACGCTTGAGACCTGGTTTTTTGCGTTCCTTGATGCGTGAATCGCGCGTCAGGAAGCCCGCGTGACGCAGAGTCGGCTTGAACTCTTCGTTCAGCTTGAGCAGCGCGCGTGCGATACCCAACTGAATCGCGGAGGTCTGTCCGGTCACGCCGCCACCTGCGACATGAACCGTCACGTTGTACTGGCTTTCCAGACCGACCGCGCGCAATGGGGCGAGGACCAAATCCATATCGCCGGGGCGATCCAGATAGTCCGCGCCGGTCTTGTCGTTGATCGTGATCGAGCCGTTGCCACCCGAATGGACGCGGACACGGGCGCTCGCTTCTTTGCGGCGGCCAATGCCCTCGTAATATTGCTGGTCAGCCATTATTTCTTCGCCTCCGGCACTTCCAGCACGACCGGCTTTTGGGCGGTGTGCGGGTGCGTATTGCCCGCGTAAACGTGCAGCTTGCCGTACATTTCGCGGCCCAGCCGGTTGTGGGGCAGCATCCCCTTGATCGCCAATTCGAGCGGACGCTCTGGGTGCTGGCGCAGCATATCCTGAAGGATCGTCTTGCTGAAACCGCCCGGATGCTGCGAGTGGCGCGCATAGAACTTGTCTTCGAGCTTGTTGCCCGTCACTTTGATTTTGCCCGCGTTCAGGATGATCACATAATCACCTGTGTCGGTATGGGGGGCGAACTCGGTCTTGTGTTTGCCACGCAGAATATGAGCGACATGAGCGGCCAGCCGCCCCAAGTTCATATCCGTTGCGTCAACCACCCACCACGTCCGCTCCAGTGCCATAGCACTTGGGGTGTAGGTCGTGAATCTCATTCCAAAAATTCTCCGTCTGTACGAACATCACGGCTTGCAGAAGGCACGCCGTCAGTTTTGTAGGTTACATCGATCAAGGTCAGGCCATGCGGCGGCGCAAGTTGACGTCCCCGTTGACGATCGGCAGCAGCGAGCGCGGCGGCGAAATCAGCGGGCGACCAAGCACCCGCGCCAACTTCGGTCAGTGCCCCGACCAGCGCACGCACCATATGCTGCAAAAAGGCGTTGGCTTCGACCCGATAGGTCAGCAGCCGCGCGCCATTCGTCAGCATCTCGGCTCGCCACGCCGATCCGAAGACCGTGCGCACGGTGCGCGTACCCTGGGTCGGCGCGCCGAAAGTAGCGAAGTCGTGATCGCCGAGGATCGTTGCTGCCACCGCGTTCATCGCCACGACGTTCAACGGCGCGATCAGATGCCAAGCCGTGCGTGCAAACAGCGGATTGCGCGTTTCAGCTTGATATACCTGATACTCGTAAACGCGGCTGGTCGCATCGAAACGCGGATGGAAATCCGGCTCGGCACGCTCGATCCGCTGCACGGCGATGTCGTCGGGCAGATTGGCGTTCAAAGCGCGGATCAGCTTCCAGTCGGCGTGCCGCCAGATCGCGTCGAAGGCGATCACCTGACCCGCCCCGTGGACGCCCGTATCGGTACGTGCCGCACCGAGCACGCGCGATTCTGTGCCCGTCGCGGCAGCCAGCGCCTTTTCAAGCATGGCCTGCACACTGGGCGCCGCCGACTGCCGTTGAAAACCCTGATAGGCGGATCCATCATAGGCAATCACGGCGCGGTAACGCACGGCGACGCTATCCGAAGATAGGTGCTCTGGCGGCGCGGCGGCGAGCAGGGTGTCCACGATCGATCAGCCGTGCCTCGCTCAGGACTCGGATGTTTCGCCCGCAGCGCGCGGACGACGTACCCGGTTGATCAGGTTGCGCGCGCCCGAAGCCGCACGCGAGGCGGGTGTCGTTGCGCTGGTGGTGGCCGCCGTCGTGTCAGCGGCTGGCACATCTCGATCAACGAGTTCGAGGATGACCATCACAGCCGCGTCGCCCTTGCGGGGTCCGAGCTTGTAGATGCGCGTGTAGCCGCCCGGACGCTCTTCGTAGCGCGGCGCGAACACATCGAACAGCTTCTTGACCATCTCTGGATCGTCCAAGCGCCCATTGAGCAGACGGCGCAGATAAACCACGCGCGCCGGATCGCCGCTGGCGAGTCCACGCTTGGCCTGGGTAATCATGTACTCAGCCGCGCCGCGAATGGACTTCGCTTTGGCTTCGGTGGTGGTGATCCGTTCATGTTGGAACAACTGGGTGATCATTGTGCGGCGCAGCGCATTGCGCTGGCCGACGCTGCGTCCCAGGTGGTAACCAAATACTTGGTGAGGCATCGTGTCTCCTTAAGCTCCTGGCTCAGTGCTGCCAACGCTGTGCGTGGGCGGATGATTGGCAGGCCAATGGCCTTTTTCGCGCAGGCGTTCTTCCAGTTCAACCAGCGATTTCTCGCCGAAGTTGCGGATCGCCAGCATCGCATCGGTACCACGATCGAGCATGTCGAGCACCTCACCGACGGTGGTGATGCCCGTGCGCTTGAGCGAGTTGAACACGCGCACGCTCAGATCGAGCGTCTCGATCGGGGTATTGTACTTTTCGTCGTCGTAAGACTTGCCTTCGTCGGAACGCGACCGGATTGAGTCGATCGGCTCGAAGCCGTTGGTATCGACGCCAGCCACGATCCGCAGATGATTCATGAGAATCTTGGCGGCTTCGCTCATGGCTTCTTCCGAGCGGACGGTGCCGTCCGTCCAGATTTCGAGCACCAGCTTATCATAGTTGGTGCGCTGACCGACGCGCGCGCGCTCCACATCGAAGTTGACGCGGCGGATCGGGCTGAAGATCGCATCAACCGGCAGTTCGCCGATGGGCAGACGCCCGCGCTCCTCGGCGGGACTGTAGCCACGTCCGGTTTGCACGGTGAACTCGATCTCCAGATGCGCGTCTTTGTTATCGGCGGTGAAGAGATACAAGTCCGGGTTGATGATCATCACTTCGGGTGGCACTACGATGTCGCCCGCCGTGACCGTGCCTTCACCGCGTACTTCGAGCCGCAGCCGCGCCGTCTCGGTATCCTCGATCGTCAGCCGCAACTGCTTGACCTGCAAGATCAGCTGCGTCATATCTTCTTTGACGTTCGGGATGGCCGAGAATTCGTGGGGCACATCCGAAACGCGCATCGAGGTGATCGCCGCGCCGGGCAGCGATGACAACAGCACACGCCGCAGCGCATTACCTACGGTGATTCCGTAGCCGCTTTCCAGAGGGCTGATGATAAAACGCCCATAGTTACGGGAACTGGCATCGCCTTCAATCTTTGGCAGTACCATTGGGTTCATACGCTTACAGCCCTCCTACTACACATACCATCACTAGGAACATAACGCACCTTACCCGGATAATCCGGCTTAGCGCGAATAGTATTCAACGATAAGCTGCTCGTTGAGCGGCAAATCGATGTCGCGGCGTTCCGGCGGGCGCACCATGCGTGCGTTCAGGCCGTTGGTCACGTCGATCGTGAGCCATTCTGGGGTGCGCGGACGCTCAGCCATATACTCGCGGATTTCGCGGAAATAGCGGAGTTCTTTGCTACCGCCATGCACGGTGATCACATCGTTCGCACGCACATTGAACGAGGGAATATTGACGCGCCCGCCGTTGATGTCGAAATGACCGTGCTGCACCATCTGACGGGCATGGGGACGCGAATCCGCCAAGCCAAGACGATAGATCACGTTATCGAGGCGGCTTTCGAGGATCACGAGCAGGTTCGAGCCGGTCGGGCCGGGGCGACGGGTCGCCTCGACGAAATAGCGGCTGAACTGACGCTCCAGGATGCCATAAATACGGCGCGCTTTCTGCTTTTCGCGGAGCTGCGACGAATAGTCGGACGTGCGGCCCTTACGGAACTGACCGTCTTTGCCGTGTTGTCCGGGCGGGAAGTTGCGCCTTTCGATGGCGCACTTGGGCGACGTGCAGCGCGCGCCCTTCAGGAATAGTTTTTCGCCTTCACGGCGACATAGTTTGCAAACGGGTCCGGTATGACGAGCCACTGGCTTCCTCCACACACTCGAGCTGTGTTGTGTTTACGCCGATTTACGGTCTATAAAACGGTCAACAGCTTAATCAAACGCAATGAAAAGGCGGACGGGACACGCTGTGTTGCCGGGTCTATGAAAACTAGACGCGGCGCTTTTTGGGTGGACGCACGCCGTTGTGGGGCACGGGCGTCACATCGGTGATGGATCGTACCCGCAGGCCGCTGGATTGAATCGCGCGGATCGCCGATTCGCGGCCAGGGCCGGGGCCTTTCACAAAGACATCGACTTCTTGCATCCCGGACTCTTTGGCGGAGTCGGATGCTTGTTGGGCGGCCATTCGCGCGGCATAGGGCGTGCTCTTGCGCGATCCCTTAAAACCCGCAGTGCCGGCGCTGGCCCAGGTCACAACATTCCCCTGCTGATCGGACATGGACACAATCGTGTTGTTGAAAGTCGCATGAATGTGCGCTTGTCCGTAGGGTATGTTCTTCCTGATCTTCTTGGCACCGCCGCGCCGTGCGCCGGTCCGCCTGGTGGTTGACGCAGTTCGTCCCATCTATATCTCCAAAGATCGCTGTTAACCTATCTGAGCAATGAGGCGGGAAGATTATAGCAGCTTGGCGGCGCGGTGAAAAGGGGTAAATTCCCGACCTGCCGGGCGCTTGCATCTAAATTCGTGGAAACAGACGGACGCGGCTTGCCGCGTCCGCTAACCAACGCAAAATTAGATGCAATCGCCCTGGCTACCGTTCAGATCGTCTTGACAATAACGGCTATTTTACGCCATAATAAACGCTCGTTTAGAAAATAAGTACTATGCCAAGAACACGTCAATTCAATCCCGAAGCATTACTCGATGCCGCCATGTTCATTTTCTGGGAGAAAGGCTACGCGGCTACCTCGATTCGTGACATCGTTGAAAAAACTGGTGTCAACCAGTTTGGCATCTACAGCTTCTATGGTGACAAACATAGGTTATTTCTGGCCGTCCTTGATCGTTATCGAGATAAGATTATTAGCGAAGTATTCGCTATTGTCGAACGTCCCGAAGCGTCCCTAGCCGCTATCCGGCAATATTTTCAGGCGTTAATCGATCATAATTCTATGACGATACCAGCCTTGGGCTGCCTCATGGCTAATTCTATGGCGGAATTTGGTACCGAAGATACTGAGGTATATCAACGTACCAGTGCTCATGCGGAACGCTTGCGTACCGGTTTTACAAGTGCGCTTACCCATGCCCAACGACAGGGGGAGGTCCGCTCAGACCTTAGTATTGAGTCGATGGCAAGTCATTTAGTAGTAGCGGTTCAAGGGCTAGCGGTCTATTCCCGAATTTATCCAGATTGTGTTCCGCTAGAAAACTTTGTGGCGACGACTCTATCGATGATCGCAATACCGCCCTATTAGCCAGGCTATGGGAGACGTGCTCACAGAGCACGCCTCGTTATCGGTCAGTTTTATGCTTGGTGCTCTGGATGCGATTTCAGACTTTTGCCCGCATGTGCGTCGAAGAGGGTCAGCCAAGGATGCAGACTGGCCTGAAAGATTTGGCTGACGACGGCAGGATCACGGTTGACAATCGCCTGCGCCTCGACTTCGCTTTGAACCTCAATTATCGCTATGCCACCAGCATTATCTAGAAAAGGCCCGGCAAACAGCAAACGCTGCTCATCGAACAATTGCTGTAAGTACGAAGAATGTTCCATGAGTGGCTGATCCGAAATCGATTTGCCCGGAACCCAAGCTGCCCCTGGCGTGTAATTGATAACGTACATAGTTATAGTCTCCTTATGGCTTCCCTAGACTATTCTTTAGAAACAATATGCTACTGTGCGCACAGTAGCACGCAATTTCTAAACGAACGTTTAGATATTAACCAACCTAGACTGACTTGTCAAGGGGCAAAAAGCTGGTTAAAAAGGAAGTGGCTTCTGAGAGGTCAAAATGTTTGCCTGACGCTCGCGCACTAGGGAGTAATTCTTCCACTGTGTGAAGACGGTCAGGTCTGTCCGTCGATTCCCATTTTCTTCAATTAGGCTTGTTTTTGCCGCGCATCTGTGCAGCCTCACCTTACTGCCCCAGAGGGGCTGGGGGTTGGGGGCTTCTTCCGGACAGCGGACGAGGCAGGCCTCGTCCCTACAGAAGACGCCGCGTCCGTCCGATTCCCGCCCGACCCGAATCTCGGACTCCCGCGCGCGCCCGTTGTGCGGTATAATGACTAATCGATTTACGCAACCCCAGGTGTTTATGAATCTCAGTTTCGCCGAACTTGGCCTTTCCGCGCCCCTGCAGGACGCTATTACCGCGCTTGGCTACGAAGCCCCCACCCCGATCCAGGCGCAAACCATCGGCCTGATGCTCGCTGGTCACGATGTGATCGGTCAGGCACAGACCGGTACCGGCAAAACGGCGGCTTTTGCGCTGCCGCTGCTCCAATTGATCGATCCGTCGCGTCACGAGGTGCAGGCTTTGATCCTGACTCCCACCCGCGAACTGACGATTCAAGTGGCCGAAGCGATTTTCCGCTATGGCAAAAACCTCAAAATTCACGCACTGCCCGTCTATGGCGGCGTTTCGATCGGGAAGCAGATCGGGCGGCTCGATCAGGGCGTGCATGTCGTGGTTGGCACACCGGGGCGCGTCATGGATCATATGCGGCGCGGCACGCTCAAACTCGATACGGTGACGAAGGTCGTGCTCGACGAAGCCGACGAAATGCTCAACATGGGCTTCCAGGAAGATGTCGAGTGGATTCTGGAGCATACGACCGCTGATCGACAGACCGCATTATTCAGCGCCACGCTGTCGCCGTCGATCCGCCGTTTGGCTGAGCGCTTCATGCGTGACCCGCGCGAAGTGCTCGTCTCGAACAGCAAGCTGAGCGTTCCGAATATCGAGCAGCGCGTATATATCGTGCCGCAGCACCAAAAGCTCGAAGCGCTGACTCGCCTTTTGGACACCGAAGACACGACTTCGGTGCTGATTTTCACGCGCACCAAACTCGGCGCAAATGAACTGACGGATGCCTTGCAAGCGCGCGGCTATAAGGCGGATGCGTTGCACGGCGACATGAACCAAGCCGCCCGCGAATCGGTGCTGCGCAAACTGCGCAAGCAGGCCGTCGATATTGTGATCGCCACCGACGTGGCGGCACGCGGTTTGGATGTCGAGAACATCAGCCATGTGATCAATTTCGATCTGCCCAACGACGTGGAATATTACGTTCACCGTATCGGGCGTACCGGTCGCGCGGGTCGCGCAGGGATCGCGCTGACGCTCGCCACCCAACGCGAACTGCGCATGATCAACACGATCGAGCGCTTCCTCAAGGTGCGCATCGAGCGGGCACGCATTCCGACCGAAGCCGATGTGGCCGCCAATCGAGTCACGCTCCTCACGCAGACTTTACAAAACGCGCTCGCCACTGAGATTCAGCGCCCATACCTGGAAATCATCGCGCAATTAGCCGATGATTACTCACTCGAACAGGTAGCGGCGGTGGCTTTGCGGCTGGCCGACGAATCGATGAATCCGCGTGCTGGGGCGCTCAGTCTGGTCGATGCACCCGATGGTGGCCGTGACCGCGATCGGGATGACGATCGGGATGATCAATTCAACGAAGACGGCCCGCGCGTAAAGCTGTTCATCAGCAAAGGCAGCCGTGCAGGCATCCGCGTCAATGACATCGTGGGCGCGCTGGCGAACGAGGGCGGCGTCCCTGGCCGCGAGATCGGGCAGGTGACGGTACACGGCGGCTTCAGCTTTGCCGAGATTCCGTCGCGCTATCAGCGCAGTGTCGTCCAAAAAGTGGGCAACACGACCATGCGCGGCGTGCCCGTCACGATCGGTTTGGCGAAGCCCAACGAAGAATCCTAAGGCGTGTCTGCAAACCCCTCTATCCCCCACGCAAGCGGTGGGAAAAGGGAGAAAAGCCCCTCGCCCCGCCTGCGTGGGAGATGGGGCGGAGAGGTGAACTCATGGCCTCGATCCTCCTGATCGGGGGGGCGACGGGCGTTGGCACATCGAGTATCGCCATGCGAGTCGCCGCCGATCCAGCGATTCAGGTGCGCTCGGTGATCGGTACGGATTCGCTGCGCGAGGTGATTCGGCAGTTTATCCCCGCTGATGTCGCGCCGGAAATGATGCGCAGCAGCTACGATGGTTATCTCGCGTTTGGCGACAGTGCCCACCTTTTGACGGCTTATCGCCGCCAGTTGCATATCATGAGTTTGGGCATTGCGGCGATCATCCGGCGCGCCGTGAAAGAGAATATCCGCCTGATTGTGGAAGGCGTCCATATCTCGCCGGAGTCGATCCGTCCGCGCCTGACCGCCGAGGAACGCAAATGCGTCGTCGAGGTGCTGATCGACATCGAGTCGCCCGCCGTCCATCGTGAGCGGTTGGCCGCACGCGCCGCATTTGCGCCGGGGCGCGATGTGTCGAGACAACTTGCTAACTTCGATCGCATCCGTCAGATTCGGGCGTATTTGCGGGATGTAGCACAGTACAACCATATGCCGATCGTCAACAATGACGCGCCCGATATGGATAAAGCGGTGGTGGCGTGTGTCGCGCTGTTTCGGGATCGGCTGGCATAACGCGCGCTTTGCTTATAATTAGCCAATGGAGGCTGCCCGTGTCTATCGACTCCATACCACCCACCCTAACTGATACGACAGATTTTCTTTCCAGCACGCCCGCTAACTATTATTTGGTTTCACGCAGTAACGAAAGATTCGTTCGTGGCAAAAATCGCCTGCCCGGATTTATACGAAACCGGGGACGAGTTTGGGTAGTGGGGGGATTGATCCTCTTTCTCTGCCTTTTAGGCGTGAGCATTTTGGCATCTGCGGAAATCTGGATTGCATACATCGAATTGAACCTTGATCCCATGATAACGAATGCCACAGTCACCAATACCCAGATTGAGAAACCTACTGACGATCACACCCGCTATGTGGTCACCTATCACTTCAAAGCGCCAAATGATCAGCACGAATCGGTCGATTACACCGTCAATAAGTGGGTATGGGGGCGCATTTCTAAGTCGTATTATCCAGGTCTTGTAATCCCAATTCGCTATGCGATTTCACACCCGACGAACACGCAAATCGTTGGGGACGACAGTAACCGTAGCGAAGTTGAATCTTTGGCTTGGATTGCCCTCATTATACTGTTCGTGGTCCTTGCGCTTGGATACGATCTGTACCGTCTGCGCCGTTTCGATCGTCAACTCAGCCGTGAGGGACAAATCATTTGGGGGCAAATAACAATCGTCATTGGCATGATTGGGAGCACCATTGTGCATCTGGCTCTTGCCGAAGAATCCGTTCGTGGACAAGCCGAACCTGCGCTTACCAAATTTGATCCGAGCGTCAAGGAGACGATATTGAGGCAGGAAAGATACTTTGGAACGCACTTGGTTTGCCATTTTATAACCCCTTCAGGCGAGACCATCAAATGCAGCGAATTTTCGACGCGCTACTTGAGTTCTGACTCAGCAGGAAATTGGGTTCCTCGGCCCGGTTTGCCCATCGCTGTCTTATATGTGGACGAAAGTCATTACGAGATATTGTGAGTTTGGGGCTGATGTTTTGAATGGAGCACGACGCTTGGAAACGCTGCTGATCATCGGCCTGGGCGGATTTATCGGGGCGAACGTGCGCTATTGGGTGTCGGGTTGGGCGGCGGAGCACCTGGGCGCGAGCTTCCCGTGGGGCACGCTGATCATCAACCTGACTGGATCGCTGCTGCTGGCCGTGTTTATCGGCTGGCTGAGCAATCACGTCACGGTCGATCCGCGCCTGCGATTATTGGTTGCCGTCGGCTTTTTCGGCGCATATACGACCTTCTCAACCTACGCCAACGAAAGCATCGCCTTGCTCGAATCGAACGAATGGATTCCCGCGCTGGGCAACATTTTGGGCGGCAACCTGATTTGCTTGATCGGCGTGATCATCGGGCTGGCGATTGGGCGCAGGTTGTGAGTGCCTCCGCCAGCGTGCAGACCGTCTGCGTTTCGGCGCGCATATCGCGCAGCGTCACTTGATTGGCGCTGTGTTCCGCCGCGCCCACGATCACCGTATACAGGATTCCGCCCCGATTTGCCCTGGCAAGTGCCGCCGATAGGTTTGTGGCGGGTGGCGTAAATAATTCGACGCTGACCGCCGAACGCAGATAAGTCGCCGCACGCGCCGCCTCAGCACTGTGCGCCTCATCGAGCGCCACGACGAGCACCCGCACCGCCGCCGCTTCCAGAGTCAGGCCGAGTCGTTCGCGCTCGGACAAAATCCGCTCCAGCCCATAAGCAAAACCGATCGCAGGCGTGGATGCGGACGCGCCGAGCAGCCGGATAAACTCATCGTAGCGCCCGCCACCGCACAGTTGATCCGCGCCCGCGTCGCCCCCGGTATGCGCCTCGAAAACCAGCCCGGTGTAGTAATTCAGGCCGCGCGCCAGCCCCATCTGAATGTCGATCTGCTCCGGCGCGATCCCATATGCGGGCAGCAGATCGATCGCGGCGCGGAATTGATCTGCCGTCGCGCGGATGGCTGGATCGTCGGGCAGCAAGCGATCGAGTGCTGCGAATGCCGATTCGGGTGATCCACTGATGGCACTGAGCGCTTCCAAAAAGTCGAGCGCGCGTGCCAGCTCATCGAGCTGGTTGGTGCGACTCTGTTTGTTGAGCAGCCGCCGCGCGATCTCCTCACTACTGCGGCCACCCGCCCGCGCGTTCAGATTTGCCGATTCGAGGAAAAGCTGCACCGCGCCGCTCAGTTCGGCGACGCTGGTGGGTTCGGTCTCCAACCAGGGCGGCAAGCCGGCGACCTGCTCGCGCACGCGGCTTTCTACATAGGCGCGCCCGCGATCAGGGCGGCGCAGATTCTCGATGTGGCCGAGCAAAAAGCGCCGCATCCGCCGATCCAGGTTGAACCGATCGAGCAACTGCGTCACCAGCCCAACATGGCCGATCGCCAGCGTCCAATCGCGCAGTCCGGCGGCGAACAAGCCCTGCGCGGCCATGCCGATCGTCTCAGCATCGGCACCCGCGCCCGTCACGCCGATTAATTCCGCGCCAAGCATCGTGAACTGCCGGGAGTGGCTGCGCTGCGGCGACTCGTAGCGAAAAACGGGGCCGCTCACCTGCCAGCGAATCGGTTTTGGTTCGTGCTGATAGCGTTCGATATATAAGCGGGCCGCCGATGCGGTGAACTCCGGGCGCAAACATAGTTGGCGTCCATGCAGTTCGAAGTTGAACAGACGGCTGACCGATTCGTCGCCGGCTTTGGTCAAGAACAGATCGGCATATTCGATGAGCGGCACATCGATCGCCTGATAGCCGAAGCGGCTCATCGTGTTTTGCAGGAGCATGATTGTCGCGGCGGCTTCGGCAGCTTCGGTGGGCGCGCGATCGTAAAAGCCGGGCGGACGGCTGAAGGTGGCAGAGGCCATAGTTTTGAGCGATTCCCAGGGTAAGCACATGCGACGATACCCAATCATAACCGTGATCTGGGTGGGGCGCGAGAAAAACCTTACTTCAGCCCACGGGCGCGCATTTTTAGGAAATATTATGCTCGATCGGCAAATTTTTAGGTCGCGTTTAGAAAAACAACCCCTCAGCCATGATAGACTCAACGAGTAAGCGCACGTCGGCTCATACAAGTTCTAGCGGGTGAGCGACGTCCTGATATACCGAATGAGGAGACCCAAATCATGGATCGTACAGTAGTTGGCTTGTTCAACGATTTGCCCACCGCGCGGCTGGCCGTCGAAGACTTGGTTTCAAACGGATTCCTACGCGATAATATTAGTCTGGTGGCGAGCGATGCGTCTGGCAACTATGCCCGCTTTTTGCGTGCGCCGGATGCGCCCGTCAGCGCCGCCGACTCGGAAACAGTCACGACTGGTGAAGGCGCGGGCTTTGGCGCAGTGGTTGGGGCCATCATCGGCGCGTTGGCGACCGTTGGTGCCCTCACGATCCCTGGTATTGGCCCAGTGATTGCGGCGGGGCCATTGGCGGCCACGCTGGGCGCGCTCGGTGGTGCAGCGGTTGGCGCAGGCGCGGGTGCGGTCACGGGTGGCGTAACCGCCGCGCTCGTGAATTCCGGTATTCCGCCCGAAGCCGCAGATTTCTATGCGGAAGGCATTCGCCAGGGACACACACTCGTGACCCTGCATACCGATGACGTGCGTTATCTGGATGCCGAGAACGTTCTGAATCGCCACATGCCGATCGACGTGAATCAAAAGGCCACCGAGTGGCCGAGCGCGCACTAGTCACGCTGCCTCGTTAAAAATGGGCGGCCAACGTGGTCGCCCATTTTTATTACCTCGCCCTAAAAACCCCTTTCCATCGAAAGCCTCCCTTTCAATTTGGCAAATCTCCCAAATGAGATTCTTGACAACCCGAATAATCGGAATTATGATACTGCTCATTGAGAGCGCTCTCAGTAATCTCTCAATCAGTGCTTAATTGGATTTCAGTTATTTTTGTTCCAGGGTTTTTCAGATTTTCATGAATCTTGAAGATATTGCGAAAAAGGCGGGGGTCTCGCGGGCTACAGTTTCCCGTGTGATCAACGATGCACCCGAAGTCAACGCGAAAACCCGCGAACACGTCTGGACTGTTATCCATGCGGAGAACTTCCAACCGAACCCCGCCGCACGCGCGCTTGTCCGCCGCCGCACCGAGATCATCGGCTTGGTTGTGCCCACCACCGAAAACATTTTTTTCACCGACAACAACTACTTCATGCAGGTATTGGCGGGCGTCAGCCGCGTCACCCGCGAGCGCGACTATGCCATGCTGCTGTGGCTGGGCGAACAAACCGACAACGATCACCGGATGATGCAAAAAGTCGCCAACAACCGCGCGATGGATGGCATGATCATCGTCTCGATGACGCATGACCACCCGATGTTCAAGCGGCTGCTGTCGCTGGATGGCCCGTTTGTGATGATTGATCGCCCGCTCGAATATGCCGAAACCCTGAGCTACGTGACGGTCGATAACATCGGGGCGGCTGAACGCGCGACCGAACACCTGATCAGCCTGGGACGCCGCCGTATCGCGCATATCACGGGCGATATGGGTATCTCGGACGCGCGCGATCGGTTGCAGGGCTACAAAAACGCCTTACACCGGGCGGGTCTGCCGATAGACCCGGATTTGATCGTCGAATGCCATTTCAATCGGCAGATGGGCTATGAGGCGGCCATGAGACTGTTCCCATTCAAACCAGATGGCCTTTTCGCAGCGGGCGACACGATCGCGCTGGGCGTGTTGCAGGCTGCGCGCGCGGTTGGCATCCGCGTCCCCGACGACCTGTCGGTGATCGGGTTTGACGATGTGGATGTGGCTTCGCAGACGATGCCCACCTTGACGACGATGCGCCAGCCGCTACAAAGTAAAGGCGCTGCTGCCACAAGCCTGCTGATCGATTTGATCGAGAAGCGGCTCGAAAATCCGCAGCATGTCGTGTTGGACACTGAACTGATCGTCCGCCAGTCGTGCGGGGCCAACCCGCCCGGCTTAGGTTATCTGAACGAAAAGTCCGCCTAAATAGCTTTTTGAAGGGGGTGATGTGTACTCAGAAAACGCATTGTAGAGGGGTTTGAGAGCATTTTCGCTCGTCGTTTGTGAATCGAGATTTTTGTGCAAAAGCGAGGATATCTAATGAACAAGTTCGCCCGTAAATCGCTTCTTTTGATGGTCGCCGTGGCCTCAGCGTTCGCGCTGGTGTCGAGCGCCTTCCGCGCCCACGCCGCCACCGAAGTTACCTGGTTCATCGGTCTGGGCACCGGTGCCCAGAAAGATCAGTTGGCGATCGAGCAAAAGGTTGCCGATAAATTCAACGCCAGCCAGTCCGATATTCACCTGAACCTGAACATTGCCTCCAGCAACGCCGCCGCAAACGGTTTGCTCTCGGCACTGATCGGTGCTGGTAAGTCGCCGGATATCGTTGGGCCCGTCGGCTATGCCGGTTCCAACTCGTTTCCCGGCCAGTGGCTCGACCTCCAAGCCCTGGTAACTTCGAACAAGTATGACACCTCCGCTTTCCCCGACGCGCTGGTCAAGCTGTACCAGACGCCGAAGGGCTTGTTGGGTCTGCCGTTCGCCGTCTATCCGAGCCTCTTGTTCTACAACAAGGACTTGTTCGATGAGGCCAAGCTGGCTTATCCCCCGACCAAAGTCGGCGAGAAGTACAATCTGAACGGCAAGGATGTCGATTGGGACTGGGCCACAGTTGGTGAAGTTGCCAAGCTGCTGACCGTTGACTCGAGCGGCGAAGACGCCACCAGCGCCAAGTTCGATCCCAAGAACATCGTGCAGTACGGTTTCAACGAGCAGTGGGGCACCATCCGTGCCGACCTGTCCACCTTTGGCGGTCAGCCCGTCATCGACCCGACCACTGGCAAAGTCAAGATCGGCGACAACTGGCGCGCCGGTGCGCAGTGGATGTGGGACGGTATCTGGAAGTATCACTTCATCCCGACCGCCACCGCCGAAGCCAGCAAGCTGCTTCAGCCGAGCGCCTTCTCATCCGGCAAAATTGCCATGTCCCGCGTTCCGCTGTGGTACACCTGCTGCATGGACACCCTCAAGTCCAACTGGGACCTGGGTATTGAGCCGAGCTACAAAGGCGTAACCGCTTCCCCAACGGATGCTGACACTTTCCGCATCTCCAAGGACTCCAAAGTTCCGGACGCCGCCTTCAAAGTTCTGAGCTACCTGTTGGGCGACGCCGCTGGCGATCTGCTCACCACCTACGGCGCGTTCCCCGCCCGTAGCTCCCTGATCGACGCCGCCATCAAGCTGAAGGCCGACAAGTTCCCCAGCGTCAAGAACTGGTCGATCGTTGCGCCGTCACTGGCCCTGGCTGCTGTCCCCCACCACGAATCGGACTACCCGAACTTCGTCAAGGGTCAGAACCGCTTCCAGGACTTCCGCACCCTGTTGTATGGTGACACCGGTGCTTCCATCGACGTGAGCAAAGAGTTGGATAAGCTCCAAGCTGACGTTCAGGCAATCGTTGATGCGCCGGCCGCTGGCCTGCCGCCGACCAACATGCCCGACACGCCGGTTCCGGCCACCATGGCCGCGACCCCGTAATCTGGTTCCTGAGCAATTCCCTGTCCGCCATCATGGTGGACAGGGGAATAACGGGCGGGTCAAGACGCCGCGTCTACCATGCCATGCCTTTTTTGTAGAGACGGCTTCTTGATCCGCCCGCCATTCTCGGCACACAATTCGTGCCATTGCCTATATTGGCGGGCGGCAATAACATCGACAACTACTCCAAAACGAGTAACAATTGAGCCGGACACGCGCGTGATCGTGTCTCGATTTTCCGGTAAAGACTTAATTGAGGATTTGAGAGATGGCAACTCATACTGGAACGATCAGTACCACACCTGCCGTGCAATCAGTGCCTCGGCGGGCCAGTTTGCAACAACAGCAGCGGCGTTGGGGATTGATCTTCATTTCGCCCTGGATAATAGGGTTCTTCTTGTTCACCGCTTTCCCAATGGCGGCTTCGTTCTATTTTAGCTTCACCAATTTCACCATTGGTCAGCCCATTGTCTGGGTCGGGCTTGATAATTGGAAAACCCTCTTTAGCGATCCACTCACCATCCAAGCACTGCAGGTCACCTTCCGCTTCGGGCTGCTGGCACTGCCTGTTTCTATCATTTTCCCGCTGTTGATGGCCGCCCTGCTGAATTCCAAATATTTGATTGGCAAGCCATTCTTTCGGCTTCTTTTTTACATGCCGTACATCGTGCCAGCGATCTCAGGCATCTTCATCTGGCAGGCTTTCCTCAATGGCGATAGCGGCTGGCTCAACCGTATCTTGCGAACGCTCGGCATCAGTGATCCGCCGAGTTGGATTCAGAACCCGGCCTACATCAATACTGCTCTGGTGCTGATCGGCTTGTGGGGCGTGGGCAATGCAATGCTCACCATGATGGCGGGTATGCAAGGTGTCCCTACCGAATTATACGAAGCGGCGCGCGTCGATGGCGCTGGCCCGGCGACGCAATTCCGACGCATCACCCTGCCCATGATTTCGCCCGTCATTTTCTACAATATCGTCCTGACGGCGATCGGTCTGATGCAATATTTCACCATCCCGTATGTATTGTCTACCAACGCCCGCTCCGATCCTTCGACAAACTTCATCAACCTGCTCTTGTTCCGCACGGCGTTCGAGTACCATAACATGGGTTATGCGTCATCGATGGCTTGGCTCATTTTTGCCCTGGGGTTGGCAATCACAATCGGCTTGTTTGCGCTGGCTCGTCGGTGGGTTTATTATGCGAGTGGAGACTGAGAAAAAACATGGCAACCCTGGCCTCTGATCAACCCAAAATTTCGCCTGCGATTAACACGTCGCCCTTTTACTCACGTCAACTGCGTGGATTTGCCATCAAGGCGATGTTAACGCTGTTCACCTCGCTGTTGTTGTTAGTCTTTTTGCTGCCCTTTGGCGATATGCTGGCCGAGTCGGTACGCAGCCAAGCGCAGCTCTCGGAGACCAAAAATGGCTCCGTCTTGCCAATGTCGCCCAAGCAATTTCATTATCAAGACACGGATTACCCGATCTACAAGGTTACGATCGATGGCGTCGAGCGCGAACTAGCGCTTTATAAGCCTGGGCGCAAGGATAGCCTCTTCATCGATCCCGCGAATCCCAGTGTCGCTCCGATCGCTTGGACGGGTTCATGGCGCACCTTGCCAGCGGTCGAAACCTTGGACCCACGTTGGCA
The DNA here is from genome assembly GCA_038230635.1 of Aggregatilineales bacterium. Taxonomy (GTDB): domain Bacteria; phylum Chloroflexota; class Anaerolineae; order Aggregatilineales; family UBA2796; genus JBBRMW01. The sequence continues at coordinate 7,785 of JBBRMW010000049.1, read as the reverse complement.
GAATTACCCCGATGCCTGGCGATTAGCGCGCTTCCCGCTGCTTTTCCGTAACACCTTTGTGATCGCCGTCCTGGGTATGATTGGCACGCTGCTATCGAGTCTGGCGGTTGGCTATGCGTTTGCGCGCTTCCCGATACCGGGTAAGAACATCTTGTTCATTATCCTGATCGGCACGATCATTCTGCCCACCCAGGTCACGTTGATCCCGACATTCGCCTTTTTTACCTCAATCGGCTGGACAGGGACATGGCTGCCGCTGATCGTTCCGCACTTTTTTGCCAATGCCTACAACGTGTTCCTGTTCCGACAGTATTTCATGACGCTGCCCCGTGACCTGGACGAAGCTGCGATGATCGATGGGGCGGGGCCGCTTCGCATCCTGATCAGCGTGATCATCCCCCAATCGTGGCCGGCGATCGTGGCGGTGGCGGTGTTTCACTTCGTGTTCGCCTGGAATGACTTTTTCACACCGCTGTTGTATCTGCTCAGTGCGCCCGATTTGCAGCCTATTTCCGTCGGCGTTCAGATTTTCAACTTCCAGTATGGCCCGCAGCCCGAACTGGTGCAGGCTACCTCGCTGATGGCGATGGTGCTGCCGCTGGTGATCTTTTTCGTGGCGCAGCGTGCGTTTATGCGCGGTGTGGTCATCACGGGCGTCGAGAAATGATCGAGAGGATTGACCTTACCCCCCGTCCCCCTCTCCGTTTACGGCGAGGAGGAGTCGCACGCCCGTTTACCCCCCTCTCCACCCCTCCCCGTTTCATGGAGAGGGGAGTCGTGCGCAGTGGATTGATTCCCCCTTTCCACGTAGTGGGTGAGGGGGCTAGGGGGTGGGGTAAACGCCCAATCGCCGTCCTACTAATCACCATCATCCTTGCGGCGATGGCGATGCGCCCGGCGGCGGCGCAAACCGGATCGGCGTTGACCGTACACGTCGATCACGTGCAGGGCGCGATCAGCCCACTCGTTTATGGTGGAAACTACGGTCCCTGGGATATGCTCCCGCCGGATACCTGGGCACAGGCGGCAGCGGGCGGCTTCTCATACTTGCGTTTCCCGGCGGGCAGCTGGGGCGATCAAAACGATTTCCAACAATTGGATGTCGATTTGTTATCTGCCTTCGCCCAAAAGATCAACGGCGTACCCGCGATCACGGTTCGACTCAGTGGTGGCACGCCCGCCAAAGCCGCCGAGTGGGTGCGCTATGCCAACATCACGAACAAATACAATATTCGTTATTGGATGATTGGCAACGAACCGAATCTTTACGATAACTACACGGTCGATCAGTTCAACAAGGATTGGCGCGCCATGGCGCAGGCGATGCTGGCCGTCGATCCGACGATCATCCTAGTCGGCCCCGAAACGAGCCAGTACCCGCCACCGTCGATCACTGATCCGAGTTCGGTGGCTGTCCGCGATTGGGTGCGCCAATTCCTCAAAGCCAATGGCGATCTCGTGAAAGTCGTCTCGGTGCATCGTTATCCATTCCCGCGCAATGGCACCACGCCGCCCACCATCGATGATCTGCGCAAAGACCCGGCGGACTGGGACACGCTGGTGCAAGACCTGCGTAAAACGATCCGTGAGACAGTCGGGCATGATCTGCCGATCGCCATCACCGAAGCAAATTCCACCTGGGCGAAAGATGCGGGCGGCCCGGCCAGCCCCGATTCGGTCTATAACGCGGTGTGGTGGGCGGATGTGCTCGGCCACTTGATTCGGCAGCACGTCGATATTGTCGCGTATTGGCTGCTATCCGGCGTCGGCCTGAATGACGGTACGGGCCTGATCCGCGAAAGCGATGTGCGTCCGACGTACTACACCTATGTGCTCTATCACCAGTTCGGCGATCAACTCGTGGAATCAACGTCGAGCGATTCGGATGTGTCGATCACGGCGGCCACCCGCAAAGATGGCGCGCTGACGTTGATGGTCGTCAATCGCGCCGCAACGGCAAAATCGGTCACGGTCAGCTTGACCGGATTCACAACGGCGGGTACTGATCTGTGGCGCTTCGACGCCGATCACAAGGGGACGAAGATCGGCACGAGCGATGAACTCAAAGCCGGGACGCTGAATTTGCCCCCGGCCTCTGTTTCGTTGTATGTCGCAAAGTAAACCCTCACCCCTGGCCCCTCTCCCGCAGGGCGAGGGGAACGGATGCGCCATTTCTCCCCTTCCACTTGAGGGGGAAGGGGTCGGGGGTTGAGGGTCTCTTATGCGCCAACTGATGCACACCTTCGAGGGATTCACCGCGCCTCCCGCTATTTTGGCGGCAGTCGGGCGTGGTGAGATCACCGCTTTTTGTCTGTTTCGTCATAAAAATGTCGAGTCGCTCACGCAACTACGCGCCTTGACAGCTTCATTGCGCCAAGCCGCCGAGTCGAACGGTTACGCACCGCCGCTGATCGGGATCGATCAGGAGGGCGGTCAGTTGATCGCCATCAGCCTCGGCGCGACCGAACTGCCCGGCAACATGGCGCTCGGCGCGGCTCGTTCGCCGGAACTGGCGGAGCAGGCGGGCATGGTGCTCGGACGCGAACTGCTGGCGTTGGGCGTCAATCTGAACTTCGCGCCCTCGCTGGATGTCAACGTGAATCCCGACAATGTGAGCATGGGGACGCGCACATTCGGCGATGATCCAGCGCTGGTCGCGGAGCTTGGCACGGCGCTGATTCGTGGACTGACGCGCGCGGGTGTGATCGCCACCGCCAAGCATTTCCCTGGACATGGCGACACCGACGCCGATTCACATTACAGCGTGCCCGTTGTTTCGCATAATTGGGAACGTCTGAACGCCGTCGAACTGCCGCCCTTCCGCGCCGCGATCGCCGCCGATATACCCGCGATCATGACTGGGCATGTGCTGGTGACGGCGCTCGATCCCGATAACGTGGCGACGATCTCGCCGGTGATGGTCCGGCTGCTGCGTGAGACGTTGGGTTATCGCGGGCTACTGATGACCGATGCGATGGATATGCACGCGGTCGCCGCACTGGGGCATCGCCGCAGTCTGGAAGCCGCCCTCGATGCGGGGGTCGATTTGCTCGTGCTGGCGCATATTCCAGATCAACTGGCGTTGGCAGAGGTGCTGCGTCCGCTCGAAAACGCCGAGTCGATCGGGCGGATCGCGGCACTGCAAGCGCGAATCCCGCCTCTCGCCATGCAGCCGCCGCTCGCCATTGTTGGTTGTGCAGAACATCAAGCGATTGCGCAGACGATCGCGGATCGATCGATTACCCTGGTGCGCGATAACGGACGGTTGCCGCTGCGCCCCTCCGCCGACGCAACGATCGCCGTGATCACGCCCGAACCGATCAACTTGACGCCCGCTGATACGTCTGCCGATACAACGATCGAACTGGCGGCGGCCATCGCCAAACGTCATCGCAATGTGCGGTCGCTGCAACTGCCACGCGAGGCCGCCGACTCCGAGATCGCGGCGATCGTCGAGGCGGCGCGTAATGCCGACATCGTGATCGTGGGCACCGTCAGTGCCGATCGAGATGCGGGTCAGGCGGCGCTCGTGCGGGCGCTGGCGGAATGCGACAAAGACCCGATCGTGGTCGCGCTGCGCACGCCGTATGACTTGATCAGGTTCCCGGCAGTGACGACGTATGTGTGCGCGTACAGCATCCGCGCAGTCTCGGTCGAGTCGGTGGCGCGCGTGCTATTCGGGGAGATCGCGGCGGTCGGTACGCTGCCCTGTACGATACCGGGTATATAAAAACTGTTCGATACGTACTACGCGATCGAGTCCGGCGTCGTCCTTGAGAATCTCAACGTGCGCCGCCGGAAACGCGCGCCGTGCGAGTGCGGCCACCGCCTCACCCTGATCTGCGCCGTGTTCCAGCAGCATCAAGCCCGGCGTCGCCAAAACGCGCGGCGCATCAAGCAGCAAGCGCCGAATGAGCGCCAAACCGTCGCCGCCACCATCAAGCGCCACATGTGGCTCGAAGCGTGCGACTTCCAGCATATCTAGTTCACCCGTCGCAATATACGGTAAATTGGCAGCGATCAGGTCGAACGGGCCGCCCCCGAACGGCGCGAGCAAATCGGCTTGCACGAGTCGCACATTGGGCAGATCGTCCGCGTTTTCGCGCGCGATCAGCAGCGCCGCCGCCGACACATCCGCCGCGATGATGATCGCGTGTGGCAGGTGCGCTGCCAAGCTCAGCCCGATCACACCGCTGCCCGTACCCACGTCGATCAGGCGCGGCGCAGCCAGTGCGCGTGCCCATGCGATCGCTGCCGCCACAAGCAGTTCTGTTTCGGGACGCGGGATCAAAACATGCGAAGTGACGCGGAAGCTGCGATCGAAAAAGGCACGTTGGCCGATGATATACGCGATCGGCATCCCGTGCGCGCGCAGCGTGATCAGCTTCTCGAAGGTTTTAGCCTCCGTGTCTGTGATCAGGCGTTCGGGGTGCGTGATCAGCGATTCGCGCGGCAAGTTTAGCGTGTGCGCCAAAATCGACTCAGCGTCACGGCGCGGGGTGCGCGTCACACCCATCAGTCGCGTAATTGCCGTGCGCAGGGCATCCTCAACCGTATTCATGTATCAGAATCGGTTTCAAAATCTGTTAGAGCGTGTTTAAGAGGCCTCAGAACCTCACCCCCCGGCCCCCTCTCCGTCATCACGGAGAGGGGGAGTCGGAAGGCACACCTAGACATACGTGGCCTTTGATTGGTTTGACCATAAGATAGACGACCTGATCTTTCACAGCGAAACCGCGTCATGCAAAATATTCTCTCGGAATTCCTCACGCAAATTTAAGACCATTGCGTCCATTCAATGCGTTTATTTGACTGTGCGCCAAGCTGAAATTATAGCCGATCCCCCTCATTTAAAAGCTACGCCAAACTTTCAGCGCCCCTCCCAGATCGGCGTGTTGCGCAGAATATCCGCGATCTGCACCGGGAAGCGATCGAGATCAATCGGCTTGCTGATGAAGCTGTGAAAGCCGAGGTCATGCGCGCGGTTGATCTCGCCACTGTGGACGGTACACGCCACGATCGGGACATTCGCCAGCGCCAATTGCGTTTTCAGAAATTGATACACCTGATAGCCGTGTACCTGCGGCATTTCCAGATCGAGCAGCACAAAGTCGATTTTATCGATCTGGGGCAGCAGCGCGGCCACTTGGCTGGAATCCTGGATCGCGGTATACGAAATATCTTGAAGCGCCAGGACCTGCTTCAAAATACCCAGATCGTCGGCATCATCGTCAATAATCAGTGCGTGCGACATCGGTCAGTGCGCCTCCTTTTCGAGTGTATCATCCGAGCATGTCTTCGCGCGAAGGGGTGGTCACGGTCTCCAACTGGGCAAGCGGTGTGTGTGTAACCGTTGGCTGCTCGGTGGGTAACGTAAAATAGAACGTCGATCCGACGCCGACCGTACTTTCGATCCACAAACGTCCACCGTGCGCCTCGACCAAACTGCGCGAAATCGGCAAGCCCAGACCTGTGCTGTTACCCTGGCGCGATCCGGTGGGCGTTTGCCCGAAAATAGCGAACACGGTTTGAAAATCCTCGGCGGCGATGCCCGGCCCCGTATCCGACACCGAGCATTGAAGCCACGACTCCTGGTGGCGGCGCGCGCGAATGGTAATCTCGCCCGCTTTGGTGAATTTGCAGGCGTTCGAGACCAGATTCAGCATGACTTGCAGGATACGCTGACGGTCGCCCGCGATCAGGGGCAGATCGGGTTCGACTTCGACGTTGAGCCGAATGGCGCGTTCGCCCAACAGCGATTGCGCCGTCTTGCGCCCCGATTCGACGATCGCGGTCAGGCTGATATTGTCCTCGATGAACAGTTTGAGGCCGCCCGCCTCGATCTTGGAAATATCCAGCACATCGTTGATCAGGGCGAGCAGGTGTTCGCCGCTTTTCACAACATTGCTCAGCGTATCGATTTGCTTGGCGTTCACCGGCCCCATGACCCCGCGCGAAACGAACTTGGTGAAGTTGATGATCGAGTTAAGCGGCGTGCGCAGTTCGTGCGACATATTCGCCAGAAACGATGATTTGATGCGGCTGGCTTGTTCGGCCTGGAAACGTGCTGCCTCGGTTTCGCGGAAAAGCTGGGCATTGCGAATCGATACGCCGATCCGATCGGCCAACGTTTGCAATATGCGCAGGTCTTCCGGGGCAAAGCGCGCCACTTGACGCGATTGCAAGTCCAACACGCCGATCAGTCGATTGCTGACCACCATTGGGAGCGCCGCCGCCGCGCGCGTTTCGGCCAACAGCGGATGCGCCGCCCGATCCGGTGCGGTAGCCGAGTCGTTGATGACCACCGGCTGCCGAGTCTGCGCGGCTTTGGCGATCATGGCCGCCGGATCATGCAAGGAAAAATGCTGCCCATTTGCGCCCAACGACTCACCCAGCGCGCCCATGCCCGCCTCCAACCAGAGCGACTCATCGTCGTGGTGGAACACGTAAATGGACACTTGATACAGACCAAACGCATTGCGGGTCAGTTCGGCAGCGCGCGGCAGCAGCTTTTGAATATCGACCATCGCCGCTGCTTCCTTCGAGACTTCCGCCGCCAATTCCAGGTCGCGGGTGCGCTCGTGAATGCGAACCTCCAAGTTGTCGATAAGTGCATGGAGATTGTCGGACATGTTGTTGAACGCCTGCGCCAAAGCACTGATTTCATCGTGGCCGCGCGTATTCGCCCGCAGTGCCAAGTCGCCCGCCGAGATCGACGCGGCAGTCAAGGCCAACGCTTTGATCGGACGCACGATTTGCAGTACGATCCCATATGTGATGAGCAGCGCGATCAGGAACACAACGGTCACCGCGCCGATCGATACCCGCACGATCGCATCGCGCCCCGCCAATGCTTCTTCAATCGCTTGCTCGGATACGATCACGAAGTCATTCGTACCATAGGCCAGATTTTCGCGCGCGAACAATACGCGCTTGCTGTTCAGCCCCGTCATTTCGCCATCGTCCGTCGTGATCGACACCATTTGATGGGTCAGCACCAGCCAGGGATTTTTGTAGGCGATGATATGGTTTGAACCGTCGAGTATATATACCTCTTCGCTCGGCTTCAACGTGAGCTGTGCGAGCAGTTCCCACACGCGCTGAAAACGCACATCCGCCACCAACACAAATGCCAGTTGATTGGTCTGCGGATCAAAAATCGGGATCGCCAGCGTCATGCCTGGCTGACCGACCAGCGGCAGTTCGGGTATCGGCTTGACATACTCCACCTGACCATTTTTGATGTCGCTGAATTCTGGCGATCCGGCGCGACTGGTCAGGCGTTCTGGGGCCAAGACTTGCCCCCTCGAAACGAATATGCGCTCCTGACCGGTTTGGTCGATCAGGATTAAGTTCTGAAAATCCCGATCGAGCGTCAATAGATTGATCATGAGACCACTTTGCTGGTTGACAGCCGCGACCGACAGCCCCGACACTTCCGCCAGCGATCGCATCTCGCCCTGTTTGAGCGTGATAAAAGCGTCCAATTGCGCACTCACTCGCAGCGCAACTTCATGGCGATTGTCGATCGCCTGTTGCTGCAGCTCACTCGTCGTGATATAACCGAGCATCAAGCTGACGCCGATCACCGGAATCACCGCCAGCGGAATAAACGTGACCAGTAAACGCGCCCTCAGGCTTCTAAACATGGTTGATCCTCAGTGCCCACGCTGGACGGGCGAACGGCGGACGTGGGGAGGCGCGGACCCAAAAAAAAACGACAGAGGTAAGGGGGGCGGGGGGGCACCGGCCGCAAGAAAAAAAACCACAAAACCCCACAAAAGG
>JBBRMW010000048.1:0-27798 GCA_038230635.1 Aggregatilineales bacterium | reverse complement strand
TGCCCAACCCGCGATTGATCTGGTGTGAAGGTTGATCCAGCCGATTGAGGCATTGAAACCCGTATGGCACCGTGATCACATACTCGATTTGCATGTGTGAAGGTTGATCCAGCCGATTGAGGCATTGAAACCAAGGATTCGCTGATGGAGGGGCTGAGCGATCTGACGTGTGAAGGTTGATCCAGCCGATTGAGGCATTGAAACATGCTGAGGATAAAAACGGGCGTTAAATGCCCGCAGTGTGAAGGTTGATCCAGCCGATTTGTCAACCTTGGCGGCAGGTTGACAAATCGGCAACCTGTTAACCTTTCGTTTCGTTTCCTTCGTCATCCATAAGGTTGTGTTTTCGTTCTTGATCGATAATCGAGCGTACCCGCCGATCCGATAAATTATATGCTTGGGCCAGGACAACGGAGTCGTCGCCATTCAGATAACGCCGATAAATTTCTGCGTTACGGGCGTACTTTTCGCGTGTCTGCCATTCGCGTTTCAACTCGCCATAGAATAGCTCCAGAATGTGTAGAGCAGCTTCTCTGAGCGCAGGCAATGGTGCTGTTCCTGCCTGAAAGCCCTTCAGCCACACCAGAGTACCCTCTTGCGCTCATCAGTGTTGGAGGGTTTTTCATTTTCCGAGGCATCAATAGACAGCGTGATCTTGAGCTGCATCAGGCGAGCGGCGGAACAGCCCTCACCTCCTCGTTCTACAGCCGAAATTATGCAGCGATAGCCGCCGTTGGTATGGGCTGGCTTCCCCCTCTCCGTCCTCACGGAGAGGGGACTGAGGGGGTGAGGTAAATCTGTGGTATTTGATGGGTCAAATCATAATTTCGGTTGTAGAACTAATATGGGCAGAAATGAAACGGCCTCCTCAGCGACATGTGAGGAGGCCATACTGTGGGCGGTGAAGCCCTGGTCAGGTGATTGAACTAGCCGTCGAAGCTGCCCGGATCGGTCGGCAACGTGCTGGGCGGAGCGATCGGCGCGGGCGGCGTCACAGCCGGCACGCTTGGCACGATCAGGTTGTCAGGTTGGAGTGACGGCCCCGCTACAGTCCAGTGTCCGACGATCGGCAGCCAACTGGCCGAGCCGAATACGGTGGCCGTGTCGGCAGCGCCCGGCGTGAGCGTGTTCCGCAGTGAGAATACGCCCGTGCCCGGATCGAAGATGCCGATGCCAACTCTGCCGGTGCCTGACCAATCGCCGACGAGCGGTCGGTTGTAGGTTGTGCCATAGACAAACGCAACGTCGCCAAAGACGACGCCGTTGGTCACCTTGTTGCTCAAGTAGAACTTCGCCAAGTTCGGGCGATAGACGCCAGGGCTGTCGATGCCGTTGGTATCCCAGTCCTCGGAAATCCCTATATCACCAGGATTGCCGAGCACCAGGAAGTAATCGGCAAAGCCCGTCGTGAGCGCGTTTTTGAGATAGAGGATGCCGTTGGTGGGACGGAAGACGCCTGCGCCGTCATGCCCCTGGCCGATCCAATCGCCCGCCAGTGGGGTATCACCGGGGATACCGAGATTAAAGACCTTATCCGCTGGCCCTGGCGAATTGCTGTAGCGCAGCAGGAATTGACCGTGCGTCTGATCATAGGCTCCAATCGTATCGGTGCCGCTGCCGGCCCAGTCACCGACGATCGGCAGCGCCGTGTTGCCGTTCGGCCCGTAGCGGATGACCGTGCTGACGGGGCCGTTCATGTTGCTGTTGCGTAAATAGAAAATACCCTTCACCGGATCGTAGCTGCCCACGTACTTGTGGCGGGTGATCGTGTTGATCGCCAAGTTGAGTTGGATGCGCGGTGTGGTGATATTGACGCCGCTGCGCGTGTCGAGAATCGGCTTGCCACTGTTGCGCAGAATTTGCAACAGCGAGGCGACCGTCGCACCCGGCAGCTTGGCACGCAACACAGCCAATGCACCCGCCACATGCGGAGTCGCCATCGACGTGCCGTCCAGCGATTGATAGCTGCTGCCAGGGACAGACGAAAGGATATTGACACCCGGTGCGAGCAAGCTCAGGTTGTGTCCGACGTTCGAGAAATAGGCGGGCACATCGATCGCGTTCGAGTCACCAGAACTGCCCGTTCCCGTCCCATCGCCAACCGCGCCAACGCTGATCGCCTGCGAGATACACGCTGGGTAACTAATCCCAGATGTGCTCAATCCATTGCCTGATGCGATCGCGACCGGAATTTTGGTGTTATACAGCAGCGAGATCGCGGTCGTCATCCCCGATTGATAGCTGTCACATGCTACATCAGAGATGAAGCTGTTGCCCAAGCTCATGTTGACCGCACCAATGACGAAGCTCGCGGAAAATGTGTAAGTCTGATTCAAACCGCTGATGATGTCGGAGTCGAAGGCGCTTTCACCGGTGACCGTTGAACCAGAACTATCCGTAACCGTGCTAAACACCTGGATCGGGATGATGTTCGCGCCAACGGCCACACCGGCGTAACCGACGCCTCCGCTATAAATCCCGTTACCCGCCGCGATGCCTGCGACATGCGTGCCATGCTCACAGCCCTGGCTGAGATACAGGCAATTGGTACCTGCACCCGCGCCCTGCTGCGAGGCTAGTCCGTTTGGGCAGTTGGAATAATAGTGATTGGTTGCCCCGCTGAGGTCGGTGGTCGAGAAGCACGACTCGGCCACGATGCGCCCGCCCAGAAATGGATGGTTTTCTTGGACGCCTGTATCGATGATAACCACGGCGGCATTCGTCCCGTAGGCGCTGCGTGCCCAGGCGGTCGGCGCGCCGATCAGGGCGTCGCTGCCGGTATCGGTGGCCTTAAGCTCATGATCCTCGTCAATGCTGGTCACATCCGGCGAAGCGATCAGCGCTTGAAGCGCGCCCTTATCGACGGTCAGCGCCATGTAGGGGATTACCCAGTTGTTGCGACTGACAGTCACTTTATAGTTGCTCAAGCTGGCGAGTACCGCTGTGCGCGCGTTCTGGACGCTCGATTGTCCGGCCTTGATGGTGGCGCGAGTGGCGGCGGCGGAAAAAGGCGCACGCACGCCTACGATAACGCGCACGGAGCCGTCTGTGGTCGCCTTTGCCAGCAGTGCCGCGTTGCGTGCGGCGATGTCGATGGCGGGTGCGGCAGGCGTGGCAGTGTCGGCTTGCGATGGATGGTAGGCCATCGCCAACCCGCATACGACAACACCGATCAACGCGATGAGCGCGAACGAGTGACCGTGTATCTGGTGAATCTTGCGCAAGTTACGCATGATGACTATCTCGATTCTTCTCAATGAACGATGGAAGCCATGCGAGGAAGGTGCAGCGAATCTATTTGCATTGTATCACGATCTGACAAGGCGGGTTTTAACATGCGCGGGAGTCGAGTGAGCGTTGCGGGTGCAGATCGTGTGTCTGGACGGGGCGTTTCAAACCTTCGGAACCCAAACGCGCAATTTTGGCCGATCGAAAAAAAGATCGAAAAACACCGCAAAGATCGTGTAAAGAAAATGGGTCTGGAGGGTTTCGAACCCTCAACCTTGCACTTAAAAGGCGCCTGCTCTGCCAATTGAGCTACAAACCCGATCGTTCCGAATCATAGCATAGCCTTATCTCCCTGCCAAGACCAAACTTTGAAGTTTGAACTTTGAACCGATGCGTATTTCAAAATATTCAATCGAAATTCCCTGGATGGAGTAAACTATGCGGTGTCGCTGTCCGGCTTGACAAGGAGGATGAACCATCTATGACGTTTACCGAATCCGAAGGGCGCAACGGCGATAAGCTGCTGTTCACGCCCGGCCCGCTGACCACCAGTGCGAGCGTCAAAGCCGCCATGTCGCGCGATCTCGGCTCGCGCGACGGCGAGTTCATGGCCGTGATCCAGAATATTCGCGCCGAACTGCTGCGGATCGCCGGACAAGCCGAAGATTCGATCTACAGCGCTATACCGATTCAGGGCAGTGGCACCTACGGCATCGAGGCCACATTGTCTTCGATCGTGCCACCAGATGGTCGGCTGCTGATCATCATCAACGGCGCGTATGGCAAACGAATCACGCAGATCGCTGCCGTTCACAAGATCGCCTTCACAACACTGGTGTACCCAGAGAATCGGACGCCCGATCTGGATGCGATCGAGGCGGCGCTCCAAGCCGAGCCGAGCATTACGCATGTGGCGGTCGTCCACTGCGAAACGACGACGGGCATCCTCAATCCGATCCGGGAAATCGGCGAGATCGTCGCGCACAACGAACGCATCTTTTTTGTGGACGCGATGAGCAGTTTCGGCGGCGTGCCACTCGATATGGCGGCGGCAAGCATCGATTATCTTGTCTCGTCCTCGAACAAGTGCATAGAGGGTGTGCCCGGCTTTTCGTTCGTGCTGGCGCGCAAAACCGCACTGAGCGCCACCGAAGGGTACGCGCGCACCGTGAGTCTCGATCTGTTCGCACAATGGCGGGCGCTCGAAAGCGGCGGGCAGTTTCGATTCACGCCGCCCACGCATACGATGCTGGCATTCAATCAGGCGCTGGCGGAATTGGCGGCAGAAGGTGGCGTGAGTGGCCGGGCGATGCGTTATCAGGCTAATCACGAGGCATTGGTGGAAGGGATGCGGGCGCTCGGCTTTCGTGAATTTCTGACGCCAGAACAGCAGAGCGACATCATCACAACGTATTATTATCCCAACGATCCGAATTTCGACTTTGAACGCTTTTATCGTGGCTTGAGCGCGCGCGGCTATGTGATTTATCCAGGCAAGCTGGCCGATCTGCCGTGTTTTCGCATTGGCTCGATCGGTCGCGTGTTCCCGTCGGATATGGTCGGGCTGCTGGCCGCGATCACCGATGTGCTCCGCGAACTGGGCATCGTGATCCCGGCAGGTTTGGCTTCAACGGAGAATCGACCATGACCTTTTCTTTTCGACGGTCGTATATTGGCAAGCTGCGCGGCGTCATTCTCGATTGGTCGGGCACGACGCTCGATTATGGGTGTTTTGCGCCGACGGTCGTTTTTGTCGAGCTTTTCGCGGCGCATGGCGTGCCGATCAGCATGGCTCAGGCGCGCGGGCCAATGGGCAAATATAAGCGCGATCACATTATCGATATTTTGAGTTTGCCGGAAGTCAACGCGGGCTGGAAGGCGGCCAATGGTCACGCACCGGGTGAAGCCGATATACAAGCCCTGTACGATGAGTTCATTCCGCGCCAGATCAAGAACATCACCGAATATGCCGATTTGATCCCCGGCGTCAAGGCGGCGGTTGATGGCTTCCGCGCGCGCGGCCTCAAGATCGGCTCGACCACGGGGTATACGCGCCCGATGATGGAGCCGCTGCTGCCGGAAGTTCAGAAGCGCGGGTATATGCCGGATGCGCTGGTCTGCCCGGATGAGGCGGGCGGCGGTCGTCCCGCACCCTGGATGTGCTTCGAGAATGCGCGGCGGCTCGGCATTTACCCGATGGAGAGCATGGTCAAAATCGGCGACACGCTGCCGGACATCGCGGAAGGACTCAACGCGGGCATGTGGACGATCGGGCTGGCAAAGACAGGCAACGAGATCGGTCTGAACGAGGCGGAAATCGCGGCTCTGGCGCCCGCCGATCTGGCCGCACGCTTGGCCGCTGTCACAACGCGCATGGTTGAGGCGGGCGCGCATTATGTTGTCGAGAGCTTAGCCGACTGTGCGCCAATCCTGGATTTGATCGATCGACGTTTGGCGGCGGGCGAAAAGCCGTAAGCGCTCAAATCGAAAATCAAAACTAGACCTTTACAGATGCGCTGCTCCGTGCTAGAATACCTCTATCAGCAATGCTGAAAACGTCGCGGGGTAGAGCAGAGGCAGCTCGTCGGGCTCATAACCCGGAGGTCGTGAGTTCAAATCTCACCCCCGCAACTTCTAAAACGGACTCGTCCACAGCGGCGAGTCCGTTTTTGTTTGTCCGCGCGGCAAATCAGGAATCCGCCGAGATCGACCGGATCGGTTATTCTTATGAAACGCTTTGAATGTCCCGCTGACACCGAAACCATCGGAGCGGTACTGCTCCCCTTCATCAACAACCTTCAAATTGAAATGATTCGGCCTATCCTGAAAAAACACAATCTGACGCAAATCGTGCCGGATCAGTGGTACGCGCTCCAAAGCTGGTTGAACGTCTTGAAGGAGATCGCCACCCAGGACGGCGCGATGTTCGATTTCGTCGCCATCGGCATGGCGGTGGGGCAAATGGCGCAGCTACCTCCGGGCGCGGATCAGAATCCATTCGAGACTTTCTTTCTGGAAGTGTATCCGCAAGCCTATCTCATGCAATTTCGCAATACGCCGCCCGGCAGCGTGTCCACGGAAAAGGTGGCGGACAAACATATCCTGTTCAAGATCGACAATCCGTTCCCACCCGACCTCGTGTATGGCACGATTTATGCCTTTGCGCGCCGCTTTATGACCCCGAAATTTATCCCCTATACCGTGACGTTCGATGGGCTGATGCCGCCCCCGCCCGATTTTGACGGTGTATTGTTGATCCATCTCAACTGGGATTAGCTCCGTACCCTGCACTTATGGGATGGGCGGTACGAGTGGCAGATCGAACGCGAAGGTGCTGCCTTTTTTGGGCGCACTTTCGATGATGATCGGAATATTCATACCGTCCATTAACTTTTTAACGATCGTCAAACCCACTCCCGCCCCCCCAAAAGGGCGGCTGGTCGAGCTATCCACTTGATAGAATGCGCGGAAAATACGATCGCGGTTCTCTTCGGCGATCCCGATCCCGCGATCTTGAATGGAAACCCGTACACATTCACCCCGCACTTCGATGCGCACATCTACGGTGCCCCCGTTCGGACTGAATTTGAGCGCATTGTCGATCACCTGCTGAATCACCTGCGAAATGGCTTTACGGTCGCCCAAAACAAGCGGCGCATCCATCGTATGCAGGACGATTCGCCCAACATCGTTGCTCGATGACCAGCGTCGGCTGAGCTGGCGCATGGCGGTGTGTACGGCATCCTGGACGCGGAATGGTTCGCGGCGGGGTGGCTGCATGGCCGCGATCATCTCGTTCAGGTTGTTGACGACATCTTCAAGGCGCGCCGTCGCTTGTGTCGCCTGCTTGATCAAACTATCGGTGAAATCGGGACCACCTTCGCGGCCATCCGTGCGCAGCATCGACACGGAGCTTTTGATCTGTAACAGCGGCGTGCGCAGTTCGTGTCCGAGGTTGTAGATGATGTTGTCGGACATCTCGCGCATTTGTTTAATCTCGCCCAGCGCATCATCGATTTGTTTTTTTTGCGCGGCCATACGCTCGCCCAGTTGGCGATTTTCTGTGACCACGCTGTCATATTTACGCTTGAGCCGGAGGATCATCTGGACGCGCGCCACCATATCGTCGGCGCTCAAAGTGTCGGATAGCAGTTCATCGGCCCCGGCTTTCAAGCTGGCGGTCGCATCTGCCGGGCTGTTGACGCCGGTCATAATCACGGGCAAAAAGCCTTTTGTGTCGTTCTTGAGCTGTTGGCACACGGTCAGGCTGTTCACATCGGGCAGCGTGAACCCCAACAGGACGACATCAGGATGCAGGCTGCGCACCCGATCAAAAATCCGATCAGGCTGACGTAGCGACTCGACTTTGAATTGGTGCGAATCGGTCAGCCATTGGGTGATGGGGCGCGACTCGGTGTTGACGACCAGCAGCGTTGCGTTGTACATGCCATTTGTGCTCATATGCAGCTCGAGTTCGTAAAGTGATCATAAGTTCGGGCGATTTCTAGCGAAAAAGTCGAATATCGGTCGCCAAAGTGCCGTGCAGTATACCGTCACTTGGCCCGCTGAGATTGCGCACGGTGCTCTGCGATGCCGCTTGTTGCAGCGCAATTTGAAAATGAAGGCCATTCACCGTCGTCAGCATCGACCACAGGATCGAAACGGTGGCCTTGAGGTTGAGCGTGGTATCCGTACATAGCCGCTCGAAAGTCTGGGTATCGTTGCCGTCCTGCGGCGTCAAGGTCAGATCGCCACGAATGGCTTCCCCTTCCTTGAAGGCGCTGCCCGTCACCGCGAACGCCAAGTTGCCACCCGCGCGAACCAGCGACGAGCAGGGTGGTTGTTGGAGCGTCGTTTGTAACGCGCCTGATCCGCTGATCGCACCATCGGATGTGATCATGAGCGCGACACTCGTGGAATATTGAATATCGTCAAAGCCTGGGTAGCCGTGCAGCCGATAAGTCAGCTCAAGCTGCCAACGTCCGCCGATCCGATTCATATCAAAAAAGGGCGTCGCGGTTGGCGTGGGCGCAGCCGTGGGCGGCGGCGGCAGAGTCGCCAGGACAATCACGGCTGTGGGCGCGGGCGGACGCGCTGTGGGCGGCGCAGAAGTAGCCGGTGTGCAGGCGGCCACGAACAGACCGAGGACCGCGAGAGTCCCAAGCGGATGAAGCCGATGACGCAGAGTGAGGACATTCATGGCTGCGCATTGTAGCCGTTTCGCGCCGCGCGCGCCACTGCGTTTGGGGAAAATCGCAAAACGGCATGGAGGCGGATAACCACGCCGGGTTCGCCCCTAACCAGAATCGCGTCTGGTAGGGGCGAACCCGATGGGGTCACCCGGTATGTCTGGGGTTAACTCGGCTGTGCGCCGGGCAGCGTCAGCAGCGTCTTTTTGAGCAGGTCGAGCAGCCGCAGGATGTCACGATTGGCCGCGTTGGCGCCGAATTTGAGGCCATCGGCGGTCAAGTTGTTGCCCGGTTCTGCGCCCCCCGTCGTCAGCGACCCGTTGGCGGCGATCAGGGGCGGGTTCGGATTATTCGTGCGCAGGCCGCCGTACAGGTTCAACAGTGGGATGTTGGCGGCCTTCGCCACGTTGTAGATGATCGTGTTGTAAACGGGCAGCTTCGGCTCGTCCGTTGGATTGTCCACGCTAGGGATCGTCACCAACACCGGGATCGCATTGTGCGCCGCGACGAACGAGACCGCCGCTTGCAGCGCGTTCTGGAAGGCGTCGCCGGGCGTATTTTGTTTGATGTCGAGGCTGCCCACGTTGATCAGCACGAAGGTCGGATGTGCATCGGCGGCGCATTGCAGCGGCGCTTTGCCCTTGCAGGCGCCAGCGGTATCTGCGCCATCGGGGACGAGCAGGCTGGCGGCGTTGTAGAGCGGGCTAATCGTCGGCAGTTGCGTCACCAACGGATAGCTGGGCGCGAAGAAGGTGGCCGCATCACGCAGTGCGAGATCGGCCTTATCGAGTTTGAGCGTGTCTGCTTTGAGGTTTTTGAGCGCCGCCAACTCGTCATCGCCCACGACGACGAACAAGTTGGGCACTGCGCCGCCCGTCGTCGCTTTGGCATAGAGCGCCTTGAGATTTGCCAACAGCGCCGGATCGTTAGCCAGGACGGGTAGGACAGGCAGCGTCAGGAAATCGGGAGCTTGTCCGGCGGGCGGCGCTGTCGGCGGCAGGACTGCAGCCGTCGGCGCTGCGGTGGCTGGGACCGGGCTGGGTTTCACGGTGGTAGGCGGAGGGACAGGGCTGGGTTTCGCTACGGTTGGTGGCACCGCAGTGGGTGGCACTGCAGTCGGTGGGATCGGTGTCGGCTTGAGCACCGCCGTCGTATCTTTCGCCACGGCGATGGGCGCTTTGGGCGGCACATTCAGGGTCACCACCAAGTGAACCGGACCAGGTTGACTGATCGTCACGTTCACGAGCACCGGAAGTTGTTTGCCGGGGGCGATTGGCGTGGTCACTTGCACCGCAACAGGCTGCGCCGTACCGACCTGCACACTCAGGGTGAAGGCTGCCGACGGCGCGTTGCCGGTGTTAGCGATCAAAATGGTGACGGGCACAGGCGCGGCGGGATTCTTCGGGTCGATCACAATCGGCTCAGCGGCCAGTGTAATCGCGGCGATACCCAGGTTCGCTTGCGGCGCGGGCGATGGCGTGGCGGTATGGGTGGCCGTCGCCGGGATGGCGGTGGGCGGGATCGGCGTCGGCTTGAGCACCACCGTCGTATCTTTGGCAACAGTGATCGGCGCTTTGGATGGCGCGGTCAGCGTTACCACCAGATGCACCGGACCGACCTGACTGATCGTCACATTGACGACGACCTGAGTCTGGGTATTTGGCGCAATCGGCGTGGTAACTTGTACGACGACGGGGGGATTCGCGCCCGCTTGCACGCTCACGCTGAAGGCTGCCGACGGCGCACTGCCCGTATTCGCAATCAGGATGGTGACGGGTACGGGCGCGGCGGGATTCTTCGGGTCGATCACGATTGGCTCAGCGGCCAGCGTGACCCCCGTGATGCTCAGAATGGCTTGCGGCGCGGGCGATGGCGTATGCGTATTTGTCGGCACATTCGGGACGGGCGAATTCGTGCGCGTCGCCGTGGCGGTATTGGTGGCTGTCGCCGTGTGCGTCGGCTGCGGCGCATTCGGCACGGGGGAGTTCGTGCGGGTGGCCGTCGCCGTCAGGGTCGATGTATTTGTTACCTTCGGCACGACCGGGACAGGCGAGTTGGTGCGCGTCGCGGTGGCGGTATTGGTCGCCTTTGGCGCGACTGGGACGGGCGAGTTGGTGCGCGTCGCCGTCGCGGTATTGGTCGCCTTTGGCGCGACTGGGACGGGCGAGTTGGTGCGCGTCGCCGTCGCGGTATTGGTCACCTTTGGTGCGACCGGGACGGGCGAGTTGGTGCGCGTCGCTGAAGGAGGCAGCGCAGTCAGCGTATGTGATGGCTGAACGGGCGCAGCGGTCGCAGTGGGCGTGGTCGTGGGTGCAGTGCCGCCGACTTGGACCGTCAGGTTGAAGGTCTTGTTATTCGTATTTGCGTCGGGAACGGCGTTGTTTGGATTCACGATCACAGTCAGGGCGATCGCGCCACCCTGGGTGAATGTGACGGGCACGGCGACAACCGTTTTCGCAGCGGGCGCTAAGGGCTGCGTCGAGCTGCCCAAGAACTGCTGTCCGCTTGGCAACACGACCGCCACTTGGAATGGCGCAGCAGGCCCGTTTCCGGTGTTGGAAACGGTCACCAGCACATGCACAAGTGGTGGCGCAACATTCGCGGGGCGCGCCGCCTGCAAGCTATTCGCTTCGGCATCGCTGAGCTGGACACCTGTAATGACCAAGCTGGGCAAGATCACCACCGAGTTTGGCGTGTTCGTCAGCGTTGGCGTGGCGGTTGGGATACCCGAATTCCCGCCAACGACGAGCACCGTGCGCGCGAAGACGTTATCCGCCTCGTTGCTTTCGGCGATCGTGTTCCCGGAGTCGGCGATGGCGGTCAATTGATACGTGCCCGCCGTTGAAAATGGCACGGATAGAATGACTGTTGTTTGCGCGCCAGGATTAAGCGAAGTCGCGGTCGTACCCGCCACTTGGCGGCCATCGGAGAGGGTCAGGCCAACCAAAAATGTCCCGGCGGGGCCGTTGCCGAGGTTTGCCACAATCACCGAAATGGCACTCGTGGTCGCGCCACTGCCCGCTAGAACAATCGGGTCTTGCGCGAGTTGAACCCCTTGCACGACCAGATTTGGTAAAGCCACGTTGGATGGGACGGGCGTCAGGGTGGCGGTAGGCGGCGGTGTGTTGGTACTGGTGGGCGGTGGCGTATAGGTCAGCGTCGAGGTGGCCGTCGGCGCATTGGGCAAAGCCGTCGCGCCCACGACGAGCACATCATAGACGAGTACGTTATCGCTTTTGCTCGATTCGGCGATGGCATTGTCGCTGTCGGCGATGATGGTGAGCCGCGTGATCCCCGTATGCGCGATGAACAGCGTCGTGGATAGATTGATCTGCGTGCCGGGTTGCAGGGGCGCGGCGGTCGTCGCAAAAGCCAAAGTGCCATCGGGCTGCTGAATACTGACACGGAAGCGATTGGCGGGCGCGGCCCCGACGTTGGCAACCGTGATGGTCAGTTGTCCGACGGTCACGGGCTTGGATGGATCAAGGATCAGGGTATTGCCCGGTACACTCGCCGCCGATACGATCAAGTTGGGCAGCGCGGGGATTGGCGTGATGCTCGGTGTGGCGGTCGGGATCAAGCCAAAGGGCGTGAGCGTTGGCGCGATCGTCGGAATCGCCAGCGCCGTTTGGGTGGCGAGAATGGCCGTCGTCGTCAGTTGGAACGGCTGTGGGCCACTCGGTCCGGGCGTAAATGTCAAGGTGGGCAGGATTACGACGCGCACCGCTTGCGTCGGCATCGCGGTCGGAAGCTGTGGTCGCGGCGTAAACGACGGCGGAATAAATATCGGCGTTGCGCCGAATGGGACGGTGGGCGAAGCGGGCACGGGCACAATCAGGACATTGCTGCACACACCTGAAATGGTGCTATACGAGGCGCTCACCCAGCCGATCGCGCCACCCTGGTTGATCTGCCACCAGGAGCGATCATCGTTCGTGCCGCTGACGGGGACGGGTTGCCCAAGCGCCAACGTGCCGATGATGTCGTAGTTGATGCCGGGGCCAGTGCGCACATTCAGATTGCTGACATTGGCGCTGACATTACAAAACGGATCGATCGTTGGCGAGGCGGTCAGATATTGTGGCGATCCAGCCGGGAGCGTCACTTCAGCCGCGCTGCTCCGCACGGTAATGTTGAGGTTTTTTGGATTACCGCCCAGGCTACCTCGATACGCAATGACTTGGAGGACGTGAGCGCCACCGGCGTTTGGCGTCCAGGAGAGGATACTTTCCAGGGTGGGCGATCCGTTCGGATCGGGCGAGGCCGTCGAATCGACGATCAGGTTATCCGCCCGCATCTCGATGCGCGTCACGCCGATTTGATCGGTGGCGCGCACATAAATCTGCACCGTGCTGTTGATCACCACTTCGGTGTTGTCGGCAGGTGTTTGAATTTCGATTTCCGGCACGTTGCTTTGGGCGATCGGCGTGCCGCCCTGTGCCGTGGCCGTGATCTGTGCGTTATCCGAAGGCTGTGCGCCCAGGCTGCACGCGACGGTGAGTGCCAGTAGCATTCCGAGCGAAACCGCGAGGCGCGCTCGATTCAGCAAAATTTGTCGTAGCATATCGACCTCGCATAGAGAGAGCTAGAGTCGCATTTATTCTAGTCTAGTGTATTTCAAGGCAGCTTGCCAATCAACCGCCGCTTACCCGTCGCAAAGCTGATAACACATTGAGAAGCGCAAGACGGACGCGACCGGTATTTCCATTTGACCGCCTGCCGCGACCGCGAAACGCTATATCAGCG
The DNA here is from genome assembly GCA_038230635.1 of Aggregatilineales bacterium. Classification (GTDB taxonomy): domain Bacteria; phylum Chloroflexota; class Anaerolineae; order Aggregatilineales; family UBA2796; genus JBBRMW01. The sequence goes on along the minus strand of JBBRMW010000048.1, from coordinate 14,635 downwards.
CCAGATCGATGCCGACAGCTTTGCGGGTTGAGCCTTCCGGGGTTGAATGCGTCACGACGGGCAAATCAAAGTACATCGCGCCCGCCTCTTCGATCCGATCCAGATCGATCATTTGGAAGGCATCAATCCGTACACGTACTTTGCCAACTTGCGGATGTGCGGTCACGATGACTTTCACGGGGGCAGCAGCGCCATGTGCGGGCACTTCGATCGACACCTGCGCGGCGGATAAATCAGCACCGACGCCGCTCAGTCGCAATTCCAAATGGGCCACGTTGAGCATGTGCAGGTCGCCATCATTGGGCGGATTCACGCCGATATACAGCGGCGTCGGCTGTCCACTCACGACGGCTGGCGGCATGACCACCGTCAAACGGCGTTTGAGGCGCGCCGTTTTGGTGGCTGATACAGAACTTTTGGCGGTGGCCGTCGCATTCGTGGCTGAAGCGAATGTGGCTGAATCTGCAGTTGTGCCGCTCGATGCAAAATCGGCCTCGATCACCTGCTGGTGCGCGCGCCGTCCGTCATTCGTCAGTTGATATGCGCCGTTGAAATCCATCTGAATCAGGCTGTAGTTCACCAAACGGCGAATCGCACGCCCTACCGAACGCTGACCAATGTCCAGCCCCGCGTCCATTTCCTGAGCCGTGGCAGCCGCGTTGCGAGTCCCCAAAAAGCGCAGCACCGTGATCGCCTCAGCCGGAAGTTTTTGCAAATTGAATGGCAGCGACATGACAACTTCTCACATTTCAAAATAAGAGGTAATGATGACTCAAGTGTATCCGAGAGCGCGAAAAGGGCAAAGAATTGTATATTTATGCTAGGGCGTGTCTGCAAAGTGTTTGGGCGGCTGCCCCTCTCCCCAACCCCTCTCCCACGCAGGCAGGGCGAGGGGCTTGACTCCCCTTATCCCCCCGCCTGCGTGGGGGAAAGGGGCCGGGGGATAGAGGGGTTTGCAGACACGCCCTAGTCTCGTTATTCAAGGCGATTGCAAAGTCGGACCCCATCTGGTTCGAGGCTGACGCGGCAGCCTGCCACGTCAGCATTTCCTCCACCCCACTGAAAATGCCTACCCACGCTCTCGCTAAAGTTGTTCGTATTTTGTTCACATTTTCGATTTTTGCGGTATAGTTTTCGGGTTGTATTTTGCAAAGGAGCATGTCGTGCGGAAAACAGTCTTGATCGTTTTTGCCATTTTATTCGCCACCCTTTTGAGCAGCTACGCGGGGATCATACGCCCTTCGCTGGCCGCATCCGCTGGTCGAACCGGACAGACGCTGCAATTGGTCTATGCCGGGTCTGAAACGACCGCCCAGATCATGGCTCGGCAAGCTAGTGCCAAGCCCATCGCGCATTCCAATTTTCACAAACCCGTGCGTCTCAATCGCGCCAATGGCAGCCCGACTGGCAGCGCTGTGACCACCAACCCGGAGGGCGACTCGGCCTCGGTACGCGGGCCGCTGGCGGCTTTCACGGCGGGGCTGGGTTTTAATGGCCCAGACTCGACCGTTAACACATGCGGAACGCCACCCGACACGATGGGCACGGCTGGCCCTACGCAGTTTATCGTCACGATCAACTGCAATTTCACCTCTTATAACAAAACGACCGGTGCTGCCGATGGTGTTTTGGCAACCACCCCCGACAATTTTTTCAGTTCACTCATCACGCCCGTGGCTGGCAATTTCACGTCCGATCCGCACATTCGCTATGATCGACTGACGCAGCGTTGGTATATCGTGATGATCGATGTGGCATTCCCCGATAACCGCGTCTTGTTCGCGTCCAGCAACACCGCCATCATCACGGGTAGCACCGTTTGGACAAAAAGCTATTTCGGCTCGTCCAACAACGCTCACACGAGCTGCCTGGCAGACTACCCAACGCCTGGTGTCGATGTGAAAGCCATGTATATCGGCGTCAACCAGTTCTGCGGCAGTTCGCTCAACAACGCCTCATACGACGGCTCGGATTTGTACATCATCCCAAAATCTAGGCTGCTGTCGGGCAGCGGTCCCATCAGCGCCTTTTTGGTGGGGGATGCGATCAATGGAACAGGGCTGTACACACCGCAGGGTGTCGATAGTGTCGATCCGGCGGCCACCGAGGGCCACGTGATCGGCGTCGATTTGCTCTCGTTTACGGCGATTGACCTGCTGCGCATCGCCAATCCCGGTTCGGCTAGTCCGACCGTGAGCGCCCCAATCGTGATCAACACGGTCGCCCAGGGCTTTGAAATCCCCCAGCCGCACCAGGGCAACACCGGCGGTTCGAATGGCCGCATCGATGGTTCGGATGGGCGCATGTTGGAAGCTGTGTTCCGCAATGGCAGCCTATGGACATCGGTCGGCATCGGCTTGACTGTTTCCGGCGGCAGTTGCGTCGGCGTCCAGAGCGGCCTTGCCGATCGAGATGGCCTGCTGTGGTGGGAAATCCGGGGCATCGGGAGCGGCGCAACGCCCAGCATCCGGCAGCAGGGTATCGTATGCGATACGGCTGCCGCCAACCCGACCTTTTACAGCTATGGCACGATTGCGTCCAATGGTCAAGGGCACGCCGCGATGGGTTACACGATCGCGGGCGCGACGCATTTTACCAGCACGGGGATCGTCTCGCGGCTGGCGACGGATACGCTCGGCGCGTTCAGCAGTTCCCTCGTTACACGCAATAACACCACCAACGCCTACAATCCCTCCTTCGATCCGGGCGGAAGCGCTGGACGGCGCTGGGGTGACTTTTCCATGACGGCGGTCGATCCGTGCGACGACATGACGGTCTGGACAATCCAGGAATATGCCGATCAGGCCAATCAGTATGGCGAATGGATCCAAAAACTGCAGGCACCACCACCACCCGCCAGCAATACGGCCTCACGCGTCGTTCCGCATGGCGTCGCCTCGGCGCTTGTCACGCTGACCGGCACGTCGGTTGCGGGCAGCGGCTTCTTCGATACCACCAATGGCGTGATCGATCCAGGTTGCGGCACGCATTTGTCGGCCATCGCCAATAATGGCGTCACTGTCAACGGCGTCACTTACATCGACCCAACGCACATCACGCTCAACCTGAACACGACCGCCGCAGCACTTGGGGCGTCGAGCACTGTGACCATCACCAACCCGGACGGCCAGACGACGACCGCTACCGTGCAGGTGAGCACCAGCAACCCCCACACCGATACGATCGGCGTTTTCCGCGCGGGCAAGTTCTACCTGCGCAATGCTAACACAACCGGCTTTGCGGACATCACGGTCGCCTATACGTTCGGCAGCCAGCCCTACCCGATCGTGGGCGACTGGACGGGCGCGGGCTTCGATACGATCGGCGTCTTCGATCGCGCGACGGGCAACTTCTTCCTGCGCAACGCCAACACGCCTGGTGCCGCCAATGAAATCCTGACGCTCGGAAACGCGGGCGACCTGCCGATTTCGGGACGCTGGTCCGTCAATGCCACCCATGATGGCGTCGGCGTGTTCCGTCCCACCAACGGCTTGGTCTATCTCCGCAACACCCTGACAACCGGCTTTGCCGACTACGCGATGATCATTGGCAACCCCTCCGATCGTCCGATCGCGGGCGATTGGAACGCTGACGGCGTGGACAGCCCCGGCATCTTCCGTCCGGCCGGCTTCACCTTCTACCTGTCCGACAAAGTCACCAATGGGGTCGTCTTTGGCGATCACCAGTTGCAGCTTGGCAACAGCGGCGACCAGCCGATCGCGGGTGACTGGGTGGCGCAGGGTCACGACGGTGTGGGCGTGTTCCGTCCCACCAACGGCTTGATCTACCTGAAAAATACGCTGACGCCGGGTTTTGCCAACACCAACATCGTGTACGGCACTGCCGGTGATGTGGCCGTCGCCGGTCACTGGATTCTAGGACCCGTGCCGCCGTCCACCGGGGTGCTCGTCGCGCCACAGACTCCGACCAATCCGGTCGCGCCGACGCCTTTGCCGACACAGACAACGCCGGGTTCCTTCGACGGCTAGGACACTCGGTCTGTAACCGTTTCAATCAATCAAGCGGGCGGCCCGGTGTGGCCGCCCCTACCCAAGACAATCCGGGGTAGGGGCGATCCCCGCGTGGTCGCCCGTCCGATTCCGTCCGCATGCGGATTAGACTGAGATCGTTAGAGTTAGTCGTGATAATGCCAAATAACAAGGAGCCACTGCGTGAACCGATCCTTCAAGTCTATTCTGACGTGCCTCGCCATTTTGACCGCCACCTTCATTTTGACTGCGCTCAACGCGCCGGACGCGCACGCCGCCCTACAAGCACGCTGGACACCCGTCGATCACCGCGCCGAAGAAGCCTATTGGGCGCAGCGCAATGGTAATCTGACGATGGCGACGCTCGAACAAGCGCGCGCACAAGCCGATACGCTGCCCAGCGCGAGCGCATTACCCGCGATCGGACGGCGCGGCGCAGCGACTGCCAGCGCGGGCAACAGCCCCGAATCCAGTTATCGCTGGCTGCTGACGGGACCGTCGCCGGAAAATGCCGGAGGCACCTATTATTCCGGGCGAATCAGTGCCCTCGCCGTCGATCCCACCACGTCCGGGGCTACGACCGTGATTTATCTTGGTGCGGCCAACGGCGGCGTCTGGAAATCTTCCAACAACGGCGCGACTTGGAAGCCGCTGCTGGACAAGCAAGATGTGATGGCGATTGGTTCGATCGCCATCGACCCAAACAACCATAACATCCTCTATGTGGCGATGGGCGAGCCAAATAGCAGCCTGGATAGTTATTTTAGCGGGGGCGGGTTGATCCTCAAATCGACCAACGGCGGTACTACTTGGTCCAAGCGATACATGAGCAGCGGAAGCGGCTATACTGCCAGTTGGATGTATCGGATCATCGTGAACCCGCGCAACAGTGCGCAGCTTTTCCTGGCGACCTCGGTTGGTCTATTCATCTCCAACGACGCTGGCGCAACTTGGGGGGTCGTTTCCAACGCTGGGGCTAATTCGACGGGCTGGGCGGGTCAAAACGCCCGGATTTATGCTCTCGACATCGACGTCAGTGCAAACCCAGTGCATTTGTACGCGACCGTATCTGGCTACGGGGTGTACCGCTCATTCGATGGCGGCACCACCTGGAATCCCGTGAACAGTGGGCTGCCGAGCGGCAGCGCCTTCACGAACCGTTCGGTGCTGGCGATTGCGCCCTCGAACCCGCTGATCGTGTATATGGTGCTGGTCAACGGCGGCGGCGCAATGTATCAATCCGGCTCGTACAACGGTGGCTACTACACTACCAATGGCGGCACGAGCTGGTCGCCGCTCAATCTGACCGTCAACCTCAGCAATACGCAGGGCTGGTATGATCTGTATGTAGCGGTGGATCCGCTCAACGCCAATATCGCCTACATTGGCGGCATCGACATCGGAGTAGCCGCCACTGCGACGACCGGGGGCGCATTTACTAACATCACGAGTGTCTACGGTTTTGACAACAGTAACATCCACCCCGATCAACATGCGCTGGCCTTTGCGCCGGGCTGCGCGGCTTCGCCGTGCCCGTTTTATGCGGGCAACGACGGCGGCATCTTTTATACCAGCAATCCGCTGGCGGGCAGTACCTCGGTCACGTATACCAACCTGAATACGGCAGGGCTGGCGATCACGGAATTCACGGGCGGCGACTCCGGCCCCAACTATGCCAGCAACCACTTGCTGCTCGGTGGCACCCAGGATAACGGCACGCTGAAATATACGGGCAATGCGATCTGGTCGGAAACGCTCGGCTCCGATGGCGGATTCAGTGCGATCGATCCGGGCAACACGCAGAACATGTATACGGAAACGCAAAACGGTGGCTTTTATAAAAGCACCAACGGCGGCACAAGCTGGTTTTACGCGGGCAGCGGCCTCAGTGGTGGGTTATTCTATACGCCCTTCCAATTGGATCGGCTGCATACCAACCATCTCGTGTTTGGTGGCAGTCGGGTCTACGAAACGCTCGACAGTGCCGGGGCTTGGTATCCGAGCAGCCAGTTTTTCTCAAGCAACGTTTCCGCTGTGACGACCGATCCATCGAACAGTGCGGTGATCTATGCAGGCTTGACGAACGGAAAGGTCTACAAAACCACGACGGGTTATTCGGGCACTAGCTCAACCTATGTCGAGAGCGACACCAACATTCCCGCCGGATCATATATCAACCAGATCGTCGTCGATAGCACCAATGCGAGCATGGTCTACTTGGTGACAGGCGCGCACTGGAATAATCCAACGGGGAAAGTCTATAAGAGCATCGATGGCGGCAGCACCTGGACTTCCATTAGTGGAAACCTGCCCACCATCCCGATCAACAGCATCGTGACCTACTACAGCGGCGCGACCCGTGTACTGGTCGTTGGGACGGATGTGGGTGTGTATTTCTCGACCAATGAGGGCACTTCCTGGGTACAACTCAATGCGGGACTGCCTAACACAACGGTATCACAGATTGTGCTCGATCAGGCGCATAGCACCTTGATCGCCTTTACGCATGGCCGCAGCGCATGGGCATTGCCGATCGCGGGCGCACCGAGCACCGGGCCTGACACGATCGGCATCTACCGCGCGGGCACGTTTTATCTGCGCAACGCCAACACGACGGGCTTTGCGAACATCATGATCCCCTATACGGTCGGCAGCCAGCCCTACCCGATCGTGGGTGATTGGACGGGCGCGGGCTTCGACTCGATCGGTGTCTACGACCGCGCGACTGGCAACTTCTTCCTACGCAATACCAACACGCCGGGTCCCGCTGACGAGATCATCCGGCTCGGAAACGCCAACGACCTGCCGATCTCCGGGCGCTGGTCGGCCACCGATACGCATGACGGGATCGGCGTCTTCCGTCCGACCAACGGCTTGATCTACATCCGCAGCACGTTGACGACGGGTTTCGCTGATTTCACGATGACCCTGGGCATCCCCGGCGATCGGCCAGTCGCGGGTGATTGGAACGGCGACGGCGTAGACAGCCCCGGCGTGTTCCGCCCACAGGGCTTCACCTTCTATCTATCCGATAAAATCACCAACGGCGCGGTGATTGGCGATTACCAGTTGCAGCTTGGCAACGGCGGCGATCAACCGATCTCGGGCGACTGGGTGGCACAGGGTCACGATGGCGTCGGCGTGTTCCGTCCCACCAACGGGTTCATCTACCTGAAAAATGCGCTGTCACCGGGTTTTGCCGACACCAACATCGTGTACGGCACTGCCAACGATGTGGCGGTTGCGGGTCACTGGGTAGTTACGGGCAGCGCGCCGCCGCCAATGGGTGTGATCGTCGTACCCCAAACACCGACTAATCCGATCGTACCGACTCCCCTTCCGACGCAGGCGCCGCCGGGCGGTTCGTTCGACGGCTAAGCCTCGTCAATCACGCGGGCGGCCACATCGGGCTGCCCCTACCCAAGGTGGTCGAGGGTAGGGGCAATCCCGGCGTGGTCGCCCGCCTTCCGCGATTATCGCCCAACCAAAAACGTCGTTCTTGTAGGGACGCGGCTTGCTGCATCCGCCGTCCACCGGACTTAATAGATGGTCAGCTATAACCGTAATATTGAATCGAGTCGTTCTCGACCGCGCTCACCTTGTTGAGCACCACGCCATCGATCGGCACTTCAAGTTGATCGAACTGCGCTTTGGCTTTTTGCGCAATGGCCGGACGAAGTTCATGTGACGCGATCACCAGCACCGTATGCGCCTTCAAGTTGGCCGCCAGCAGGGCGCTGTCGGCGACGGCGAGGCACGGCGGCGAATCGATCAGCACTGTGTCCACCCCTAAGCGCTCCTCCAAAAGATCGATCCAACTTCGGTTGAAAGCCGATCCCAGAATCTCGGCGAACAAGGCCGAATCTGGACCGCTGGGAATCACATGCAAATGTTCGATCTCGGTCGTCTGCACCATCTTTTTGAGGAGAGCATCACCGTCTGAATCGGCCAGAATTTGCGTCATTCGATCCGCTTCAGGAATCGGCGCGGCCATCTCCCATTGTTGGAGCAGTGAGGTCAGGCCGAAGTCGTTTTTGAGATTGAAGATTTTATGCAGCGTGGGACGGTGCAAATCCGCATCGATCAACAGCACCTTGCGCCCCATCGAAGCCATCACCGCCGCGATATTGGCCGTTGTGGTCGATTTGCCCTCACCGGGCGCGGCACTGGTTACGACAAAGACAGGTGTTTTGCCGTTTGAGACTTTGGCCGCCGCGCGCAAAAGACGTGCTTGCAAGATGCGATAGCCTTCACTCGCCGCTTTTTCGTGCGGCTGGCGCGTGATCAAGCGCATGGCCGGCGTATCCGATCGCTTGCCATAACGCGCGATGGTCGCCAGCACGGGCAGCCCCAGCGCCTTGACTGCATCGGGCGCGGTCTTGATCGAATTATCGGCATATTCGGCCAGCAAAATCGCGCCGAGGCCAAAGATCGCACCAATGGCGGCGGCGATCCCCATATTCTTGGCCGTGCCGTTGTCGGCGGGTTGCACGGGCACGACGGCTTTGTCGGTTATTTGCAGCAGGTTTTTGCGCGCCTCGAACGCATCGATCGCGCCCGTCAGCGTGTTGATATTCGCCGTTTCCACGTCGATCTGGGTCTGCAACAGCGAGTTTTGAGTGGTCAACGTGGACATATCACCGTTGCCCTGCGCAATCTGCGATTGGAGCACTTGCATTCGCAGATTATTTTGATCGCGTTGGCTTTGCGCCGATTGCAGCGCGACCCGATCTTCGTTCAGATGCTGCTCTTCGGTCGGGGTCAGCCGCGACGGGCTGTTGACGATCATCTGATTTGCCAGTTCATCGGCGATGGCCGCCGCAAACTGCGGATTCGTATGGGTGGCCGTGATTTGCAGGATATTGGTATCGGTGATGTTTTTGACTTCGATCACATTTAGTAAACTGCCGACCGTCAGACCTTTATTGTTCAGCGCGGCGATCGTGGCCGCCAGGATGGTTGGCCGCTGCGCCAAGTCTTCAAAATAGGGGACGAGCGTTTGCAGTGTATTGGTATCCGTCGAGCCGCTGAAAATGTTGCCGATCGTCAATACAGTCGAAGTCGAATAGACCAGCGGCTTGCCTTTGCTGACCACATAACTAGCACCTGCCGCCAGGATAGCTGGTAGCAGCAACAGCCAGAACCATTTTCGAAGCAGGCGAATATAATCGGTTAATTCCACGCCGCACCTATGCTCATCGAAGTTACCCAACCTTCGGATTATAATCCAGACTCGGAATCGCTGCTATAATCGCGCCGGGAAAAGCAGGGCGATTGCAAAGTCGTTTACCCCACCCCCAACCCCTCCCCATTTCATGGAGAGGGGCGCCCGGAGACGGTTGATTCCCCCTCCCCACTGGCGTGGAGAGGGGGCTAGGGGGTGGGGTGAATGGTGATCTCAACACTGCTCCCTGACTTTGCAACAGTCCTGCCGGGAAAAACCCAAATTTATCACGACGGAGACGACCATGTACATTCATCCGAGCGCCGATGTCGAGACGGGCGCACAGATCGGCGAGAATACGAAGGTCTGGCATTTGTGTCAGGTGCGTAAAGGTTCCCAGATCGGCACGGACTGCATTTTGGGGCGCGGCGTCTATATTGATGCGGGCGTGCGGATCGGGAATCGTGTCAAAATTCAAAATTACGTCTCGGTCTTTCACGGCGTGACTATCGACGATGGCGTATTTGTCGGGCCGCATGTGTGCTTCACCAATGATAAGCAGCCGCGCGCCGTCAATGCGGATATGTCGCTCAAAAGCAACGATGACTGGACGATCAGCGAAACGCATATCGGCGCGGGCGCGGCGCTCGGCGCAAACTCGACCATCGTGTGCGGGATTCGCATCGGACGTTGGGCGATGATCGGGGCGGGCAGCGTCGTCACCAAAGATGTGCCCGATTACACACTCGTAGTGGGCAATCCGGCACGCGCGATCGGCTTTGTGTGTCCGTGTGGCCGCCGCAAGGAATCGCTGGAAGCCGCGCAAAACTGCGGCGAATGTGGCAAACACGCTGTGGATTGACCGCATCCAAACGGCGAACGCGCCAGGCCACGTCCACTTCGTGTTTTTCCTCCAGTTTATGAGAAATTGCGATCAATTCGGGTGACGTTAACGTGATTTTGCGGTTTATCGTGTATCGTACAAACCATTGACCGCAATCAAGGTGATCGACAACATTGATGGATTTTGAAGGAGCGCTACGCCGCCACTCGACGGGCACGCTCGTGCGTAGTACGCTGCCCTTGAGTCAACAGCGGGCGAATCGGCGTAAACTGCTGCTCTTGGCGCTGTTTTTCGTGAGCATGTACTTGGCGCTCTATCTGTCGCGCGCGGCATGGCTGCCGCATATTGCGGGTTTTCTGGATGTCAGCCAGCCAGCGCATGTCGCCGACGTGATTGTGGTGCTTGGCGGGGGCGACAACGGCAATCGCGCGCAAACTGCCGCCGATTTATATAAGCGGAAGCTGGCCGCGGCGATCATCCTGAGCGATCTGCCCGACTCGATGGCGGGCGATTTGAGGGTACTCCGACGGGCGGGCATCCCACAGAGCGCGATCATTCTGAATACCAATCCGACCACCACCTGGACGGAGGCCGATCAGGTATTCACCCTGTTGGCGGCGCACGGGGCAAAAACAGCACTAATCGTGACGGACGCTTATCACACCCGGCGGGCACGCGCCACCTACGCGGAAGTGCGCCCCGATTCGGCCATCGCTCTGACCTTCGTGGCCGCGACCGACGCCTTTTCGTACAGCGGTTGGTGGCAGCGCGAACCCGGTCGCGGCACGATCTTGAGCGAATACGTCAAAACGGCCTACTATTTCCTGCGCTATGGCGTCCGTTCGTGGTAGCGCTCGAATCTTTTTGCATTTGAAGACTCAAACGTGAAGCAGGCGTTATTTCCTATCGGGTGGCTATCGCAGAATGCGACGCAATGTTATACTCGCGCCCATGTCAGACTCCGATACCGTCGCCTCCCCAACATTATCGCTGAGCGTCCATCTGGATCGCTGGGGCGCGCGCTTGCACCGCAGCGGATTAGATGGACTGGCGGAAGTGCTGCTTGATGTGCTCACGCCGCTGGCACCGTTGGGCGCGGGCTTGCTTTACGTGGCACAACCGACGCTCGGTCTGGCGTTGCCACGCGCGCTGATCGGCGAACTGGCCGCGACGCTGGATGCGCCTGATGCTATCGAGCAAATCCGATGTGGTTTGGGCTTGGGCGATGACGAAAGAGATACCAAAGCACGATGACTGCAACCGCAACCGAAAGCCTGATCGTTTATTTGCTGCTGCTGATCGGCGGGGTCGCCACGTTGATCGGGTCGGTATTGGCGCGTCGAATCGCGCTGCGTCCGATCGCAGGCTATACGGCGATGCCGCTGTCCGTCGGCGAAGCGGTCGAGTCGGATCGGGCGGTGCATGTCTCGTTGGGCAGCAGCGCCATCCGCCAAGAAAGCACGCTGACCGCGCTCGCCAGTGCCGAGGTGCTCTATCATATCGCCGAACGGGCGGCCATCGGCGATCGTCCGACCTTTGTCACGCTCAGCGACTCGGTGACATTGGGCATCGCGCAGGATACCTTGCGCCGTGCCTACAAAGTACGCGGGCGGCTCGATCGCTATCGCCCGTCGCTGGCGCGCTGGTATCCGCAAGGTCCGCAGTCGTTGGCCTTTGCGGCGGGTGCAGGTTTGGCGATGAGCGACGAAAAGGCTTCCAGCAACATCTTAATCGGGCGTTTCGGCGCGGAGATCATGCTGTTGGCCGAAAACGTGATCCGCACCGAGGGTACGCTGATCACCCACAGCGATCGGATCGAAGGGCAAGCGGTCGCCTATGCGCTCAGCGAAACGCCCCTGATCGGCGAGGAGTTGTTCGCGGGTGGCGGCTATCTGGGACGCACGCCCTTGTTGATTGGTGGCGTGGTTGCGATGGATGTCCTGCGCTATTTAACGCTGGCCGGGTTAATCGCCGCCGCCGTGTATAGCTTTTTACGGGCGGGGCATTGATGCAAAAGAACCTCACCCCCCAGCCCCCTCTCCGTAACACAGCGAGGGGGAGTCGTCGGACGGCTCAGAGACAGGCGAACCCAGTGTGGTTGCCCGCTTTTCGAATAATGAAAGCATTTAGAGCGTTATGACCTTGAATTCTGCAAACACCGTGAATATTCCGCCACGCCGCCGCTTCAGTCTGGCTGCGGTCGTGTTGGGCGCGCTCGCCACCGTGTTGGCGCTCATCACGCTGCTCGGACTCGCGCCGTTTCCAGCGCTACCCGATACGGCCAACCTGATCCTCGGGCAGTTGAGCAGCTTATTGATCCAGTTGGTGACGGTTGTCGGCGCGATCGCCGTGATCGTCGGTGTGCTCAACCTGCTCAGCGTCAACCTGAAAAAAGTGACGACGGGCGAGCGTGGTTTTCCGTACAGCATCGCCACCATCCTGGCCGCCGTGTTGGTGGTCGCCCTGCATCTGGCCGATCGGGCCGGGCTGCTCAAAGTGCTCGAACCCGGTCGCACCACCGCCGACTCGCCATTGGTCTCGCTGACGGTGATGGATGCCGTGCAAGTCACGATCGAATCGGCGCTGGCGGGGTTGTTGGTCTTCTTTTTGGTCTATGCCGCCTATCGCATGATGCGCCGCCGCGTGACAATCTGGAGCATCCTGTTTGTACTCACGCTGCTGATCGTGCTGATGGGCTATATTCCGCTCGCCAACCTGAGCTTCCTGACCCTCATCCGCGATTGGGTGCTGCGGGTGCCGGTGAGCGCGGGCACAAGCGGCATTTTGATCGGTGTCGCGCTGGGCACTTTGGTCGTTGGGGTACGGCTGCTGCTCGGCCAGGATCGATCGTTCCGTGATTAATGAACTAAAACCTGCGAATTACGAGGCTAACCGTCATGCCGGATAACCGCCCCCCTGACGACGATCTGCCCGATTGGCTGAGCGACGAGCCAGTTTCGGACGACAACGCGACGGATATTCTGCCAAAGGCCAAGCCGCCCGCCTCCGCAGCCAGCGGCGTAACCGGATCGCTGCCGTGGATGTCGGGCGCAGGCAAATCCGGTCCGTCTGCACCAAACGAGCCATCCTTCGATTGGACGACGAGCAGCACGGCTGGCAGCGCCGACGATCTGGGTATGCCCACTTTTGACGATCTCGATTGGTTGTCGGGCGATACGGCCAATCCTGAGACGAGCGGCACGCGCCCCGGCTTCACTGGCGCGCTGCCCTGGCGAGAGGGGGTCAGCGATCCCGCCGATCGCCCCCATGATCACGCCGAGATTCCGCCTGCGACCGATGTGTCATGGCTCGATGATACGGCCATCGGCGATCCGACAGCACCCATGCCGCCACCCGTGATACCACCATTATCCGCGCCGCGCGGCCTCAAACGGCTGGTCACGCCCGCCGAGCCACCGCCGACTGCAACACCGCCGCCCGCCGAGTCACCGCGTCCGACTTTGCGTAAGCTATCACCGTCCGCACCCTTACCGCCGACGCCCGCATCACCCGCGAACTCCGCGCCGGGCATCCCGTCCGACATGACCTTCGAGGATTGGGAACGGTCACAGAACGATAAAGTACGGGCGGCGACGGGTGATCCCGATGAATCGCTGCTCGATGCGGTGCCCGACTGGTTCGCCAACGCCGCGCCGGATTCGGGCGATTCGACAATTTCAGCCGCGCCGCCCGCCAATCCGAACGCGCCAGAATTCGTGCCCGATTGGTTCGCCGTACAAGAAGAAGGATCGGTGGCGGCTGCGCCCGACTGGTTCAACCCGGCAGAATTTGGTTCGACCACATTGGCGGGACCAGATTCTTTCGCCGTGCCGCCACAACCGCCGACACCGCCCGGTACTGAACTGGCCGCCATGCCCGCCGACGATCTGCCCGATTGGATGGCCGATCTCGAACGTCCCGCACCGCCCGCCAGTGCGCCCAGCCGTGATTTGGACGCGCTATTTGGCGGCACATCCGCCGCAGAACTTCAAGCCCCCTCTCCGTATCCACCGCAAGGGGGCATCGAGGCCGTTGATCTGCCAGATTGGTTCGCGGAATCGAACGAAGCGCCTGCTGCCGATGTGCCGAGCGCGGGCGATGATCTACCCGATTGGATGCGCGATATAGCACCCGTCGAGCGCACGCCGATGACCGCCGCGCCCACTGAATCGGTGGAAGATTGGTTCGGCGAGTCGGCGATGGCGGGCAGCGCGGATCAAAGCGGCGGCGAAGACGAGACGATCGCGCCCGTTGGCGATTTGCCCGATTGGTTATCCGCTGTTGATCCAAATACCGTGAGCAGTACGGCCAAACTCGTAGCAAGCGCGTCGAAACTCGACCTCTCGAAAAATGTCAGCAGCGATGATATCGACGCCCTGCTCAGCTTGCCCATGCCGAAATCGTCCGGGATGATGGCACCAGAGGCGGCGATCGATGCGCTCGAAATGGCAAGCGGCTTCGACGACGGCTATCTGGATGACATCCTGGGCGAACAAACGACCCCACCGCCGCCCGATCGCTCGGAGGATGCGCCGAGCATGGCATCCGCGCCGCTGGGTATGCCGCCCAAAAAACAGACGGGCGCGCTCCGCAAGCTGCCTTCCCAGTCGCCGAGTTCGGGCGTGCTCGAAATGACAG